>NZ_OZ245771.1:4034961-4397448 GCF_965227715.1 Aestuariivirga sp. | reverse complement strand
TTGTGCGCGGCGTGTCCCTCGGCCTCTGCATCGTGCCGGTCACGCGCTTCGCCATGGGCTTCCTGCCCAAGGAGCGGGTGAGCGATGCAAGCGGACTATACAACCTCTCCCGGGCGCTGGGCGGCATCATCGGCATCGCCCTGATCGACACACTTCTCTTCAGTCGCTCGGCCGAACATGCCGACCGCATAAAAGATATGATGACGTCGGATCCCGCGGCAGCGGCCCGCCTCCTGCAGATCACCGTCGACGAGCTTCCCGACCCCACCGATCCCATGGGTCTTCTGGGCGTCATGGACACCATCCAGGAAGGTGCTGTGACGCTCGCCGTCAACGAGGCCTGGCTGCTGATGGGCGGCCTCACCTGCCTGGCGCTCATTCTGCTCCTCCTCCTCGGCCCGATTCGGGAGCCAAAGCCCGGGGTGCCCCTGGGTCAACAGGCCGAATTCTAGGCAATCACCAGAGATTCATACCAGCGGATCGCGCCCCTGCGTGCGACTTCAGTTGAAACTGCATTCCCGGATTGGGGATTGACTCCCCTCGATGTTTACCATTGCGCCGGGACGGGAGCCTGTGGACAGCGCGCATAAACTCCGGGAGTTCTTGAGGTTCTCAAGAGAATCGTATGAATCTCTCCCTGTGCCCGGTGGGCGGACGGGTGTGAACACAAGATATGGTGTTAATCTTTCATTAACACACTATTTATTGACGCCCGGAACCCATACGGACTATTCTCGGTTCAGAGTGAGGGGCTAAGGGGCGGGGCTGCTGGAGCGGCTTCGCCGGTTGAAGAAACGCTCAAAACAAGAGCCTCATGAGCCCGGAAACAGCGTTTCCGGGACAGGGTGTGTGTGTCTTTGAAACTGGGTGGACGGAGCACCTCGGGACGCTTTTGTGCGTGCTCGAGGCAACGATTTGATAGAGGGACTAAGACGAAAATGCGCATTGAACGCCGTTACACCAAAGCCGGGAAGGCAGCCTATGCGGAACTCGATTTCCGCCGCGCCACCAGCGAAATCAAGAATCCCGATGGCTCCATCGTGTTCCGCCTGGAGAACATCGATGTCCCCTCCTCCTGGAGCCAGGTGGCGACCGACATTCTCGCCCAGAAGTATTTCCGCAAGGCGGGCGTCCCCGCAGCCTTGAAGCGCGTGGAGGAAGAGACCGTTCCCTCCTGGCTGTGGCGCTCGGTGCCGGATGAGGAAGCCCTCGCGAAGCTGCCGGAGAAGGAACGCTTCGTCGGTGAGCGGTCTTCCACGGAAGTGTTCAACCGGCTCGCCGGCACTTGGACTTATTGGGGATGGAAGGGCGGCTATTTCGACAGCGAGGAAGATGCGCGCGCCTTTTATGACGAGATGTGCTTCATGCTCGCCACCCAGAAATGCGCCCCCAATTCGCCGCAGTGGTTCAACACCGGCCTGCATTGGGCCTATGGCATCGATGGACCCGGCCAGGGTCATTACTATGTCGACCCTGATACGGGCCGCATGACCAAGTCGAAGTCTGCCTATGAGCATCCCCAGCCCCATGCCTGCTTCATACAGTCGGTTGCTGACGATCTCGTGAACGAGGGCGGCATCATGGATCTGTGGGTGCGTGAGGCGCGCCTCTTCAAATATGGCTCCGGCACCGGCTCCAACTTCTCGGACCTGCGCGGCGAGAACGAGAAGCTCTCGGGCGGCGGCAAGTCCTCGGGCCTCATGAGCTTCCTCAAGATCGGCGACCGCGCGGCTGGCGCCATCAAGTCTGGCGGCACAACCAGGCGTGCGGCCAAGATGGTGATCGTCGATGTCGATCATCCCGACGTGGAAGACTTCATCGAGTGGAAGGTCAAGGAAGAGCAGAAGGTGGCAGCACTCGTCACCGGCTCCAAGACCGTCAAGAAGCACCTCCAGGCCGTCATGAAGGCCTGTGTGAACTGTGATGGCCCGGGCGATGATTGCTTCGAGATCGAGAAGAACCCGGCGCTGAAGCGTGCGGTCAAGGACGCACGCCGGGCGCTCGTTTCCGACAATTACATCAAGCGCGTGATCCAGTTCGCCAAGCAGGGCTATACCGAGATTGAGTTTGACACCTATGACACGGATTGGGATGGCGAAGCCTACCGCACCGTTTCTGGCCAGAACTCCAATAACTCCGTCCGCGTGACGGATGAGTTCCTTCATGCCGTGGAGCGCGGCAGCGACTGGCAGTTGAAGTCCCGCCTCACGGGCAAGGTGACGAACACGATCAAGGCCTCCACCCTGTGGGACAAGATCGGCTTTGCCGCCTGGGCCTCGGCTGACCCGGGCATCCAGTATCATTCCACCATCAATGACTGGCACACCTGCCCTGCTTCAGGCGACATCCGCGCCTCGAACCCGTGCTCGGAATACATGTTCCTGGACGATACGGCCTGCAACCTCGCTTCGCTGAATCTCCTCCAGTTCCGCAATGCCGAGACGGGCAAGTTCGACATCGGCTCCTTCGAGCATGCCGTCCGACTGTGGACGATCGTTCTCGAGATCTCGGTGATGATGGCGCAGTTCCCCTCAAAGGAAATCGCCAGGCTCTCCTATGAGTTCAGGACGCTGGGCTTGGGCTTCGCCAATATTGGCGGCCTCCTGATGACCGCCGGCATCCCCTATGACAGCCATGAAGGCCGCGCCATTTGCGCTGCCATCTCCGCCATCATGACGGGTGTTTCCTACGCCACCTCCGCCGAAATGGCGAAGGAGCTCGGCCCCTTCAACGGCTTCGCCAAGAACCGCGAGCACATGCTGCGGGTGATGCGCAACCATCGCCGCGCCGCCTATGGCGCAGCTGTTGGCTATGAAGGCCTGCGCACCGTTCCCGTGGCGCTGGACGAGACAGACCTCAAGGACAAGGACCTCGCCGCTGCCGCCCGCCGCGCCTGGGACCAGGCCGTGACGCTTGGCGAACAGCATGGCTACCGCAATGCCCAGTCAACCGTCATCGCGCCCACCGGCACGATCGGCCTCGTCATGGATTGCGACACAACCGGAATCGAGCCTGATTTTGCGCTGGTGAAGTTCAAGAAGCTCGCCGGTGGCGGCTACTTCAAGATCATCAACCAAGCGGTGCCGGAAGCATTGCGGACGCTGGGCTATGGAGCGGATGAGATCGAGAAGATCATCGCCTATGCCGTGGGCCATGGCTCGCTCGCCGATTCGCCCGGCATCAACCATCAGGCGCTGAAGGCCAAGGGCTTCGGCGATGAGCAGATCGCCAAGATCGAGGGGGGGCTCGCCTCCGCTTTCGACATCAAGTTCGTGTTCAACAAATGGTCCCTGGGTGAGGAGTTCTGCCGCAACGGGCTGGGCCTCGGCGATGAGCAGCTGAATGATTTCGGCTTCGACATGCTGGCCTATCTCGGCTTCTCCAAGGCGGACATCGACAAGGCCAACATCCATGTCTGCGGTGCGATGACGCTTGAGGGCGCGCCGGGCCTGAAGCTGGAGCACCTGCCGGTGTTCGATTGCGCCAATGCCTGCGGACGGCTGGGCAAGCGCTACCTTTCGGTTGAAAGCCACATCCGCATGATGGCGGCAAGCCAGCCCTTCATCTCGGGCGCCATCTCCAAGACCATCAACATGCCGAACGATGCGGCGGTCGAAGACTGCGCCAATGCCTACATGCTGTCCTGGAAGCTAGCGCTGAAGGCCAACGCCCTTTACCGCGATGGCTCCAAGCTCTCCCAGCCCCTCTCCTCGCAGCTGATCGCGGATGATGATGACGAGGCCGAGGATGCGGTGGAGGCTCTTGCCGCCAAGCCCATGGCGGCGCGTGTCGAAACCGTGGTCGAGAAGATCGTGGAGCGGGTGATCGAGCGTGAGCGTTCGCGCCTCAAGCTTCCGAACCGCCGCAAGGGCTATACCCAGAAGTCGGTCGTCGGCGGCCACAAGGTCTACCTCCGCACCGGCGAATATGATGATGGCAAGCTGGGCGAGATCTTCATCGACATGCACAAGGAGGGTGCCGCCCTTCGCGCGATGATGAACAATTTCGCCATCGCCGTGTCCGTGGGCCTTCAATATGGCGTGCCCCTGGAAGAGTTCGTCGATGCCTTCACCTTCACCAAGTTCGAACCTGCGGGCATGGTGCAGGGCAATGACTCGATCAAGAACGCGACGTCGATCCTCGATTACGTGTTCCGGGAACTTGCCGTCTCCTACCTCGGCCGCACTGACCTCGCACATGTCGAAGCCTCTGAAATGGGCTTCGATTCACTGGGCAAGGGCGAAGACAGCGAGAATGCGCCGCGCTTCCCCGCAGCGCGCGTGCTGTCCTCAGGCTTCGTGAGGCGGCCGAACCTCGCCTCCTCCAATGTGGTGGTGATGTCGAACTCGCAGCCCATGGCAGCGCCGGTTCAGGCACTTCAGATCAGGGCCGAGGCGCTGGGCGCACTGGCGCTTGCCGAAGCCCCGGCCGTCGTTACCCAGGTGCGCCAGGAGATGGCGGTTGCCGTCGAAGCACAGCTTATCACTGCCAATGACCGCCGCATCGAAGCGCGCATGAAGGGCTATGAGGGCGAGAGCTGCTCTGAATGCGGCAACTTCACCATGGTGCGGAACGGCACCTGCCTGAAGTGCGACACCTGCGGCTCGACGAGCGGCTGCTCGTAAGCAATCGCTCCACAAGAACACAAGACGTCGAGAGGCCGGATATGTTCCGGCCTCTTCTGTTTTGAAGCATGCGCCGCGCGGCAAGGCCTGCGATGAACCGTGATGGAGATCACGCTACCAACTCATCAGAGAGCACTCAGAGGCGCTCCAAAGGGCCGCTGGATGGGCGTTTGAGGCGCTCCCATGAAAATTTATCCACATGTTCTTCGGCGGCGGCATCCTCGCTCTTGACAGCATATGCGCTGCCGGAGGGTGGTGAAAAGCGGGGGTCGTCCGTAGACGGATTAACCGCTGAAAGGCCCGGTTTCATTGCGTTAATCGCGTCATCGCGGGCATTTGTCCGTATAAGGACGGGTTTGCGGTTTTCCCGAACGTTTACCGATTGTTAGAGAGATTTTTACAACATACAACATGTTGTCGGCATATTGCCGAATCACACAAGCGGGTGCAGAAAATATGACGATGACGGGTCAAGTTCGGATGTTACATGCCAGCTTGTCCGTCTTAGTGAGGCTTACCTGCGTTGTGGGGCACTAACAACTCTAGGAGAGACAGCGATGGCTGCGAAGAAAGCTGCGAAGAAGCCTGCCAAGAAGGCCGCCAAGAAGGCCGCCAAGAAGCCGGCTGCAAAGAAGGCCGCTAAGAAGCCGGCCGCCAAGAAGCCTGCCAAGAAGGCCGCGAAGAAGTAATCTTCCGAGACTTCAGGACTGGACCCCGGATGGCGAATGCCTCCGGGGTCAGTTCTTTTCCACAGCAACGAAAAGGGCCGCAGCATGCTGCGGCCCTTCGTATTTCAGCGGCATGACCCCGCTCTATTGGATGACGTAGACCTTCGCGCCGATCTTCACCCGGTCATAAAGCTCGATCACATCGGCGTTCATCATGCGGATGCAGCCCGAAGACACAGCACCACCGATCGATGACGGCGCATTGGTGCCGTGAATGCGGTAGATCCTGCCGCCGATATAGAGTGCGCGTGCGCCGAGCGGGTTCTCAGGACCCCCCTCCATCATCGGCGGGAGCATGTGGCCCTTGGCGGCTTCGCGCTTGATCATCTCCGCCGGCGGGCGCCACGTGGGCCATTCCGCCTTGCTGACGATCGATGACTGGCCTGACCACTGGAAGCCTTCACGGCCCACACCAACCTTGTAGCGCCGCGCCTCGCCCGGGCCCGTTACCAGATAGAGCCTGCGCTCCGGCGTCGAGACGATGATCGTACCGGCCGCGTATTTCGCCGCCGGCGCCCAGTCAATGTCCTCGCCCGTCTGCGTGTCGATGGCGGAAGCGCCTGTCGAGGCTCTCTGAACGCCGGGCTTCGGCTGGTTGCCGAACAGGCATTTGAGGAAGCCGCGGCATGTGGCATGGGTCTCGCGCTGCGGGGCCGCAGTTCTCACCGCGGCCAGCTTCCGGGCCTCGGCCGCCTTCCGCGCTTCGGCGATCCGCTTCGTCTGCGCGGCCTTCTTTGCGTCCGCAATCTTCTTCGCCTGTGCTGCCTTGGTGGCAGCGGCCTTCTTCGCGTCCGCGGCCTTCTTGGCGTCGGCAGCCTTCTTGGCGTCGGCGGCCTTCTTCGCTTCGGCAGCAGCTTTGGCCGCAGTGGCCTTCTTCTTGATCAGCACCTGCTGCTGGTCCGCCGTCGCCGCCGGCGCCGTGGCCGCATTGCCCGGCCCAACGGCCATCAGCACGGGCAAGGATGCCAGCATCAAGGCCACAAAAATCTTCCGCATCACGTCACCCATCCTCTTGGTCCCCACGGCCCCCGCCCCGGTCCGGCTGCCTTCGGCTTGCCAGAAACCCTTGCGTTCATGGGGTGTTCACATATGCTCAGCAACAACACCTACGTCCACTCCCTAGGAGCCTTCATGCGACTCTTCCACAAAATCTTTACGATCGCCTGCCTGTCATCCGCCGCCCTCTTGCCCGCTCTCGCCCATGCTGATGACGTGCCACCGGCGGTTCTGGCATTCCTCGCCAATATTGAGCGGCAGACGCATGCCAAACCGCATTATGATGCCCTCACGTCAGATGGCAGCGGCAATGTCACGCTGAAGAACCTGACCCTCACAAAGGCTGGCACGGGCGATGACCCAGGCGTCACCGTCAAGACGGCCGAGGTTGGTTTCTCCGGCATCACCGAAGAAGCGCCATCGCTCTTCAAAGTCGCCAAGGCGAACTTCACCAACACCTCGGTGGAGGTGAGCGGCAAGGACGTGGCCCTCTCCGCATCGATCCCGAATGCCAGTGCTGAAGGCTGGTACATCCGGTCCGTCAGCGCCACGCCCACACCGAAGGAGGAACTTCTCTCCTCGGGTACCTTCGCGCAGCACATCGCCAGCGGCCCGGTGTCCATCACCTCCGCCGGACAGACCGTCACCATCGACAATGTCGAAAGCAACTGGAACGGCGATCCCGCGACGGGGGCCGGCAAGTTCTCGCTGAAGATCAACAATGTGGCCCTGCCGGAATCGACCGTCACCCTGCTGGACCAGGGTGGCATGCTGAAGCAGCTGGGTTACACGACGCTCAACCTCGATCTCGCGTCTGACACTGATCTCACGGTGAATGGGGACAATCTCAACTACGGCTTCACGGTCTCGCTCTCCGGGCGCAACATCGGTGGGCTGAAATTCGCTGGCACCGTCAATGACGTTCCGGTCTCTGCCTATGCGGAGATGATGCGGGCGCAGAGCGAAGGAAAGCCGATCGATTTCGACAAGCTGGCACCCGAGTTCCAGAACGTGGTGGTGAACAGCGCTTCCGTCCGCTTCGATGATGCCTCAATCACCAAGAAGATCCTGCCGCTTGCCGCTGCGATGCAGGGCCTGGACGAGAAGACACTCGTCGCCTCGATCCCGCCCACGGTGCAGTTGACCCTCATCCAGCTGCAGAACGAGGCGCTCACCAAGCAGGCCGTTGATGCGGTCACGCGCTTCCTGGCCGACCCCAAGTCCCTCGCCATCAGCGCCAATCCTCCGACCCCGCTGAAAGTGTCCGAATTCGGCATGCTGGACCCATCTAAGCCCGGCGATGCGGTTGCCAAGATGGGCCTTTCGGTGACGGCCAACGAGTAAGGCCGGTTGCGGGCCGACCCCCTCTCCACCATGCCCGGGCTAGACCCGGGCATCTTTTTTCTCAGTATCAAAGAAGATGCCCGGGTCTAGCCCGGGCATGGTGAAACTTGAACGAATAGACGGGAGGACGACAGCGTCCCTCACGTCTCCGGCAGATTGAGCCGGATGTGCAGTTCGCGCAGCTGCTTGGGGGTCACTTCCGATGGTGCACCCATCAGCAGATCTTCCGCCTGCTGGTTCATCGGGAACAGCACGACCTCGCGGATGTTGGGCTCATTGCAGAGCAGCATGACGATGCGGTCCACGCCCGGCGCAATGCCGCCGTGGGGCGGTGCACCGAACTGGAAGGCGCGATACATGCCGCCAAACTTCTCCAGAAGCACGCTTTCCGGATAGCCCGCGATCTCGAAGGCCTTCTTCATCACCTCGGGCCGGTGGTTACGGATCGCACCTGACGAGAGCTCGATACCGTTGCACACGATGTCATACTGATAAGCGAGAATATCGAGCGGATCCTTGGTCTCCAGCGCATCGAGGCCGCCCTGTGGCATCGAGAAGGGGTTGTGCGAGAAGTCGACCTTCTTCTCCTCCTCGTTCCACTCATACATCGGGAAGTCCACAATCCAGCAGAACTCGAAGCGGTCCTTCGCCGTGAGGTTCAGCTCCTCGCCCACGCGGTTCCGCGCATCACCCGCAAACTTGTAGAACTTCTCCGGCCGCCCGGCGACGAAGAAGCAGGCATCGCCGACGCCCAGCCCCATCTGCGTGCGGATCGCATCAGTGCGTTCCGGCCCGATGTTCTTGGCAATGGGGCCAGCGCCGCCCTCTTCCCCTTCGCGCCAGAAGACATAGCCAAGGCCCGGCTGGCCTTGCTGCTGCGCGTAAGAGTTCATGCGGTCACAGAAGGCGCGCGAGCCGCCCTTGGGTGCCGGGATCGCCCAGATCTCGACCTTCGGGTCCGCGGCAATCATGCCGGCGAAGACCTTGAAGCCAGACTCCTTGAAATGCTCCGTCACCGCCTGCATCTTGATGGGGTTGCGCAGGTCCGGCTTGTCCGACCCATACCAGCGAATCGCATCGCGATAGGCGATGTGCGGGAATTTCTGGGTGACGGGTAGCCCGCCGCCGAACTCCTCGAACACGCCGCGCAGCACCGGCTCCACCGCATTGAACACGTCGTCCTGCGTCACGAAGCTCATCTCGATATCGAGCTGGTAGAATTCGCCAGGGGAACGGTCGGCGCGCGCGTCTTCATCACGGAAACAGGGTGCGATCTGGAAATAGCGGTCGAAGCCCGACATCATGATCAGCTGCTTGAACTGCTGCGGCGCTTGCGGCAGCGCATAGAACTTGCCGGGGTGGATGCGGGACGGCACCAGGAAGTCACGCGCACCTTCGGGGCTCGATGCTGTCAGGATCGGCGTCTGGAACTCGAAGAAGCCCTGATCCACCATGCGGCGGCGCAGCGAATTGATGATCTGCCCGCGCTTCATGATGTTCTTGTGAATGCGCTCACGGCGCAAATCGAGGAAGCGGTAACGCAGGCGGATATCCTCAGGATACTCGGTGTCGCCGAACACCGGCATCGGCAGTTCTGCAGCCTGGGCCAGCACCTCGATGTCCGTGGCGAAAACCTCGACGAGGCCGGTGGGCAGATCGGCATTCTCGGTGCCGGGCGGACGCGGGCGCACCTTGCCGTCAACCCGGATTACCCATTCGGAGCGGACTTTCTCCGCCGTCTTGAAGGCCGGCGAATCGGGGTCCGCCACCACCTGGGTCATGCCGTAGTGGTCGCGCAGGTCAATGAACAGCAGGCCGCCATGATCACGGACGCGGTGAACCCAGCCGGATATCCGAACCTCCTGTCCGGCGTTTTCGGGGCGGAGCTGGCCACAGTTATGGCTGCGGTAGGCGTGCATGCGAGTCCTCGCGAAATAATCAAGTTTCGGGCGCTAGAGCGCATGGAGGGGGCGGTTTGTCAAGGAAGGGATGCCCCAGAATTTGCCGCAAAGCCGCCCCGCTTGAAACAAGCAAGACCCATAAGCGTTCTGGCCTGTCATGAAACGGCTGTCCGCAACCCTCCTGGCCCTGTTCGCCCTCTCTGTGCCCGGGCGCGCTGCGGACACTGAAATGACCAAGGCGGAGGTGCAGAGCCTCGCGCGGGCCATCGTGCCTGCGGACAAGGACGCTGCCGGCTGGGGTGCCGACATCGCGAGCGCCCTTGATGCCAACGGCATTCGCCGCAGCCGCAGCAATCTGTGCAGCGTCATGGCGGTGATCGGGCAGGAATCGACCTTCACCGCCAATCCGGAAGTGAAAGGCCTGGGCCAGATTGCCGAAAGGCAGATCAAGGCCAAGCTCTCTGCTTTTCCGGTTCTGCCGCGCACCGCCGCCGCGCAAGGGATCAATTGGTTTCTGGCAACGCGGCCAAGCCCCCAGAAGAGCTACCTCACCATGATCCGCGCTGCGCGGACCGAGCGCGACCTTGATCTGGTCTACCGCAACATGGTGTTTTTCCTGTTCCGCGAATACGCCACCTCCCGCATTCTCAACACCGCGACCGTGGCCCACCGCATCGATGCCGCAAATCCGGTGAGCACGCTGGGCTCGATGCAGGTATCCGCGGCTTTCGTCATCGCCGAGGTGGAAAGGGCAAAGAACAGGCGCCTGGGCGCCAGCGCCATCTGGAAGCTGCGGGATGAGCTTTACACCCGCCGGGGCGGCATCGAATACGGCACGCGCATGCTGCTGGGCTACCGTGCGGAATATCCCTCCCGCCTCTATGTCTTCGCGGATTACAACGCCGGACGCTATGCCAGCCGCAACGCTGCCTTCCAGCACATGGTGGCAACCCTCTCAGGCAAGGCACTGGCGCTTGACGGCGACCTGCTGATCTATGATGGAGGAACCCCCAAGACGGCGGCGGGTGCTACCGAACAGGCACTCCAGCGCCTCAAACTTTTCAGCACCAAGGCGCTGCGCGCTGACTTGCTGCATGAGAAGGATTTTGGGTTCCGGGACACGGCGACCTATGCCGCCGTGGCCGAAGCCTTCACCGCCAAGACCGGAAAGCCGGCGCCTTACGCCATGCTGCCGCGGATCGACCTCAAGAGCCCTAAGATCCGCCACCACATGACAACGGCCATGTTCGCCACCAGCGTCATGCGCCGCTATGATCGCTGCATGGGCGCCCGATAAGGCTCAGTCCATCCATTTGAAGAACGAGTTCTTCTTACGCTGGATTTCGGCGCCAATGTCTTCGCCTTCCGCAAAGAAGCCGCCCTTGATGATGACGCGGGTGTTGCTCATGCCCGTCTTCTGCACCAGCGCGAACAGCTTGGCGGCGTTCTCGGGCTGAATGCGCACGCAGCCGTGGGAGGCGCGGCGGCCGAGACTCTTCACATGGTAGCTGCCATGCAGCGCGTGGCCATCGCCCGTGAAGAAGATCGAATAGGGCATGGGCGCATCGTCCCATTCCTTGGAGAAGTGCTCCTTCTCCATCCGGAAGGGCCGGAAGGAGCCTGACGGCGTGTCATAGCCGGGCGCACCGGTGGAGACAGGCCATTTGTAGATTTTCTGGCCATCCAGTTCGACCGTCATCTTCTGGCTCACCTTGTTAACGGTGATAATCAGTCGCGGTGGGGGCGGCGGCAGCTTTTTCTTGGCTATGGGCTTGGCAGGCGCCGGCTTTGCTGTCTTGGAGGTTGCAGTGGCATTGGCCGCAGCCGGCAAGGCCAATGCGCCGAGCGCCAGGAGAAGTGTGCGTCTTGTCGTCATATCTGTGATCCCCACCGCAACGCGCCGTTGCCCATTGCCCGGATTATGCCTCATTCGATCCGGTTCGTGAAGTATCACGGCACGCGAGTAATTTGCGCTTAACCGCAGGACCCGCTATGGACCGGCCCCATGAATAAGCTTGTCCCCAAGATCGGCCTCGTCTCCCTCGGCTGCCCCAAGGCGCTGGTCGATTCAGAGCGCATCATCACCCAGCTCCGGGCTGAAGGCTACGTCATGTCTTCGGGCTATGACGGCGCGGATGTGGTGATCGTCAATACCTGCGGTTTTCTGGACAGCGCCAAGGCCGAATCCCTTGCCGCCATCGGCGAGGCGATGGAGGAAAATGGCCGCGTCATCGTCACCGGCTGCATGGGCGTTGAAGCGGACACCATCATGAAGGCGCATCCGGGCGTCCTTGCGGTTACCGGCCCCCACCAGTATGAGGCCGTGGTGGGTGCGGTCCATGAGGCATTGCCGCCGCTGCATGACCCGAAGTTCGATCTCGTGCCGCCGCAAGGCCTGCACCTTACCCCCAAGCATTATGCTTACCTGAAGATTTCGGAAGGCTGCAACAACCGCTGCTCTTTCTGCATCATCCCCTCGATCCGGGGTGACCTCGTCTCCCGCCCTGTCGCCTCAGTCCTCTATGAGGCGGAGCGGCTGGTGAAGGCGGGGGTGAAGGAGCTGCTGGTCATCAGCCAGGACACGTCTGCCTATGGCGTCGACACCAGATACGCCACATCGAAGTTCCACGGCCGCGAGGTCCGCGCGAAGTTCTATGACATGGCGAAGGAGCTGGGTGACCTCGGCGCCTGGGTGCGCATGCATTATGTCTACCCCTACCCGCACGTCGATGACGTGATCCCGCTGATGGCGGAGGGCAAGATAGTTCCCTATCTCGATATCCCCTTCCAGCACGCTGCCCCCAATGTTCTGAAGGCGATGAAGCGCCCGGCAAACCAAGAGAAGGTGCTGGACCGCTTGGCCTCCTGGCGCGCCATTTGCCCGGACATCGCCATCCGCTCCACCTTTATCGTGGGCTTCCCGGGCGAGACGGATGCCGATTTCGAATATCTCCTGCAATGGATGAAGGAAGCCCGTATCGAGCGTGCCGGCTGCTTCAAATATGAACCCGTCTCAGGCGCCAAGGCCAATGACCTCGGCCTGCCCCAGGTGCCTGACGAAGTGAAGCAGGAACGCTGGGAGCGCTTCATGGAAGCCCAGCAGGACATCTCCAGCGCGATTTTTCAGTCCAAAGTCGGCCGCGAAATCGACGTGCTGGTTGATTCGATCGACGAAGAAAACGAAGAAGCTATCGCCCGCTCCCCCTGGGACGCACCGGAAATCGACGGCAACGTGTTCCTGCCGGGCGAAACCGGCCTCAAGCCCGGAGATATGGTCCGTGTACGGATCGTAGAGGCGGAGGAATATGATCTGGTCGGAGAGCGGGTTTGATAATCGAGGGGCTTGAGGCTGCAGTTGCCGCTGGCGTGATCGACCGCGCGACGGCATCACGGCTTGAGCCCTATCTTAACGGCGAAGCCCCTACCGCTTCCGAAAACGCTGATCCCGACGACGAGAAACTCCGGCTGGTGACCGGCTTCAACGACATCTTCGTCACCATTGGGCTGCTGATGTTTTTGGGCGCGATGGCGTTTCTTCTTCCGGCGGCAATTGCCCCCGCAGCGATTGCCATTGCGGCCTGGGGCCTTGCCGAATTCTTCACGCGCGCCAGGCGGCTGGCGCTGCCCAGCATCGTGCTGCTGGTGGTCTTCGTGGGCGCGGTCTTCGTGGCCACACTTGGCCTCTTCAATATCACCGGCTTTTCTGCTGCCTGGAACAATGAGGTGGCGCCCCTTCCGGCACTTGTGGCGGGTATGGCGGCGGCAGTGGCAGCACTCCTGCACTGGCTGCGGTTTCATGTGCCGATCACCATTGCGGCCGGGGTTGCGGCGGTGGCGGCCATGCTGCTGGCGCTCTGCCGGATGTTATTTCCCAGCCTCCTTGCTGATCATCCAATACCCATCTTCCTGGTGTTGGGGATTGGCGTTTTCGCACTGGCAATGTGGTTCGATTCCTCCGACTTGAAACGTCAGACGCGCCGCACGGACATTGCTTTCTGGCTTCATCTGCTGGCTGCCCCTCTCATCGTGCACCCGATACTGATGACGATCGTGAAGGACGCGCCATCCGGGCTTGCAGCAGCAGAGGTGATTGCCGTGTTCCTGGTACTGGCCGCCGTGGCGCTGGTTGTTGACCGGCGCGCCATCCTGGTTTCATCCCTCGCCTATCTTGCCTATGCGGCCGGAAAGCTGATCGAATACGCCGGCGCCCAATCCTCATCGCTCGCCATGTCGACGCTGGCCGTCGGCGCGGTGGTGCTGATGCTATCCGCCGCCTGGCGGCCGCTGCGGCGCGCCTTTGTTGGCATGTTGCCGGACAAGATCAGGCAACGGCTGCCGGTGGTGGCCTGACGGCGCGGAGCCGTTCAAACCTCCCGCCCCTCGGCGAAGATGCCATACTGCGTCGTCAGCATGGTGACTCCGAGGATCATCAGCACCCAGTTGACAACGAATTGCAGGCCGTTCGAGAGGAAAAGTCCCGTCTGGTTTGTAAGCCCCAGGCCATAGCGTATGCCGAGCGCCGGAATCAGCAAGACCAGCCCCACGGCAAGCAAGAGCAGAAGAAGCAGGGACCAGAAGCCGAACAAGGCTCCGCTATGCCCTCTCGTATCCTCCCAGGCGCGGCCAAAACTGTAATCCTCACGGCCCCGCGCGATGGCGGGCAGCTTGGTGCTGTAGCGGGTAAAGGCGAGAAACAGCCACACGAGCCAGGCGATGAACACAAAGCCCAGAATGCTTCCCGCCGCGTATTGCGGCATGGCTTGTGACAAGATGAGATAGGCAATGACAAGCACGGCTACCGCGACGAGGTTGGCGGCGAGCATGCCCAGCTGCAGTAGCATAATGTTGCCGAGATAACGCCAGACCAGCCGGTCCATCCTGAACTTCTGCCCGCCCTCGGCCGCCTCGCCCAGCAGAATATAACGATGCCAGTTCACCGCAATCGATGCGAAGCCAAAGGTGCTGACGAGCAGGATAAGAAACCCCGTTAGCACCAAGCCCGGAGTGATTTGTGTCCAGAATTCCGGATCACTCGAGGGCGGCATATCTGCAAAGAAGAAGAGATCGACCGCCTGAATGGCAGCGATCAGAGCCATCCAGGGCCAGCTCATCTGAAAGGCCGGCCCGATGTGCCCGAACGTCGCCCGCAAAACATGCTTGAAGGCCGGCACGGCCCGGAAGTCAGACATGGAAACCCCTGTTATGACTTATCCCTGCCGGTCACCACGCCGAGTTTCAATCAAAAAGTGTATCATTCTCCGTTTTTGACTGATTGGCAAAACTCCTGTAATGGCAGGCGGCGACGCTTGCGACCAGGAATATCGCGAGCCATGCGAGAAGACCGATGAAGCCGAAGGCCACCGGCTTCACCCAAGGCTGCGGCAAACTCTGCTGAGCGAAGAAGGCGCCAGCACCCAGAGCCCCAGCAATGGCCAGTGAGAACAGAAGCCAAAAGGTGAAGGAGAGATAGGCGATGCGGTTCTTCGCCGTGCTGCGCCAGGCGGTGCGAAGCGTGTAATCCGCATCAGCCACCGCAAGGCCGGCAAGCCAGCTCGAAAGACGGTAGAAGGTGAACAGCGCCGACAGGCCGAGAAGTGCGGCGATGACGATGGCGATTGGCTTTGCGGCAGAGCCCAGTGTCTCAGCGGCAGACGGTGCTGCAAAGGTGACAACGCTGTACGCGGCTGCCGCATAAAGTCCCAGTGCCACAATTAACAGAACATGGCCCAGCATCAGCCGCCACACAACGCCATCAAGCCTCAACCAAGCCAGCCCCCGCGGCCGCTCCCCCAGCAGGAGACGTCGGTTCCAATTGGCGGAAATGGAGAAAGCCGCGAGCAGCAGGCCAATGGCCAGTAGGCCAAAGGCAGCCATGGCCGCGGGCGGCAGCGCCTTCACATCCGGCATGCCGTTACGGAATGCGAAATACCAGACGAGCGCCATCAGCGGGATCAGCAGCACGGCCCAGGCGATTGCCAATGCGAGTCCGAAGAAGAAATGCCGGAACACTTTCTCGATGGCGAATTCGATCGCTTCCATGGGCGGCAGGCTGCGGCGGTCAGGCACGGGTCAGGTCTCCCTCAAAGATGGGGCAAAGCTATCAGAAGATAGCTCGCCACCGCTACCGCCATTGCCGCCAGATTGAACGCCAGAAGGATAAGGCCCAGCCGAAGCCCGCCCGCCACCCCCGCATAGATGGTCTTGGCGGCACTGTTGACGCCCACCGCCAGCAGGATGGCCGCAACGCCGGTTGCCGCCTGCCCGCCCATATTGGCAACGGACAGGGTAATGGCGTCGACGTCCGCCAGGCCGGAGAGGGCCGCCACCACCATCAACCCGCTGTTGCCGAACAGGCTGCGGCCAATACCAGCTGCCAGCATGACGGCGCCGAGAATGGCCCCGAAGCGCAGCACTTCTGACAGCAGGAAGGGGTTCTTGTGCACAAGGCCTTCGGGCTTCGCCTCAGCACCGCGCCCGTCACGTTTGATCAGGATCCAGGCAGCCACCGCCTGGAACAGCGCGGCTGCAAGAAGCGGCACGGAAAGCGAAAGCGCCAGCGGAAGGTTCAAAACACCCGTCAGCACGACGACGCGCGCCATCATCACGGCCCCCGCCGCGAGAATGCTGCCGGACAGGAGGCCAAGCCGTGCCCCGTTGGATTTTGCCAGGCGGGCCAATGTCAGCGTCACGACGGTGGAGGAGATGAGCCCGCCAAGTGTTGCGGCAAGCACAAGCCCGCGGGACGGCCCCACAAGCTTCACCGCCAGATATCCGATGAAGGATACCGCTGCGATCAGGATGGTGATCAGCCACAGCTGATGCGGGTTCAGCGCGCCCCACGGGTCAATCGCCCGGTCCGGCAGCAACGGCAGGGCGATGAAGGTCATCGCCGCCAGCAGCAGCGCCGACCGCAGTTCCTGCGCCGTGATCCGCGCCAGGAAACCATGCAGTGCGGATTTATAGGCGAGAAGGCCAACCGTCACCACGCCTGCACCCGCCGCGATCTTCATGTCACCCAACAGGGCGAGAGCGCCCAGCATGAACGTGACAAGTGCGGCGATCATTGTCGTCGCGCCAAAAATACCTTCCCGGGCATTCTCCCGCCAAATGAAGGCGGCCATCACAGCACTGGTAGCGACGAAGCCTGCGGCGAGGAGAATGCGGTCGCCGCCGAGCGACAAGGCACCAAACAGCCCGCCCAGCAGCCCGATCAGCGAAAAGGTGCGAATCCCGGCGGTGCGCTGGCCCTCGCCCTCATCGCGTTCCTTCCACCCACGCTCCAGCCCGATGACGAAACCGAGGGCGAGCGCGAGGCCCAAACGGGTGGCAAGTTCCTGGAGGTCCATCTCGCTCTCTCCCAGCTACTTACTTTGCCCGGGATTGATCCGGGCAACCTATCAAACCGCAGCAAAGGATGCGCGGGCCGCGCCCGCGCAAGGTGACAGGACGGAACGGATGCCGGGGGCTTGAAGCCTCAAGTGCCTGCTCAGCTCATAGCGGAATGTTGTCGTGCTTCTTCCAGGGATTCTGCAGCTCCTTGTGGCGCAGCATGTTGAGCGCCCTTGCGATGCGCTTGCGGGTGGAATGGGGCATGATCACCTCGTCCAGGAAGCCCCGCTCGGCGGCGACGAAGGGATTGGCGAAGCGCGCCTCGTAATCCTTGACGCGGGCCTTGATCTTCTCCGGGTCGCCCAGTTCCGAACGATAGATGATTTCCGCCGCACCCTTGGATCCCATCACCGCAATTTCTGCCGTGGGCCAGGCATAGTTCACATCGCCCCGCAAATGCTTGGATGCCATCACCACATAGGCCCCGCCATAGGCCTTGCGCGTGATGAGCGTGATTTTCGGCACCGTCGCCTCCGCATAGGCAAACAGCAGCTTGGCGCCGTGCTTGATGAGGCCGCCATATTCCTGCGCAGTGCCGGGAAGAAAGCCTGGCACGTCCACCAGCGTCACGATCGGGATGTTGAAGCAATCGCAGAAGCGCACGAAGCGCGCACCCTTGCGGCCCGCATCACTGTCCAGCACGCCGGCGAGCACCATCGGCTGATTGGCGACAATTCCCACCGTGCGGCCATTGATGCGGGCGAGCCCCGTCACGATGTTGCGCGCATGGGCCTCCTGGATCTCGAAGAAGTCGCCCTCGTCGACCATCTTCAGGATCAGCTCCTTCATGTCATAGGGCTGGTTTGGATTGGCGGGGATCAGCGTGTCGAGAGAAGCGTCGATCCGCTCAGGCGAGTCGAAGCTGGGCAGCTCAGGGATTGGCGAAGTGTTGGAGGATGGCAGGAAATCGATCAGCCGGCGCATTTGAAGCAAGGCTTCAACATCATTGTCGAAACCCTTGTCCGCAATGGAAGATCGGGTTGTGTGGACGGAGGCGCCGCCGAGCTCTTCCGCGGTCACCGTTTCGTTCGTTACCGTCTTCACCACGTCGGGGCCCGTCACGAACATGTAGCTCGTGTTGCGCACCATGAAGATGAAATCCGTCATGGCGGGGGAATAGACGTCACCCCCCGCGCAAGGCCCCATGATCACCGAGATCTGCGGGATGACGCCGGAGGAGAGAACATTGCGCTGGAACACTTCGCCATAGCCGCCGAGCGCATTCACCCCTTCCTGGATGCGCGCCCCTCCCGCATCGAAAAGGCCGATGATGGGCGCGCGGTTCTGCAGCGCCATGTCCTGGATCTTGGTGATCTTGCGCGCATGCGCCTCGGAGAGCGAGCCGCCGAAGACGGTGAAGTCCTTGGCGAACACATAGACCACCCGGCCATTGACCGTCCCCCAGCCGGTGATGACGCCGTCGCCGGGGAGCTTCTGGGTTTCCATGCCGAAATCCGTGCAGCGGTGCTCCACGAACATGTCGAACTCCTCGAAGGAGCCTTCATCCAGCAGCAACTCCACCCGCTCACGCGCGGTGAGCTTGCCCTTGGCATGCTGGGCGGCCACGCGCTTTGCCCCACCCCCGGCCCGCGCCTGAATGCGGCGGGCTTCGAGTTTCTCAAGGATCTCCTGCATGGTGGCACTCCGGGCAAATGAGGTTCGAGGGGTGTTAAGCTGCGCTGACGGCCCCGTCAAATCAGCCGAAAGGCTGATCTGCCGAAGCCGCGGTCTGGCAGAACCCGGCAATGCACCAGCTGAGATGTCTTGCGCACGCCTCGCCCACGTGCTCTCAGATCCGCAATCCGGGCGAAAACCGGACGGCGATATCGGACACTCAACGGCAGGGCATTCGCAGATGGCGAGCAGCGACAGAAGCACCGGACATGCGGCGAAGCCCGCGATCATTGACCGCGCCAAGGATCAGATCCGGCAATTCCTGCTGATGTTCTTCTATCTCTGGGTCCAGTTGACCCTCTTCGTCCTCAATGACCGTATCGCGCTCAATGAGCATGGCCTCACGCTCACGTTCAACGGACTTGCCCTTGTGAACGCATTGGTGCTGGCCAAGGTGATGCTGCTGATGGAGGATTTGCATCTGTCGCGCTGGCTGGACAACCGGCCGCTGATCTATTCCATCATCTACGAATCCGCCCTGCTCTCCGTGATGTTCCTGGTCTTCCACGTGGCAGAGCGGCTTGCGGTTGGCATGTGGCATGGCCACACGCTGGAAGGCAGCCTGCCGATGATCGGCGGCGGCGGCTTTTCCGGGGTCGTGAGCGTGGCGCTCATCCTGTTCTTTTCACTGCTGCCTTTCTTCGCCTTCAAGCATCTGACGCGCGCCGTCGGTGCCGCCCGGGTGAAGGCGCTGCTGTTCAAGGCACCGGGCGTAACGGGCGAGTAACACGCGAAACGGAGATCCCCCTCAGCCCCGCGCCAGTTCCAGGAACCGGCAGCAGGCCATGAATTCCGTGTAACGCGCCAAGCGCCGCGCCTGCGCCTCGTGGTCCTGGCCCCAGAGTTCGATCTGGTAATCCTCATCCACATGGGCGGCGAGCCATGCGGCTTCAGGAATGGCCGCACCGCGGACAAGCATCATGGTGATCAAGGCAGAGCCCGTCAGCGTCATCAGGGTGTGAAAGGCGGCAAGCTGGAAGTCATTGAGTTCTGTAACGCCCAGGCCAAAGGCGGCGAGGGCTGAAGCCGGCTGCGCCCGGTGAATGACACCTTCTGCCACGTCGAAGGGCGCGTCCATGGTGATGCGTGCCCAGTCGACCACCGGGTCCCAGGCCAATGTTTGCCGCTCGACCAGTTCCGGCGGGCGGTCAGCGCGGTAGCAGACGAGATCGCTGTTGGCATAGTCCAGTACCTCTGCCTCGATACGGGCCCGGTCCGGCTGCACCCGGTCGATCGCCGTATTGGCAAGCTTGGTGAACACCATGGTGGAGGGCTTGATCTCGGCTTCTTGCGCCTCCCACTCCGCAGCAACGGCGTCTGCCAGCGCGCGTGTGGGCAAAACCAGCGGCATGCGAAGCGGGGTCTTGACGGCGCGGCCATCAAGCGCGATGCCAAGGTCATCCGTCACCGTCACGGTCTTGTAGAAGCGGCGCTTTGCCGTCATGCCGGCCGATCCTGCCAAAGCTGTTCAAGCTGCTGCTCCAGCTCTTTGAAATCATTGGCTATCGTGTGGGCGCCCGCAGTCAGCAAGGACTCCGCCGGGTGATTCCCCCAGGAGACAGCTGCAGCTGCAACTCCGGCCTCCCGTGCCATGGCGATATCATAGCTCGTATCGCCGATCATGATGGCTGCGGAAGGTGCAAGCCCCGTTTCGGCAAGCGCCGTCACGATCATGGACGGGTGCGGCTTGGAAGGGTGATCGTCGGATGTCTGCACGGTTGCGAACCAGCCCTCAAGCCCATGCTTTTCCAGCAGATGAGAAACGCCGCGGCGCGATTTCCCCGTGGCAATGCCAAGCAGAACGTCTTCGCGCGCGCGCAGTTTCACCAGCAGGTCGAGCGCTCCCGGAAACAGATCTTCCTTGTGCTCGCCCCATTCCCTGAACTCCCAAAAGGCCTGCTTATAGGCAGCGCTCAGCCGCTCATGCGTTCCCTGCTCTTCCCCCGGCGCCAGCGCCTTCATCGCCTCGTGAAGCGAGAGGCCGACGATGGACATCATCCGCACCCAATCGGGGACGGCCAGTCCTTCCGCCTCGAAGGCGGCGGTGATCGAAGCGGAGATCATGGCGCTGCTGTCCACCAGCGTGCCGTCGACATCGAATATTGCGAGCTTCACGCCTCGCCCTCCTCAAAGCGGTTCGGATCGAATCCCAAGGCGGCGAAGCTCTTCACCATATGCTCCGGCAGCGGGGCGGAAATGTCGATGAGCCCCGCACGCGGATGCGGGAACACAATGCGCCTCGCGTGCAGGTGCAGCTTTGGGTCCAGCCCTTCCGGCATGCCCTCGAGGCCGCCATATTTCTCATCGCCAATGATCGGTGTTCCGATATGCGCCATGTGGGCGCGAAGCTGGTGCTGGCGGCCGGTCACGGGCTTGAGCGACATCCAGGCCGCGGCGGGCGGCGCTTTATCGATAACGGCATAGAAGGTCACCGCGCGCTGCTCGTCCTCCTCCTCGCCCTCGCGCGAGGCCCGCATGCGGTCACCTTCCGGCCCCTTGGCCTTGATGAGCGCCACCTCGATCCGGCCCTGCGGCGGCTTCGGCACGCCTTTGACCAGGGCCCAATAGGTCTTCTTCACTTCGCGCGTGGCGAAGAGCTTGCCCAATGCGGCCGCCACGGAGCGCCGCTTGGCAATCACGATGACGCCGGATGTATCCCGGTCCAGACGATGGACCAAGAGCGGGCGTTCGCCCAGCTCCACGCCCAACCCCATCAGCAGCCCATCGAGGTGGTGATGCGTCTTGCTGCCGCCTTGCACGGCCAGCCCAGAAGGTTTGTTCAGCACATAAATGTCCCGGTCTTCATGCAGCACCATCGAGTCGAAGAGCCGCCGCTCCTGCGGGCTCAAGGGCTTCATGTCTTCTTTCGGAAGGTCCGCGGGCCTCGTGTCGAAGGCGAGGGGTGGCACGCGGATTTCCTGCTCCGCCGCAAGCCTGGTGCTGGTCTTGGCGCGTGCACCAGCAACCCGCACCTGGCCCGTGCGGGTCAGCTTGTTGAGATAGGCGAAGGTCACCTGCGGAAAATGCACCTTGAACCAGCGGTCGAGCCGCATGCCGGCTTCTTCCGCCGTCACCACATGGCGCTTGACCTCGTTCATGCCGCGTACAAGGTGCGGATGAGATTCAGGCCCGCAAAGACCGCGATCAACGAGAACAGCACGGACGCTGCCAGATAGGCCCCGGCGGCGAGCGTCGCCTTCCGTTCGACGAGAAAGACGAAATCGAGCGAGAAGGCCGAGAATGTGGTGAAGCCGCCCAGGATACCGGTGGTCAGGAACGCCCGCATCTCCTGGCCCAGATTGAGCTTCATCGCCATCAGGCCGGTGAGCAGACCCATGATGAAGCAGCCCAGCACATTGACGATCAGCGTGTGCCATGGAAACACACCGCCGAAGATGCGGCCCGCCCAGACATTGACGCCATAGCGCGCCGCCGCCCCGATTCCACCGCCGATCGCAACCCACAGAACGATCGGCATCACAGCCAGCCCTTGCTCTTGAAATAGTAGAACGGAAGGATCGCGGACATCACCATCAGCACAATTGCGAAGGGGTATCCGAACGTCCATTGCAGCTCCGGCATGAAGGCGAAGTTCATGCCGTAGATGGAGGCCACCAGCGTGGGTGGCAGGAATACGACAGCTGCCACCGAGAAGATCTTGATGATGCCGTTCTGCTCAATCGAGATCAGGCCCAGCACCGCGTCCAGGAGGAAGCTGATCTTGCCGGACAGGAACGTCGCATGGTCGGTGAGCGAGACGATGTCACGCTGCAGGATCTTGATCCGCGCCTTGTGCTCCTTCATCAGCTTGTTCTCGCGCACCTGATCGGTGATCGCCTGCATGAAGGCGACGGCCCTTCCGATGGAGACGAGGCTTTCCCGCATCTTGGAGACGAAGTCCCCCTCTTCGCCAATGTTCTCGATGAGCTCCTGCAGGTTCACGCTGCGGCGCGGGTTCTGCTTGTGGACGCCAGCGAGGTTGCGCTTGGCGCCGAAGGTCTTCTTTGACGTCTCGTCCACGATCTGCCCGGCGCGCTCCAGATGATCGGCCGCGCGGTCCACCACGGCTTCGAGCAGCGAGATCAACACACCCCATCCCGTCAGCGCCGTCGTCTGCGGCTTCATTGCCCGCTTCACATAGGCCGGAAAGGCCTGCGGGTGATGATAGCGGATGGTGATGAGCGTATTGTCCTTGATGATGAATGTGACGGGCGAGGATTCCGGCTCGTCATGCTCGCCGCGGCGGATCAAATTCGCCGTCATGAAGGCTGCGCCATCTTCCTGGTAGAGGCGGGAGGAGGCCTCGATCTCCGCCAGTTCTTCGCGCGTTGGAATGTCGATGCCGAGCGCTGCCTCAACGGCAGCCTCCTCGGCGGCAGTGGGTTCGACCAGGTCCAGCCAAACGGAGTCCGGCGGCACCTCCGGTGTGGCGGCGGCCTCGAACTCGGTCAGGCAGCCATTGGCCGCTCCATAGGCAGTCAGCATTGGCGGACTCGAACTGGTTACGGGGGTTCGTCCCTTCCGTAACCCTCATGCGCCCGGTTGGCAAGCCATGCGGGCAGCGAGGCGTCAGCCCCAGTCCAGCACCACCTTGCCGCAGCTTCCCTGCTTCATCAGCGCAAAGCCCTGGGCATAATCCCCGGCCTTTATCCGGTGGGTGATCACCTTCCGCACATCGAGCCCCGATTGCAGCATGGCGATCATCTTGTACCAGGTCTCGAACATCTCCCGGCCGTAGATCCCCTTAATGGTCAAGCACTTGAAGATGACCCTGTTCCAGTCGACGCTGGTGGGGCCAGACGGAATGCCGAGCATGGCGATCTTGCCGCCCATGATCATGTGATCCACCATCTGGTCGAAGGCCCGTGGAGCGCCGGACATTTCGAGCCCGATGTCAAAGCCCTCGCTCATCTTCAGCCGTGCCATCACGTCGCGCAGGTCATCGCGCGAAACGTTAACCGTAACCGCATCCGTCACCTGGTTGCAGAGCTCAAGGCGGTAGTCGTTGATGTCCGTCACCACAATGTGGCGTGCCCCCACATGCCGGCACACCGCCGCCGCCATGATGCCGATGGGTCCGGCGCCTGTAATCAGCACATCCTCCCCCACCAGATCGAAGGACAAGGCCGTGTGTACGGCGTTGCCCAGCGGATCGAGGATTGCGCCGATCTCGTCATCGACTTCCGGCGGAAGATGAATTGCGTTGAAGGCCGGTATGCGAAGATACTCCGCAAAGGCGCCGGGCACGTTCACCCCCACGCCCTTGGTTTCCGGATCGAGGTGAAAATGTCCGGCTCTGGCCATGCGGCTCTTCATGCCAATCAAATGCCCCTCGCCCGACACGCGGTCTCCCACCTTGACGGTCCGCACATGGCTTCCGACTTCGGTGACCACGCCTGCGAATTCATGCCCCACCACCATGGGAACAGGGATCGTCTTCTGCGCCCATTCATCCCATTTCCAGATATGGAGGTCGGTGCCGCAAATGCCGGTCCGCGCAACCTTGATGAGAATATCTTCCGAACCGATCTGCGGCACGGGCTCATCCCGCATGATCAGGCCTTCGGCCTTGTCCGCTTTCACCAATGCACGCATCTCAGATCACTCCCAATTCTTGCCCAGCTGCGGTGAAGGCCGCAATGGCCTGATCGATATCCTCTGCCGAATGCGCCGCCGACATTTGCGTGCGGATCCGCGCCTGACCCTTGGGCACCACCGGAAAGAAGAAGCCCGTCACATAGATGCCCTTGTCATAGAGCTTTGCCGCCATCTCCTGCGCCAGCTTCGCCTCCCCCAGCATGACGGGGATGATCGGGTGTTCGCCCGGCAAAAGTTTGAAGCCAGCCGCCGCCATGCCGGCGCGGAAGCGCTGCGCATTGGAAACCAGCGTAGCGCGGAGGCCCTCGCCCTGTTCAGCCAAATCAATGGCTTTGATGCCCGCCGCAACGATGGGGGGCGGCAACGCATTGGAGAAGAGATAGGGTCTCGCCCGCTGCCGCATCAGGTCCACGATGCTGCGCCCCGCTGCGATGTATCCGCCGGCGGAGCCGCCAAGGGCCTTGCCGAGCGTTCCCGTCAGAATATCGACCTTCACACCGGCGCGGTGCGGCGTGCCGCGGCCTTGCGGCCCGATGAACCCCGTGGCGTGGCAGTCATCCACCATGACCAGCGCATCAAAACGGTCCGCCAGCGCGCGCACCTCCTTGAGCCTGGCAAAATAACCATCCATTGAGAACACGCCGTCGGTCACCACGATCACGCGCCTCGCACCCCCTTCACGTGCCGCCTTCAGCTGCGCTTCAAGGTCATTCATGTCACCATTGGCGAAGCGGAAGCGCTTTGCCTTGGAGAGCCTGATCCCGTCAATGATGGATGCATGGTTCAGCGCGTCAGAAATGATCGCATCCTGCTCGCCGAACAGCGGTTCGAACACTGCACCATTGGCATCGAAACAGGCCGCGAACAGGATGGACTCTTCCATCTGCAGATAGTCCGCAATGCGCCGCTCCAACGCCAGGTGGAGGTCACTGGTGCCGCAGATGAAACGGACCGAGGCCATGCCGAGCCCGTGTGTTTCCAGCGCCTCGCGCGCAGCGGACAGGAGGTCCGGATGATCCGCCAAACCTAAGTAATTATTGGCGCAGAAATTCAGAACCTCGCGCCCGCCCTTGACGGCGATGTGGGAGGACTGTGGCCCAAGGATGGGGCGCTCCGTCTTCCATAAGGATTGAGCTCGGATGTGCTCGAGTTCGGCGGAAATGTCTTGAAGTGTTGTGCTCATGGAACCAAGCCTAGCCCGGCCCGCGCTCAGGGAAAAGCGTCGAAGTCATTCACCTGACGACGACGCGGGTCCCAACCGGCACGCTGCCGAACAGCTCGAACACATCCTCGTTCAGCATGCGAATGCAGCCGGAAGATGCGGCCTTGCCGATGGACCACGGTTCATTGGTGCCATGAATGCGGTAAAGCGTATCTTTCCCGTCCTTGTAGAGGTAGAGCGCACGCGCCCCCAGCGGGTTCTCCGGGCCACCCTTCATCTGCACGGGTAGCTTGGGGTTGCGCTGGCGCATGTTGGCGGTGGGCGTCCATGTGGGCCATTTGGCCTTCCGCCCCACCTGCGCCGTGCCATGCCAGGCAGCCCCTTCGCGGCCCACGGCAATGCCATAACGCACCGCGCGGCCCGGTCCCGTCACGTTGTAAAGGAAGCGGTTCTTGGCATCAATCACGAGCGTTCCGGGCGCTTCCGGGCCGTCGAACCGCACGTCCTGCCGCCGGAACTGCGGCGGAATCTTGCGCTGATTGACGATATCGATGTTGAACGGCTGGTCCGGGATCACGCCGGTCACCCAGTCCGAATCCAGATTGTCGCGCGCCGCCAAGGCAGGCCCGGCAAGCGCCAGAAACAGGCCGGAGGCAAGAAACTGTCGTTTGGTGAGTCGCATCGGCCCCTCATAGGAGCAATCGCACGTGATTTGAAGCGCGGCCACGCAAGTGCTACGAGCCCCTCATGACAAACCCCATCCACATTATCGGTGCCGGCATGGCCGGTTCGGAGGCAGCCTGGCAGGCCGTGAGCCAGGGTGTCCCCGTCATCCTTCACGAAATGCGCCCGAAGCTCGGCACTGATGCACACCGCACAGGCGGCTTCGCGGAACTCGTTTGTTCCAACTCCTTCCGCTCGGATGATGCCGAGCAGAATGCCGTGGGCCTCCTCCACTGGGAAATGCGGCGCGCCGGATCTCTCATCATGGCCACTGCGGACCGCCATCAGGTTCCTGCCGGTGGTGCATTGGCGGTGGACCGGGATGCCTTCTCGGCGGACGTCACCGAAACACTGAAGCGCCATCCGCTCGTCACCGTGGCCGAGGGCGAAATTGCAGGCCTTCCCCCAGACGACTGGGGCAACGTGATCATCGCCACGGGCCCTTTGACGTCACCTGCACTTGCGCAAGCCGTGCGTGGGCTTTCGGGTGAGGACTCGCTGGCCTTCTTCGATGCCATTGCCCCCATCGTCCACCGCGAAACGATCGACATGGAAACGGCCTGGTTCCAGTCCCGCTATGACAAGGTGGGCCCCGGCGGAACGGGGAAGGACTATATCAACTGCCCGATGAACCGTGAGCAGTATGAGAATTTCGTCCGCCTGCTGATTGAGGGCGAGAAGACCGACTTCAAGGAATGGGAAGCATCGACGCCCTATTTCGACGGATGCCTTCCCATTGAAGTGATGGCTGAACGCGGGACCGAAACCCTGCGCCATGGGCCCATGAAACCCAGGGGCCTGACGAATGCCCACAAACCGGAAGAGAAGGCCTATGCCGTCGTCCAACTCCGGCAGGACAACAAGCTCGGCACGCTCTACAATATGGTGGGCTTCCAGACGAAGCTGAAATACGCCGATCAGGTGAAAGTGTTCCGCACCATTCCCGGATTGGAGAAGGCGGAATTCGCCAGGCTCGGGGGCCTGCACCGCAACACTTTCCTCAACAGTCCGCGCGTGCTGGACGGGCAGCTGCGCATGAAGGCCGCCCCCCGCCTGCGCTTCGCTGGCCAGATTACCGGTGTTGAAGGATATGTCGAAAGCGCCGCCATGGGCCTCATCGCTGGCCGCATGACCGCGGCAGAGGCGCTTGGACAGTCCTTCGCGCCGCCACCTCCCACCACGGCGCACGGCGCCCTCATCAACCACATCACCGGCGGTCATCTGGAAACGACGGATGGCCGCGGATCCTCTTTCCAGCCCATGAACGTCAACTTCGGCCTCTTCCCGCCCATCGAAAAGGTGAAGATGAAGGACGGCGTCCGGCTGAAGCACACCGAACAATCCGTCGAAAGAAAACGCGCCTATACGTCTCGCGCTATGGCCGATTATGAAGCGTGGCTGGGTGACGGGGCGTTGCAAGCGGCGGAGTAAAACGATGAATCCGTCACCCGCTTTCTCCGCCCAGCAGCGGGATGCCAGCCTTCGCTGGCATGACGGCGCGAGGGGGTGATACCGCGAGGACAAAGCGGCAGCGTAACGTCCTCCAAACCCATGAATCCGTCACCCCAGCGAAGGCTGGGGTCCCGCTTTCTCTGCCCAGCAGCGGGATGCCGGCCTTCGCTGGCATAACGGCGCGAGGGGTCCGCGCGAGTCCTCTAACCCCAGCGCCGCGCCGTCCACCACATCACCAGCTGACGCCGCAAAGGTGATACCGCGAGCGGCGCATCGGGCGACTTGGCGATCTGCTTGAGATAGAGCCCCGTCAAGCTCAAGGGCAGAAACGCTGGCAATACGCTCGTGGAAAGCAATGGAATGAGGTCCAGTGCCTGAACCAATCTGTTTTGCGCGTGCTCCCGCAACGCCCTCGCATCCATGCCCTTCGGCACAAACGGCTCGCGATGTTGCGGGTCGCCCAGGATCAGCGCCAGCCCCTGCGCCACGCCCGCCAGCCCCGCGCAGTCGCTGGCCTTGGCTGCAGCACCGCTGTCGAGGATCATCGCGGCCATCATGATGAGGCGGGAATAAGCCTCGCCCATATAAGCCTCAAGCTCCAAGATCCCCGGCATGCGATCGTGAAATAGATCGAACTCATGGGCGGTAATGAGGTCAACCAGCGCCTGCTTCGGAAGCTGTCCCGCCTTGATGGCACGGGCCAATGCCTCGGCCACCGGATGGCCCGCGCCATCGCCGCCGTCATAGAGACTGTCGATTGTATCCCGCCACCATTGCAGCCGGATCATGCCGATATTGGGATCGCTCACAACATCACGCACCCGCAGGATCTCGGCATTGAAGGCATAGAGCGCCAGCAAAGCTTCGCGCTTGTCGTCCGGCGCGAAGAGGGTGGAGAGATACCGGTCGCGGTCATGGACCCGCACGATCTCCTCAACCGGGCTCATGCGGGACGGTCCACGACGATCAAGGCGGCTGCCACGCGGCGCTTTTCTTCGAGCAGCAGATTATAGGTCGAAACGGCATGCCCTGTGGCCATGGAGTCTATCATCAGGCCTGCCGCCACAAGGGCCTCGCGCACGGGCCGCGGCGGGCGGGCCATGTCGCGGCCCATCCCGATGATGAGATGGTCAAAGCTGTCCTTCTCCGCCAGCACCCGCTCGAAATCGGCAAGGGTCAGCAAGTCTGGGTTTGGGTCCCAGGCATAGATGCCTGACGGTAGTGCCAGGATCGATCCCCGATGCGACATTCCCGCAAAACTGAAGCCCCCACCGCCATAGGTTTCGATGGGGGCCAAGCCCGGGTAATGCGCCGTCACGGACGGGCGGCGGCGGCGGCTGCCTTTGCGTCGGTCACCGTCTTCTTCTCGCTCATCACCGTGCCAAGGAGGATCAGCACGGGAGCCGCGATGAAGATCGAGGAATAGGTGCCGATCAGCACGCCCCAGATCATGGTGAAGGTGAAGCCGCGCAGCACCTCGCCGCCGAACACGTAAAGCGCGATCAGCGCCAGCATGGTGGTGACGGAGGTGAGAATGGTGCGCGGAAACACCGAGTTGATCGAGAAATCGATCAGATCGGCAAGATTCATCGATTTGTACTTCCGCATATACTCGCGGATCCGGTCGAATACGACCACGGTGTCGTTCAGCGAGTAGCCGACGATCGTCAAGATCGCCGCGATGATCTGCAGGTTGAACTCGATCCGCAACACGCAGAACATGCCAATCGTGATCAGCACGTCATGCAGGAGGGACAGGACCGCTCCTGCTGCAAACTGCCACTCGAACCGGAACCACACATAGATCAGAATGCCGGCAATGGCGGAAACAACCGCGATGATGCCCTGCTCGGCCAATTCCGCGGAAACCTTGGGGCCGACGACTTCGACCGAGCGGAACTCGACGCCGGAGCCCAGCGCCTCCTTCACCTTGGCAATCGTCGTCTGTTGTGCCGCATCGCCGCCTTCAACGGCGGGAAGGCGGATCAGCACGTCATTAGGTGAGCCGAATTCCTGGATTTCCGCCTGGCCGAAGCCCAGTTCCGAAACTTGCCCACGCAGCTGCTCGATATTGGCGGGCTGCGCGGTGCGGATCGTCATCACTGTGCCACCCTTGAAGTCCACGCCCACATTGAGGCCAAGGAACACAAAGAGCAGGATAGAGGCGACCGAAATGATGCCCGAAAAGAAGAACCCAAAGCGGCTGAGCCGCATAATCGGGATCTTCGTGTCGTCGGGAATGAAGCGGATTGGCTTGAATCTCATGATGTGACCTCCGCTCTCAGAGCGGAACCTCCTTGGGCTTGGCCCAGCCGACCCACACGGACACAATGTAGCGCGTTACCGTATAGGCCGTGAACACGGTGGTCAGAATGCCGATGGCATGGGTGATGGCGAAGCCCTTCACCGGCCCCGAACCGACGCCGAACAGAACCACGGCCGCGATGAGTGCCGTAAAGTTCGAGTCGAAGATGGTGGCGAAGGCCGATTTGAAGCCGGTTTCAATGGCGCTCATCGCGGTGCGCCCGTTCCGCCACTCTTCCCGCATGCGTTCGAAAATGATGACGTTGGAGTCCACCGCCATGCCCATGGTCAGCACGATAGCGGCGATGCCAGGAAGCGTCATGGTGAAGCCGAAGAAGCTCATCGCGGCAATCAGCATGATGAGGTTCACGATCAGCGCCAAATTGGCGAAGATGCCGAACAGCCCATAGGCGATGACCATGAACACCATCACCAGAATGAGGCCGATGATTGAAGCGTGGTAGCCGGCCGTGATCGAGTCAGAGCCGAGGCTCGGGCCCACGGTGCGCTCTTCGACGATGGTGAGCTTGGCGGGCAGAGCACCCGAACGCAGCACGACCGCCAGGTTGTTGGTCTCATCCACCGTGAAATTGCCGGAGATCTGGCCGGAGCCGCCGAGGATCGGCTCATTGATGCGCGGATAGCTCATCACCAGATCGTCGAGGACGATGGCAAAGGGCTTGCCGACATTGTCGCGGGTCAGGCGGCCGAAGCGTTCGGCACCCTTCTGGTTGAAGCGGAAGGAGACGACAGGCCGGTTGCTCTGGTCGAAGGCGCCGCGTGCATCCGTCAGGTCCGCGCCGTCAATGGTGGCGCGGGTCGAGGTTTGAACCCAAAGAACCTGCTTCGGGTCTTCCTTGAGCGGCACGGCCTTGCATTCGGGCGGCGGATTCTGGCCCTGCGCCGTGGGCTGGGCTTCGCACAGAAGCTGGAACGTGAGCTTCGCCGTACGGTCGAGCCTGCTCTTTACTTCCTGGCTGTCCTGCACACCGGGGAGTTGGACCACGATGCGGTCCCTGCCCTGCTGCTGGATGGTGGCTTCGACCACGCCATCGGGGTTGACGCGCTTTTCAACGATCTTGAGCGACTGGCTCACCGCCTGCTGGATCTTGCTGTCGATGCCCTTGTCGTTGAAGCTGAAGGTCACCTGCTGACCGTCAACGCTCACGTCGAACAAGGCAGAGGCAACGCTGCCGCCGCCAAACAGGCCACCCGAGTCGACGGGCTGCGCCAGCTTCCGGAGGCCCACGAGCGCCTTGTCCATGTCCTCGGGCTTCGTGATGCGCACCCGCACGCCGTCTGGCGCGCGGTTGATGCCGTTGTAGCCGATCTTGTCCTCGCGCAGCGTCGAGCGGATGTCGCCCACCAGCTGCTCGGTCAGCCGCTTCTTAAGGTCGTCGCGGTCGATTTCGAGCAGGATGTTGACGCCGCCCTGAAGGTCGAGACCCAGTGTCATCGGCCGCAGGCCATAGGGGCGAAGCTGATTCTGGATGTTGGCGGGCAGCACATTGGGTAGAGCGAAGATGATGGCGATCAGCACCGACGCAAGAATGCCCAGGGCCTTCCATTTGCTGAAATGCAGCATCGGCGCTTACTTGGTCTCGGTCTTCACGGGCTCGCCCTTGGCGCGCACGTCGGAAATACCAGAACGCAGCACGCGCACCCTGATGTTCTCGCCGATCTCGACCTGCAGCTCATTGTCATCGACGATCTTGATGACCTTGCCGATGAGCCCGCCGCTGGTGATCACCGTGTCGCCCTTGCCGACCTTTTTGAGCATCTCCTGATGCTCCTTCACCTTCTTCTGCTGCGGACGGATGAGAAGGAAGTAGAACACGCCCATGATGAGCACGAGCGGCAGGATCATGCCGATGAAATCGCCCGCGGCTGGCGCGCCGGCGGCCTGGGCAAAGGCCGGAGTAATGAACAAGGGAATTCTCCTGAACGAAGTTTGGGCGGAATATAGCGATGGTTGTCTCTATTGCAACCAATCGATTGGTGCGCCTTTACCCGCACCTCCACCTCGGCTAAGAGGCCATAATGACACAGGAAATCGATAGCGCATTGCTCCGCCGCCTGACCGAGGCGCTGGAGCGGCTGGCCCCCCGGAAGCCGCAGGAGGCTGACCTTCAGGCCTGCTCCGCCTTCGTCTGGCATGCCAGCCCCCCGGAGCTGGAACCCGTCCAGCGGGTGAACCGGGTCGATCTCTCGCTGCTCCGCGGCATAGACCTGACGCGTGACATCCTGATCGAGAACACCGAGCGTTTCGCCAGGGGTTATGCCGCCAACAATGCGCTCCTCTGGGGTGCACGCGGCATGGGGAAGTCTTCGCTCGTCAAGGCCGCCCACCATGAGATCAACCAGGCCAATGGCGGCATCCTCAAGCTCATCGAAATCCACCGGGAGGATATCGAGAGCCTGCCGGTGCTGATGAACATCATCCGCAGCGCACCAGAGTACCGTTTCATCGTCTACTGCGACGACCTCTCCTTCGATTCGGATGACACCTCCTACAAATCGCTGAAGGCCGCGCTCGATGGCGGCATCGAGGGGAGGCCCGCCAACATGCTGTTCTACGCCACTTCGAACCGCCGCCATCTGATGCCGCGGGACATGATCGAGAATGAGCGCTCGACAGCCATCAACCCGTCTGAAGCCGTGCAGGAAAAGGTGTCGCTGTCAGACCGCTTCGGCCTGTGGCTCGGCTTCCACAATTGCTCGCAGGATGAGTTCCTGGCCATGATCGAGGGCTATGCCCGGCATTACGGCATCAATATCGACCCGGAGGAACTGCGCGCCGGCGCCATTGCCTGGCAGGCCACGCGCGGCAGCCGCTCGGGCCGCGTGGCCTGGCAATATATCCAGGACATCGCGGGCCGCCAGGGCAAGCGGCTGGACGGCTGACGCCTAGTCCCCCTTGGCCTTCTTGCTCGTGTTCATCAGCATGTCGATATAGGCCAGCAGGAGTGCCGATATGACGAAGGTCAGGTGGATCGCCGTCAGCCACATCAGCTGGTTTTCGGTATATTGCTGGACGTTCAGGAACACCTGCAGCAGGTGGATCGAGGAGATCGCCACAATGGTCGAGGCCACCTTGATCTTGAGCGACCCGGCGTCGACCTTCCCCAGCCAGGAAATCTCGTTTCCATCCGCATTGTCGAAGCGGCTGACGAAATTTTCATAGCCCGAGATGATCACCATGACGACGAGGCTCGCCACCAGTGCGGCATCGATGAGCGAGAGCATCTTGAGGATCGTGTCCGTCTCCGCCAGGGTGAACAGCTTGAGGACGAATTCATAGAGCTTGCCCATGAAGGACAGGGCATAGAGCAGCAGCGCGATCGCGAGCCCTAAGTAGAATACCACCAGTAGCCAGCGCGATGCGAGGATGATCGCCTCAATCGCATGTTCGAGCTTCTTCACCGTCATGCCCCCTGTTCCAGATGCCCAACAGTTACTTCATTCGGCGCTGGAGGCAAGGGGGCGCTCAGGCTTGGGTTCCGGGAGATCATTGCGAGTTTTCCACAAGGACCAGCCGATGCCGGCCGCCAGCACGCCGATGGTGACGGCAAGCGAGATCGCCGTGTCGATTTTGATGCCGAGCGGCACGAGGAAGATCTTGATGCCGACGAGCACCAGGATCACTGCCAGCGAGTACTGCAGATATTTGAAGCGGTGCATGGCGGCGGCCAGTGCGAAATAGAGCGCACGGAGGCCCAGGATGGCGAAGATATTGGAGGTGTAGACGATGAAGGGATCCTGCGTCACCGCAAAGATCGCCGGAACGGAATCGACCGCAAAGATCAGATCCACGAATTCGACGATGATCAGCGCCACGAACAGCGGCGTGATGAACAGGGCAAGCTTCCCCGTCTTGGGGTCGATCTGGCGGATGGTGAAGCGCTCGCCGTGGAGGCCTTCCGTCACCCGGAAGTTCCGCTTGATGAGCTTCAGCATCCAGTTGTCCTCGAGCGAGGGCTTCTCGTTCGACGTCTTGAACATTTTCAGCCCGGTGAACACCAGGAAGGCGCCGAACAGGAACAGGATCCATGAGAAGGACATAACCAGCGCCGCACCGAGCCCGATCAGAATGGCCCGGAACAGGATGACGCCCAGAATGCCCCAGAACAGCACCCGGTGCTGGTAGATCCGGGGAATACCCAGAAACGCGAATACCGTGGCGATGACGAAGATATTGTCCATCGCCAGCGACTGCTCGATCAGATAGCCGGTGAAGAACTCAAGGCCGGACTGGCTTCCGCGCGAATACCAGACCCATGCGCCGAAGGCGAAGGCGATGGCCATGTAGCCGGCATAGAGGATGAAGCTTTCCTTGGCTTCGATCTCTTTCTGGCTCTTGTGCAGAAATCCCAGGTCGAGGACAAGAAGCGTGATCACCACCGTGGCGAAGATCACCCAGAAATATGCAGGCGTGCCAAGAAAATCAGCCTGAAGAAGCGTCCAAATCAATTCCATAGCCGGACCCTGTGCTGGAGTTGGTCGATTGCAGCTCCGACATCGCGGGATTGAGGGATCCCGCCAGAGGGGCCCGGCGCCACACTGGCCAAATATGGCGAAATGCGGCAAGTTCAAGGGCGCGGGAGATGACAAGTTCGTAAGGTTGGGGGGGATTGAGCGTTGCGAAGCACCAGGGCCATTCAGGTAATCGGTTGCCACGCCGAAGGCGAAGTGGGTGATGTGATCGTGGGAGGTGTGCCGCCTCCGCCAGGCGAAACCCTGTGGGCGCAGTCCCGCTTCATCGCGTCTGATGGCGAGCTCCGTGCTATGGTGTTGAACGAGCCGCGGGGCGGCGTCTTCCGTCATGTGAACCTGCTGGTTCCGCCCAAGAACCCGGCCGCACAAATGGGCTTCATCATCATGGAGCCGGAAGACACGCCCCCCATGTCGGGCTCCAACTGCATCTGCGTGGCAACCGTGTTGCTGGATGCCGGCATCATTCCCATGTCGGAGCCTCTCACGCACATGGTGCTGGAAGCACCGGCGGGCCTGGTGGAGGTGACCGCCCAATGCAGCGGCGGCAAGGCGCAGTCGATCACGCTCCGCAACGTGCCGGCCTTTGCGGACCGGATGGGAGTCCCCCTTGAGGTCGAAGGCCTCGGCACCATCCTGGTCGATACGGCCTTTGGCGGAGACAGCTTCGTCATGGCCGATGCCAATGCGCTGGGCTTCGAGATCACGCCGGATGAAGGCCGTGAGCTCGCCGTCATCGGCCGCAAGATCGTCAAGGCGGGCAATGAACAGCTGGGCTTCAGCCATCCGGACTTGCCCGAATGGAAGCACTTCTCCTTCGCCTTCCTGACCGGACCTCTGGAAACCGTCGATGGCGCGCTCTCCAGCCGCAATGCCTGCGTGATCAAGCCTGGCAAAATAGATCGTTCGCCCACCGGCACAGGCTGCTCGGCATTGATGGCCGTGCTCCATGCCAAGGGATTGCTGAAGGAAGGCCAAAGCTATATCGGCCGCTCCATCATCGAGAGCCGCTTCATGGGAAAGGTGGCAGGCCTCACCACGGTCGGCAATCACGCCGCCATCATCCCCACCATCACCGGCCGCGCCTGGATCACCGGACAATCGACCTTGATGCTCGATCCGGATGATCCCTGGCCCGGCGGCTACAAAATCTCGGACACCTGGCCAAAGGATGCAGACGAATGAAGGTCACAGAAATTCCGGTCACCTGCCTTGTGGACTCAAGGGACAGGCTGGGTGAAGGATGCTTCTGGGATGTGGCCAGCCAAACGCTTTGGTGGCTGGACATCATCGAGCCCTCCGCCATTCACCGGCTTCATGTGGCAAGCGGCGCCTGGCGCAAATGGCAGTTCACCGAGAAGGTCACGGCCATGGCCAGCCGGCGTGACGGCACCATTCTTGTCGGCACCCACACCGGCCTTGCAATCTTCAACCCTGAAACCGGCGCGCTCACACCCTGGCGGAAGATTGACCCCGGAATGCCTGGCAATCGCGGCAATGACGGCGCCTGCGATGCCAGAGGCCGCTTCTGGTTCGGCACCATGATGAACAACATCGGACCCCTGGGCGAAGATCTGGACATCACCGCCTCTACCGGCAGGCTGTTCCGGGTGGAGGCGGACGGAACCACCACCGTCATGGAAACAGATGTTGGCGTTTCGAACGGACCCTGCTGGTCGCCTGACAACCGCACCTTCTATTTCACCGATTCGAAAGCCCACATCATCTGGGCCTATGACTTCGACCTGGACAGCGGCACCATCTCAAACCGACGGGTGCTGAATGACACGAAGGACCACGGCCATCCCGATGGCGCAACAGTCGACGCCGAAGGCTTCATCTGGAGCGCGCGCTGGGAAGGATCCTGTGTGCTGCGGATTGATCCCAAGGGCCGCATCGACCGCCTGGTGCCCATGCCCGCCCGCCGCGTCACCAATGTCTGTTTCGGCGGAGCGAAACTGGACACGCTGTATGTAACGACGTCCCGCGCGCACATTCCCGACCAAGACCTCCGCCGCCACCCCTTGCAAGGCGGCCTCTTCTGTTTCAACCCCGGTGTCACAGGATTTGAGAAACACCGCTTCGCGGGTTGAGAGGGTGGTGATCATGGACGGTTTACCCTTCTCCCGTCCGCAGGATAGGAGAAGGGTAAGCGTCAAACAGCGCACTTGGTGACACGCAAATGCAATGGCGTTCCCGGCCCTCCGGCGAGCCTCCTTCGCGGGCTGGCCACCAGATCAACAGTTTCAACGTCCAGCACGACGCTCTGGAAAAGATTTCCGAACATGAATAAGCAAGAGCAGCCAAGGGGGAGAAACCGCATGAACATCGTCCAGATCGTCGACAGCAAGGGCAAGCGCCGCGTCGGCCTCGTTGCCGCTGACAAGGTGGTACTGCTGAAAAAGGCCGCCACCACGCTGGACCTTGCCCGCATGGCGCTGAAGGAGGGCGTGAAGCTCTCCGCCATGGCGTCTTCCCTCGCGGGCTCCGCGGCGGAGGACTATGCAGCAGCACTGGATGAGAACCGCGTGCTCACACCCGTCGATCATCCCGATCCTGCCCATTGCATCATTACCGGCACGGGTCTCACCCATCTGGGCTCTGCCGCCGCGCGCGACGGCATGCACAAGAAGCTTGCGGGCAAAGGGGAGGAGCTGACGGACAGTCTCAGGATGTTCAAGATGGGCCTTGAAGGCGGTAAGCCCGCCTCCAAGTCAGATGCAGGTGTTCAGCCCGAATGGTTCTACAAGGGCGATGGATCATGGCTCGTAGGACCAGGCCAGCCCCTGCCGCTCCCCTCCTTCGCGCTCGATGGCGGCGAAGAGCCTGAACTGGCGGGCCTCTATCTGATCGATGACAAGGGCAGGCCGGTGAGGCTTGGCTTTTCCCTCGGCAATGAATATTCGGACCACGTGACAGAGCGCCAGAATTACCTCTATCTCGCGCATTCGAAGCTCAGGCACTCTGCGATCGGTCCGGAAATGGTGGTGGGCAAGGTGCCTGCCTCGATTGAAGGCATGAGCCGCATCCTGCGCGGTGGTCAGGTGATCTGGGAGAAGCCATTCCTGACCGGGGAAGGCAACATGAGCCACACGCTGGCCAATCTCGAATATCATCACTTCAAATATGATGGCTTCCGCCGGCCGGGTGACCTCCACATCCATTATTTCGGTACCGCGACCCTCTCCATTGCGGACAATGTGAAAACGCAGGATGGCGACGTGTTTGAAATCTCCGCCGCACCCTTCGGCGCAGCCCTGCGCAATCCGCTCAAAGCGTTGAAGCCGGCCTACAAGCCCGGGGGCGCAAAACCGCTTTGAGGCGGTCAGCTTAACTTAAGGTTTAAGAATTGCTGTAAGATCATCGGAGTTTCCTTCCTGGTGGAGAGGCCTCCATGACCAATGCCCTGTCCGACATCGAAAACCAGATCATCCGCCGGGGGCGGATTGAGGCGCAGGATGTGCTGGCGATCCGCCGCATTATCTACCCCGATGGGTTCATTTCCATCGAGGAAGCCAACTGGCTCTTCAATCTCAATGACCAGATCGAGAATTACGATCCCGCCTGGCGGGATATCTTCATCGAGGCACTGACCGACTTCATGGTCAACCAGCTCGCACCACAGGGCTACGTCAGCCCTGAAAACGTCAGCTGGCTGCTGACGAAGATCACGAGAGACGGCCAGGTGCGTAGCGACACGGAGCTGGATCTCCTCGTCAACATTCTGGACAAGGCAATTTCCACCCCGGAACACCTGGCCGTCTTCACCTTGCGCGAGGTGCAGGCGAAGGTTCTGCGGAGTAACCGGATTTCGGCGCGCGAGGTGCATTTGCTGCGCCGTGTGCTCTATGCCGCAGGCGGGCAGCAGTCCATTGCCATCACGCGCGGTGAGGCCGAAGTCATCTATGCCATTCACGATGCGCGGCACGGCGCGGAGGATGATCCAGCCTGGACGGACCTGTTCGTCAAGGCCCTGCTCAATCATCTGATGTTCGCCTCGGGCTTCGAACCCCCCAGCCGCGAAGAAGCCTTGCAGCGCGAGAAATGGCTTGAGGACACGACACCTGACCCCGCCCGTTTCATGCGCAGCATGGCCATGGGGCTTCGCGACATCATTGCCAACTATCGGGCGCCCGGCTTTCAGGAAGAGTACCTACGCCGACGCGAGGCCATCCAGATTGCGGCTGAGACGGTTACGGATGAAGAGGCCCACTGGCTCGCCCAGCGCATTTTGCGGGATGGTTCCCTTTCAGCTGCGGAGCGAATGCTCATTGAGGCCCTGCGTGCTGAGCAGCCGCAACTCCACCCGGTCATCCAATCGGCAATCGACAGGCTGCCCTGAACCTATCGCTTCCGCCGTGCAATTGGCCATCTCCCGCGTTATGAATGGCGCATGACCACGGATTTCATCGCCCTCGACTGGGGCACAACCTCCTTTCGTGCCTATCTGGCAGCTGCGGATGGCCGCGTGCAGGACACGATTTCGGCAGCCGAAGGCATTCTCGCGGTGAAAGACGGCGCGTTTGAGGACGCTCTCGAACGCCTGATCGGCAAGTGGGACGTAAAGCTTCCGGTGATGGCGGCAGGCATGATCACCTCGCGCCAGGGCTGGATCGAACTTCCCTATCTCCCCTGCCCTGCTAGTGCGGCCGATCTGGCACGTGTGCTTCACAGGCACACCACCGCCTCCGGCCGCCACATCGCCTTTTCCACAGGCCTCAGCTACCGCGCCCCCAATGGCATGCCGGACGTGATGCGGAGCGAAGAGACGCAAGTTTTCGGTTCTCTCGACCAGGGCGTCAGCCACTTCGTAACGCCCGGCACCCATTCGAAATGGATCGCAACTGAGGGTGACAGGCTCGTTCTCTACGCCACCTATGTAACGGGCGAGGTTTTCGCCGCGCTGAAGGAACACACGATCCTCGGCCGCTTGATGAAGCCTGGGCCTGATGATGAAGAAGCCTTCGCCATGGGTGTGCGGGCTGCCCTTGAGGATCCGGCAGGCTTCCTCCACCGCATCTTCTCGGCGCGCTCGCTCGGCCTCTTCGGGGAACTGGCGCCGGAAGCTATTGCCTCCTATCTCTCGGGTCAGGTGATCGGCACCGAAGTGGCGCACGCCATTCGGGGCAATCCGCACGATGCCGAATACGCCGTGCTCGCCTCGTCTGGTATCGGCGGGCGCTATGTGAAGGCAATCGAGATTGCAGGCCTCAAGGTGCGCTATGGCGATCCTGAGGCGATCGTCAAGGGACTGGCAATCATCGCGCGGAAGGCAGGGATCATATGATGAGATTCGAAGATGCGGCACAGGCTTGCGGCATCATCACCATTCTGCGCGGGGTGACGCTTGATGAGGTGACGGACATCGGTGACGCACTCTATGAGGCTGGAATTCGCGTCGTAGAAGTGCCGCTCAATTCGCCCGAGCCGTTCCGCTCCATCGCCGCTCTCGCCGCCCGCTTTCACGGGCGCATGGTGGTTGGCGCCGGAACGGTGCTCGATGTGGAAAGCGTGGACCGGGTGAAATCCGCTGGCGGCCAGATCACCGTCTCGCCCGACTGCGCGCCGCACGTCATTTCCCGCGCGGTGGAACGGGGCCTGCTGCCCCTGCCCGGCGTGTTCACGCCCACCGAAGCCTTCGCCGCATTGCGCGCGGGCGCGCGGCACCTGAAGCTGTTTCCTGCGGAAGCCGCAAGCCCCGTCACGGTGAAGGCGTGGAAAGCCGTGCTTCCCTCCCACGCCAGCCTCTACGCGGTGGGTGGCGTGACACCTTCCAACATGAAGGCATGGGCGGATGCGGGGTGTGCGGGTTTCGGCATCGGCTCCAACATTTACAAGCCGGGCTCGAGCGCTGATGATGTGGGAAGAGCCGCGCGCAGTTTCGTTGCGGCATGGAATGAACTGAAGGGGGACTGAATGAAGGTTGCGATGGTGACGGGTGCCGGTTCTGGGATCGGCAAGGCGGTGGCGCTTGCCTTCGCGCGTGAAGGTTATCACGTGGTGCTGGCCGGCCGCCGCGCCGACCTTCTGGAGGCGGTGGCGAAATCCATCGGACCCGATGTACTGGCGGTCCCCACAAACGTGGCAGATCCCAAGTCGGTGAAGGCGCTGTTCGCGGCGTGCAAGGCCAAGTTCGGGCGTCTCGACGTGCTCTTCAACAATGCGGGCACAGGTGCACCCGGCACCATCATGCTCGAGGATCTCTCGATCGAGATGTGGCAGAACGTCGTCAACGTCAATCTATCCGGCGTCTTCTACTGCATGCAGGAGGCCTTCCGGCTGATGAAGGATCAGACCCCTTCAGGCGGCCGCATCATCAACAATGGCTCGATCTCAGCCCATGCGCCGCGGCCCAATTCCGCGCCCTATACCTCCACCAAGCACGCTGTCACCGGCCTCACAAAATCGGGCTCACTCGATGGCCGCAAATATGGGATCGCCGTCTGCCAGATCGATATCGGCAATGCCGGAACCGAGATGACGGAGAAGATGAAGACCGGCATGCCGCAAGCCAACGGCACCATGGCGCCGGAGCCCACCATGGACGTGGAAAACGTCGCGCGGACGGTCCTCTACATGGCCTCCCTGCCGCTCGAGGCCAATGCCCAGTTCGTCACCGTCATGGCAACGAAAATGCCCTATATCGGCCGGGGCTGACGGGTTCAAGCCGACTCGCGCTCGATCCTGTTCCAGTCACTTAAGTCCTTTGCGCGCGGCACGGCCATCACCGCGCGGCGGAAGGGCTCACGTTCCTCGACGGCCTCCATCCATTCCGAAAGATGCGGCGTATCGGGTTTGGCACAGTCGATCCCACGGTAGCGCCAGAACAGGGCACCCATCACAATATCGCCGAAGCTTAAGGCAGCGCCAGCAAACCAGTCATGCCGGGCCAGCCATGAGTCGGCGATCAGCGCTGCTTCGGCTGCCTGCTTTTCGGCAGCGGCTATCGCCGTGGCATTGCGGTTCTCCGGCAGGCTGCGCACCAGGTTCATGAACAGCGTGCCGACGGCGGGACCGAAATTCTGCTGCTGCCATTCCATCCACTGCTCCGCCATGGCGAGGCTGCGGTGTTCCGCGGGCCGCAGCACGCCCGCGCGGAAACGCGCCGCGAGATAGCGCACGATGGCGTTCGACTCGAACATCGTCACATCGCCATCGCGGATCACGGGGACCAGCCCCATCGGATTCATGGCAATGAAATCGGCATCACGGTTGCCGCCGAAGCTGCCGCCCACATTTTCGCGCGTATAGGGCACATCGAGTTCCTCGAGCGCCCACAGTACCTTCTGCACATTGACGGAATTGCGCCGTCCCCACACCGTAATCATGGCCCTGCTCCTCGCAAGCTGCGAGCATGCCGCATCACCCCACAAATGCAAGAGCCCGGAGCAGCAATGCTCCGGGCTCTCATCGCGCGAATGACAAAACGCTAGTTGGATGCAGTATTGGACGAAAGGAACTTCATCGGATCCAGTGCCACCGCACCCTTGCGCACTTCGAAGTGAAGCTGCGGGCTGGAGACGGAGCCGGTCTGGCCGGCCTTGGCGATCACATCTCCGCGCTTCACCGTGTCGCCACGCTTCACGAATAGTTCCTTGGCGTGGGCATAGGCCGTCACATAGCCATCCTCATGCCGGATCAGCACGAGATTGCCATAGCCCTTGAGCTCGTTGCCACTATAGGCGACGACACCGTCAGCCGCCGCGCGGATCGATGTGCCTTCCGGCACCGCAATGTTGATGCCTTCGTTCTTGAGGCCATTGGCCTTGGGGCCGAAGCCCGAAATAACCTTGCCGCGCACCGGCCAACGCATGCCGGGCGCACCGGCAATCGGAGCCCCCTCGCTCACCTGGGCGCCCCCGGCGGACGGATCGGGCGCAGCAGAGGCCGCCTTGCCCGGCGAAGAGCCCGGCAATGGCTCAGTCCCGGCACTGTCCTGGTTATCCTCGCTCCCGGCGGATGCCGGTGCGGGCTGTGCAGACGCGAGCTTTGGCGCGGCCGCCTGCTGGGAGGCAACAGGTGCCGCCTCGCTGCTGCCGGCGGGGATCCGCACCTTCTGCCCCTGGGTGAGCTGTGCTGTGTGCGGCAGCCCATTGGCATCGGCGATCGCATAGGGAGACAGGCCGAACTTCCGGCCAAGCGAGAACAGCGTTTCGCCCGTGGCCACTGTGTGGAGTTCCCCGGAACCGGAGTCGGCAACAGACGGGCCGGACTTGAACGGCTTTGACACCATCGGCGTCCCGGGCTTGGGCGCAATCGGCGTGGACGGCGGTTCGGAGAAGGTCTCCGTGGCGTTGTTGGCCGTTTCGGCCGGCGGCATGCCGGCGCCTGAACCTGCGGGCACCCGCAGCACCTGGCCCGTGTGCACAGAATAAGGCGGCTTGATGCCGTTCAGCGCTGCAAGTTGCGAAACGGAAAGATTGTTGGCGCGCGCCACGGAGTAAAGCGTCATGCCCGGGCCGACGGTCACCGTTCCACCCGCAGCTGGTGCGGAGGAAGAGACCTGCGGAGCCGCAGCGCTCACGCCGGGCTGCCGGTATTGCGGCGCCTGGTATGATTTCGAATAGTCATAAGTTGGCGGCTGGGTGGATGCACCGGTGAGCGGCTTTGCGGCCACCTGGTCTTCCATGCCCACATTGGCGGCCGTCACACGCTTCGGCACGCTCGCGGTATAGACAGGGTCCGCATCCGAGGCATTGGTTGTGAAGCGCTCTGTGTCGGCGGAGCATGCGGAAAGCATGACGGCGGCGGCAGCGGAAACCAGGAACTGCGACTTGGAGACATTCCAAGCGGAACGGCAAACTTTGGACGACATGCCCCAAACTCCAGAACAAACTGACACAATCAAAATGGCTTGGTTAGGTTAAGGGAGCGTTATCGCTGAGACGTTGTCATTCATTTTGGAACAGAAGACGAACATCATTCCTCAACCACGACGGCGGCTCCGAGTGACACGCGGTCATAGAGATCGACGATATCGGCGTTCATCATGCGGATGCAGCCGGAGGACACCGCATTTCCAATGCTCCACGCCTGATTGGTGCCATGAATCCGGAAGGCCGTGCTGCCGATGTAAATGGCGCGTGCACCCAGTGGATTGTCCGGGCCGCCCGGAACGAAGGACGCCAGCTCATGTCCCCGGCGGCGCTCGCGGGCAATCATCTCCGGCGGCGGCCGCCAATCGGGCCATTGCGCCTTGCGGGACACGGTGTCAGTTCCGCTCCAGGTAAAACCTTCGCGCCCTACACCCACCTCATATTCCACGGCCTTGCCATCCGGCAGAATGAAGTAGAGCAGCCGCGCCCCGGTCTTGACCACAATGGAGCCCGGCGGCAGCGCGCTTGTGAAGCTGACAACACGGCTCCGCCGGTCCTCTGGCGCAAGCCCGATACCCTGGGTTTCACGGGTGATTGCCGTGCTGCCGTCCTCGATTCCCCCCCAGATCTGGAAGGTTCGCGGCGTGAATGCCTGCTGAGCACCAGCGGGAAGCACGGAGAGGGCGAGGATGACATATATGAGGATCAAGCGCATGGCGGCCGGAGTGCAATATGCACGCTCTGCATTAAGCGCTGCTTAAAGCAGGCGGCCTTCGCCTCCAGGGTCCAGCTTCTTCAGCATCGCCGCTGCCGTAAGATGTGTTTGCGGGTGCCGCCAGCGCGGTGCAATTTCGGCAATTGGCGCCAGTACGAATATGCGCGCGGCAATGCCCGGATGCGGAAGGATCGGCGCACTGTCACGCCGGATCATGCCGTGATAATCGATCAGATCAAGGTCCAGCGTTCGCGGTCCCCAGCGGAGCGTGCGCCGCCGCCCCGCCCGGCGTTCGATGAGGTGCAGCCGCTTCAGCAACTGCTCGGGCGAGAGGCTGGTTTCAACCTCCGCCACAGCATTGACGAAATCCGGCTGGTCCGTCACACCAAAGGCTGCAGAAACCAGAAGACGCGAGGCGCGCTTCATCTTGATCCCGCCGGTGTTCAGGTGTCTGAGCGCCCTGCTCACGCTTTCACGCGGGGGCCCCCAGGGGCCGTTGCGGTTGCTGCCAAGGGCAATCAGAATCATTTTGCTTGAGCGTGGTTGAGCGCCTGTCTAAATCCCTGCCATACACGACGAGGGGATTTCATCCATGCATTTTTATCCTGATGAGCGCGTGGCGCTCTTCATTGACGGCTCCAACCTTTACGCAACAGCCAAGACGCTCGGTTTCGACATCGACTACAAGCGTTTGCTGGGTTATTTCCGTAAGCGCGCCCGTCTGATCCGCGCCATCTATTATACCGCCCTCCTCGATGATGCAGACTATTCGCCAATCAAGCCGCTGATCGATTGGCTTGATTACAATGGCTACCGCGTGGTCACCAAGCCCGCCAAGGAATTCACCGATGCCACGGGCCGCCGCAAGGTCAAGGGCAACATGGACATCGAACTCGCCGTCGATGTGATGCAACTGGCAGAGCAGCTCGATCATATCGTGCTGTTTTCAGGCGATGGTGATTTCCGTTCGCTCGTTGCCGCGGTGCAGGCCAAGGGCCGCCGCGTCACGGTGGTGTCGACCCTCACCACAAGGCCGCCGATGATTGCCGATGATCTCCGCCGCCAGACGGACCAATTCATCGACTTGAGCGACCTGCGGGATGAGATCGGCCGTGATCCCTCGGAGCGGCGCGAACGTCCGGCACCCGTCCCGCCGCCGCGCGAGAGCTTTGAGGATTTTGCCGATATCTGACCAGCAGCACCCCTGGGAGCCCGGGCACAACTGCCCGCTCTGCCCACGCCTCGTTGAATACCGGCATGAGCAGCGAAAGCTCCATCCTGACTGGTTCAACGCGCCCGTACCCACCTTCGGTGCGGATGGCGCGCGGCTGTTGATCACTGGTCTCGCTCCTGGCGTTGCCGGTGCCAACCGCACAGGCCGCCCATTCACCGGCGATTTTGCCGGAGAGCTTCTCTATGGAACACTGATCCATTTCGGTTTCGCAAAGGGAATCTTCCGCGCCGACCCGCATGATAGGCTGGAGCTGCAGGATGCCGTGATCGCCAATGCCGTCCGTTGCGTGCCCCCGCAGAACAAGCCATTGCCCGTGGAGATCAAGACCTGCAACCAGTTCCTCCGCGCGCGGATTTCCGCGCTCCCCCATCTGAAAGCCATCGTCGCCTTGGGCCGCGTCGCCCATGAGGGCGTGCTGACAGCCCTCGCGGCACGGAAGTCTGCTCACCCTTTCAGCCACGGCGGCGAACATGAACTGGGCAGCATCCGCCTCTTCGACAGCTATCATTGCTCCCGCTACAACACCAACACCCGCGTACTCACCCCCGAAATGTTCCGCGCCGTATTCGGCCGGGTTCGCGAGTATCTGGACGGTCTTTGAAGCGTCCGCCCGGCAGAGGAGAGCAAACCAAATCACCCCCTCACCCCCGCCGCGGCATGCGGAAGGGCAGCATCATCTGCACCACCGGGCTCCGGAAGCGTGCAAGAGACAGGCTCTCGTGGAAGGCATCGGCCTCCCCGTGCTCTGTCTGCATACGCAGCAGCGTGCGTGCATAAAAGGGTGAGTCCTCCAGCAGCGAGACGGCGCGGAAGGGCCGCGCCGAACGCATGTGCCGTGCCATGCGCCAGAATGTTCCCGTCATCTCCTGCCGCGGCGGAACGGCTCTCCCCGTCACCCCTCCGTCAGCAGAAATGTCGATGGCAAACGCTCTGTTCTCCCCGCTTCGGAGGCGGGTGTCATAGACAATTGATGACCCCTCTTTCGTCGCCGCACGGGACCATACCCAGCTCTCGAAACTGTCTTCCAGCGGAACGGATCCCCAATTGGAATCATGGTAGCCGATCCCGCTCCACGAGAGCTTCGGCCGGTCCAACGCCACTTCGATCCGCGAGAAGGGCGCCACCGGGCGCCAGCTGTGCTGACCCTGCGGATCGAGTGCCACATCATGGTGGCAGATTGCGGAGGGCATGAGCCGGACCTGACCCTTGAGCCGGGATGGAAGAGGCACCGTCACCTCATCGATGTCGATGACAAGCGCGCCCTCTTCCCACCGCATTGCACTGGGGCCGATGGCAAGGCGGGTCTCGTTGCGCGAAACAAATCTCTTTCCGCGCTCGGTCATGCTCCAGCGGTGGCCAGCATCGCCATAGAGCGCCACATTGAGGGCGCAGTGATCCTCGGGGTCCGCTCCACCCCTGCGGCGTGCCCTTGCATAGTAGGGCGAGAAAACACTGCCGACGAACCCGATGATCGTGAGTCCATGGCGTCCGTCATCGCTCAGGCCGTCGAGATACCACCAGCGGTAGCCACCGGCTGGAACCGGGGCATCGAAACCCGGCACGCCATCAGGCTTTCCGCGGCCAGAAGCCCTGAGAGTGCTGCCATCGGAACGCCCGGTCCCGGATGCACGCTGCCCCCCGCCAGATAAAGGCCGGGAATTGCCGTCTTGGCTTTCGGCCGATGAAATGATGCCAACCATCCGTGCGAAGCCCTTCCATAAAGTGCGCCCCCTGTTGCGGGAAACAAGTCTCCGAAGCGGGCGGGGTCAGTCATGATCATGCGGTCCTTGTCCCAGTCCAGCGTGAGCCCGCACTGCTCGAGCTTTCGCAGCATCGCAGCTTCAGCGGCCGCATGCGGCTTGGGTGGTCCGTCACCATTGGCGGGAGAATTGACAAGCAGCAGTAGGCGTTCTGGTCCATCCACATCGCCTTCGCGGTCCTGCGCACAGACATAGACGGTGGGTTCTGGCGGATAGCCATCCTTCAACGCCCCGAATTCCTTCGGGTAATCTCCGGAGAAAAACACATTGTGCCGCGACAGCGGAAAACCGGACGTTCGAACCGCCGCTGCCCAGGTGATGGCTGACAGAGACCGCTGTGAAGGCACCACGGGCGCAGCGGCTCGCTTCACATCCGGCCCCAGCAGTCCGGAGGCGACGGCATTCGCGTCGGCATTCACGATGACGGCAGAACATGGAATATGTTCCTCATCGATCCGCACAGCCGCCACACGCCCGCCTTCGACGGCAATCTCTTTCGCCGGAACGCCATAGCGGATGACCACGCCTTTGCGGCGCGCGAGGGTCTCCATGGCAAGCGCCAACTCATGCATGCCGCCCTTGACGGTCCAGACTCCCGCCTGTTCCACATGCGCCACCAACATCAGCGTTGCGGGTGCGAGAAAGGGAGAGGAGCCGCAATAAGTGGCGTAGCGGCCAAACAGCTGCTGCAGCCTGGGGTCTCTGAAGTGGCGTCCAAGCCCTTTCCACATGGTCTCGAAAGGATTGATGCGCGCCATGGCGGCCAGCCCGCCCAGGCCGCTGGAAAGCGCCAGCGATATCGGGTTGGGCCGTTGGCTGCGGATGAAGGGGGTCTCTAGCGTCTGATAAATGCGCCGCGCTTCTGCGCTGAAGGACAGGAATCGCTTGGCCTCCCCGGCCCCCGCAAAGTCGCCGATGGCATCAGCGGAGGCTTGAACATTGGCGTGAAGGTCGAGCCGGTCACGCCCGTTCCAGGCATGGCGCGCAAGAATGGCGAGGGGTTCAAGCGTCACATGGTCCTCGAGCCGCGTACCGGCCGCGGCAAAGATCTGTTCGAAAACCCAGCGCATGGTGAGAACCGTGGGGCCCGCATCGATCAAATGCCCCGCCACATTGAGGCGGCGCATCTTTCCGCCGGGAGTGGACTGGCGTTCCAGCACCAGTACCTCCTCACCGGCGGCGGCAAGCGAGATAGCGGCGGAAAGCCCGCCAATTCCTGCCCCGATGATGATGGTCCGATGCCGTGACATGGCGTGCCGCGCTTGCCTGTTGCAGAGCTCCGGCAACTATGTCAATAATTGTTTACAGTCGCAAGTGACGTTTCCCTTTGACGGCAGGAGAGACCCATGGATATTGGACAGCGCCTCGAACAGGAACTCGAGCAGGCAGTCGGCCACGCGGCTGGGAACGATTGCCCTCCCAAATTGGCGGCAGCTTTGCGCGATGCGGTTTTTCCGGGAGGGGCGCGGATCAGGCCGCGGTTGGTGCTGGCGGTGAGCAACGCGTGTGGCAACAAAAACGCTCCGGCAGCGACCGGAATCGCTACTGCAATTGAGCTGTTGCACTGTGCTTCGCTGGTGCATGACGACTTGCCTTGTTTTGACAATTCGCTATTGCGGCGGGGGAAGCCTTCGGTGCATGCGGCGTTTGGGGAGCGGATTGCGGTGCTGGCGGGTGATGCGCTGATCGTGCTCGGCTTCGAGTGGCTGGCGCTCAAAGCGGGAGAGCGGCTGGCGCCGCTGACGCGGATCCTCGCCTCCTGCGTGGGCGGGCCATCGGGCATTTGCGCCGGCCAGGCATGGGAATGCGAAGAAACAATCGATATCGTGCGCTACCAGCGGGCCAAGACGGGGGCCCTGTTCGCGGCCTGCACCATGGGCGGCGCTGCCGCCTCCGGCTTCGAGCCGATGGCCTGGCAGAAGCTGGGCTTTGCGATCGGCGAGGCTTTCCAGGTGGCGGACGACCTGCGCGATGTTGCAGGCTCACCCGAAAAACTGGGCAAGCCCGTGCATCAGGACGAGACCAACCACGCCCCGAATTTCGTTGCAGAACTGGGCTTTAGCGGCGCCATGGCGCATTTCGAGGAGCTGCTTGAACTGGCCCGCGCGGCAATCCCGCCCTGCCCCGGCGCCGAACCGCTGGGCCGCCAGATCGAGGCGGTGTCACGGAGCCTGGTCACCGGCCTCTCCGCCCGCACCGCCGCCGCCTGACATGGGTCTCGCAGGCCGCGCCGCCGACCAGTGGCTGGCCTTCCGGAACAGGCTGCTGGCCTCCCCCGGCTTTCAAAAATTTGCCGTGGATTTTCCGTTACTTAGGCCGGTAAGCCGGCGCCGGTCGCGGCAGCTGTTCGACCTCCTTGCAGGCTTCACCTATTCGCAGGTGCTCTATGCAACGGTGAAACTCGGGCTGATCGAGATGCTGGAGGCCTCTCCCCTCACGGCCCCAGCCCTTGCGGCGCGAACCGGATGGCCGTTGGAACGCCTGGAACGCCTACTTAAGGCCGCGGTTTCATTGAAGATTCTGGACCGGACCAGTACCGGTAGCTACACCCTCGGCATCCATGGCGCGGCACTCGCCGGAAACCCCTGGATCGCGCGCTTCATCACCCACCATCATTTGCTCTATGACGATCTGTCGGACCCCATGGGGGTTCTCGCTGGAACCAAAAATGACTGCAAACTCAAGGACTTCTGGAGCTACGCCAGCCAGGAGAATGCCGGTGAATACACCGCCCTCATGGCCGGCTCGCAACAGGCCGTGGCTGCAGAAGTTCTGGCCTCCTATGACTTCAGCCGCCACCAGCATGTCATCGACATCGGAGGCTCCAACGGAACCTTCCTCAAGGCAGCCGCCGCCCGTCACCCCAACCTCAGGCTCAGCCTGTTCGACCTTCCTGCGGTGGCTGAGATTGCCCGCACAAACCTTGGAACTCGTTACGGAATCCATGGCGGATCATTCCTGACAGACGCGCTTCCCAGGGGTCCGGACGCCGCCACGCTAATCCGCATCGCGCATGACCATGACGATCCATCCGTCCGCACCCTTTTCACCGCCATCCGCGAGATGCTGCCCCCGGGGGGAACGCTGATTCTGGCCGAACCTCTCTCCGGCATTCCGGCAACGGCGCCGGTGGCCGATGCCTATTTCGGCCTCTACTTCGCCGCGATGGGCCAAGGCCGCACCCGCACTCCGGCGGAAATCTGGGCCCTCGCCAGGGACGCAGGCTTCGCGTCGATCACCCCCATCCGCACCCGCAACCCGGTCGTGACCAGCCTCCTCCGCCTCACCACACCGTAGCGCCGGACGACAAAAACCGGGTGATGTTTGGAGCAAAACGGAGCGTTTTCGGAGCTGTTTGGAACCCTTTTGGGGCGCGTTTCGGAGGCCTTTGAGAGCGAAATTCGGAGGACCTTTTGGGAGGGGCGCGGACGCAGTTTTGGCCCAGCCGGAATGCCCGCAGCACCACCCCGCCGCCCACCCTGCATGACACGAGCACCCTTCGAGGCAAGACGCCTGACGGCGGGCCGGCCAACCCCCGGATATATGTCAATTCAGCCTGCCCAAAATCTGTTCGACGCTATTGACACATAAAAGTGTAAGAGTAAGCTGACAGTCAGGGAGTCTCCGATGGCCACTCAAAGGTCCGGCAGCTTCCGGGGGAGACCGAGCAGATGGAAACGGTCGCAGTCGTTCTCGAACAACCAGGCCAGCTGGGTTTGAGGACGGTGGCATTGCAGGAGCCCAAGGCAGGCGACATCGTCGCCGATGCCGTGTGGAGCGGCATTTCTTCCGGCACCGAGCGGCTTCTGTGGGCGGGGCGGATGCCAAATTTCCCCGGAATGGGCTACCCGCTGGTTCCAGGCTACGAGACGGTCGCGCGGGTGAGCCGCGGCGGCCCTGGCTTTGCCGAGGGCGATCTGGTCTTCGTGCCGGGCGCCAATTGCTACAAGGATGTGAAGGGCCTGTTCGGCGGAGCCGCTGCCCGCATCGTGCTGCCCGCCGCGCGCGCCGTGGCGCTCGAAGGCATCACAGACGAGACCGGCATTCTGATTGCCCTGGCCGCGACGGCGCACCATGCGGTGGCCTCGGCCGGAGCAGAACTTCCGCAGCTGATCGTGGGCCACGGCCTGCTCGGACGGCTGATTGCCCGCGTGACCCTCGCCCTTGGCGGCGAAGCGCCCACCGTCTGGGAAACACAAAGCGCGCGCCGCGACGGTGCGGATGGCTATGCCGTGATCGCGCCTGAAGCCGATGAGCGCCGCGACTATGAAACGATTTGCGATGCAAGCGGTGCCGCGGGCCTTCTGGACATGCTGGTGCCGCGGCTGAAGAAGCGCGGCGAGATCACGCTGGCGGGCTTTTATGAAGAGCCCCTCTCCTTTGCCTTTCCGCCCGCCTTCATGCGCGAGGCGCGGATCCGGATCGCGGCGGAATTCACCAAGGCCGATATGGAGGCCGTGAAGGCGCTGGTGGCGGAACGGCGCCTCAGCCTGTCAGGCCTCATCACCCACCACGCCAAGGCATCGGCCGCCGCTGCGGCCTATGCCCAGGCATTCACCGATCCCAACTGCATCAAAATGGCCCTCGATTGGAGCGCGCTCTCATGAACAGCATCGACCTCAACATCGAGCCGGAAGCCGCGCCCAAGAAAGAAACGCAGATCATCGCCATCTACGGCAAGGGCGGCATTGGCAAGAGCTTCACGCTGGCCAACCTCTCCTACATGATGGCGCAGCAGGGAAAGCGCGTGCTGCTGATCGGCTGTGACCCGAAGAGCGACACGACCTCGCTGCTCTTCGGCGGCAAGGCCTGCCCGACCATCATCGAAACCTCCGCCAAGAAGAAGCTGGCGGGCGAAGAGGTGAAGATCGGTGACGTGTGCTTCAAGCGCGACGGCGTGTTCGCCATGGAGCTGGGCGGACCGGAAGTGGGCCGCGGCTGCGGCGGGCGCGGCATCATCCACGGTTTCGAACTGCTTGAGAAGCTGGGCTTCCATGAGTGGGGCTTCGACTATGTGCTGCTCGACTTTCTGGGCGACGTGGTGTGCGGCGGCTTCGGCCTGCCGATTGCGCGCGACATGTGCCAGAAGGTGATCATCGTCGGCTCCAACGATCTGCAGTCGCTCTATGTGGCGAACAATGTGTGCTCGGCGGTTGAATATTTCCGCAAGCTCGGCGGCAATGTGGGCGTGGCCGGCATCGTCATCAACAAGGATGACGGCACGGGCGAGGCCCATGCCTTCGCCAAGGCCGTGGGCATTCCGGTTCTCTCCTCCATTCCCGCCAATGAAGACATTCGGCGAAAGAGTGCGAATTACGAAATCATCGGCAGGCCGGAAAGCGAATGGGGCTCCCTCTTCGCGGAGCTTGCCGCGAATGTGGGCGAAGCCCCGCCGATGCGCCCAACACCCCTGGACCAGGACGGCCTGCTCGGCCTGTTCTCCGGAGACACGGTAGGCCGCAATGTGGTGCTGGACCCCGCAAGCCTTGAAGACATGTGCGGCGGCACCCTGGTGGTGAAGCCTTCCCTCGAAGTCATTTACGACGCGGTGTAAGGGCAATGGCAACCTTGATCGACAGGACAGGAACAGTGACGGCGAAGGCCACGGCCGAAGCCGCCGGCCCGTCCTGCCACGGTGGCAAGGAAGAACTGACCAAAGCCGCACAGGCTGCCGGCAAGAGCGAAGTGCTGGAGCGCTATGCCCGTGACTATCAGCTGGGGCCCCACGACCAGCCGCAAAGCATGTGCCCGGCCTTCGGATCCCTGCGCGTTGGCCTTCGCATGCGGCGCACAGCAACGGTTCTCTCAGGCTCTGCCTGCTGCGTTTATGGCCTGACCTTCACCTCGCATTTCTATGGCGCCAGGCGGAGCGTGGGCTATGTGCCGTTCAATTCCGAAACGCTGGTGACGGGAAAGCTCTTCGAGGACATTCGCGAAGCGGTGTTCAAGCTGGCGGACCCTGCGGATTATGACACCATCGTCATCACCAATCTCTGCGTTCCAACCGCATCCGGCGTGCCGCTGCAGCTTCTGCCGAAGGAGATCAACGGCGTTCGCATCATCGGCATTGATGTGCCGGGCTTTGGTGTGCCCACCCATGCGGAAGCCAAGGACGTTCTTTCCGCCGCGATGCTGAAATATGCCGCGGACGAAATCCGCCAGGGCCCGGTTGCAGCACCCCGCACCGCGCGCGGCGCCCTTCCCACGGTGACCCTGCTGGGCGAAATGTTCCCTGCTGATCCCGTCGGCATCGGCCGCATGCTGGAGCCGATGGGCCTGGCAGCAGGCCCGGTGGTTCCGGTGCGCGAATGGCGCGAATTGTTCTCGGCCTTTGATTGCGCGGCCGTGGCGGCGATCCACCCCTTCTATACAGCCTCGATCCGTGAATTCGAAACGGCAGGGCGCGCGGTTGTGGGCTCCGCCCCTGTGGGCCATGACGGAACGGCGGACTGGCTGGCGTCGATTGGCGAGGCCTGCAATGTTCCGCCCGCCCGGATCGCCGCTGCGCAGAACGCCATTCTTCCCGCGATTTCGGCTGCATTGGCCGCCAAGCCCATCAAGGGCCGCATTACGGTTTCGGGTTACGAAGGCTCGGAATTGCTGGTGGCAAGGCTGCTGATCGAAAGCGGCGCCGAGGTGCCTTACGTTGGCACCGCCTGCCCGCGCACGCGCTGGTCCGATGCCGACCGCGCCTGGCTCGAATCGCGCGGCGTGACGGTTCAGTTCCGCGCCTCGCTGGAACAGGACATTGCGGCGATGATGGACGCAAAGCCGGATCTCGCCATCGGCACGACGCCGGTTGTGCAGAAGGCGAAGTCGCTCTCCATTCCGTCCCTCTATTTCACCAATCTGATTTCGGCGCGGCCGCTGATGGGCCCTGCCGGCGCGGGGTCCCTGGCGCAGGTCATCAATGCGGCACTGGCCAACCAGCACCGCTTCGGCGTGATGCGGGATTTCTTCGAAGGCGTCGGCGAAGGCCACGCCGCGGGCGTGTGGGAAGAGACCCCCGTGGACCGCCCGGAGTTCCGCAAGAAATACGCCGGCATGCTGGCCGCACGCGCCAAGGCCGAAGAGGCGGTGGGGACATGAGGAACCGCTTGCACTCGGGGACAGAGCCCCTCGCCGCGCAGGAGGCTTTCCCATGCTGATCCTCGATCATGACCGCGCGGGCGGATACTGGGGCTCCGTCTATGTCTTCACCGCCATCAAGGGCCTGCAGGTCATCATCGATGGGCCGGTGGGCTGCGAGAATCTGCCCGTCACCTCCGTGCTGCATTACACCGATGCGCTGCCGCCGCATGAACTGCCGATTGTGGTGACGGGCCTGTCCGAAGCTGAACTGGGCCAGCATGGCACCGAAGGCGCAATGCGCCGGGCGCACAAGACGCTGGACCCCTCCATGCCGAGCGTCGTGGTGACGGGATCCATTGCCGAGATGATCGGCGGCGGCGTGACGCCGCAGGGCACGGGCATTCAGCGCTTTCTGCCGCGCACCATTGACGAGGACCAGTGGCAATCCGCCGACCGCGCCATGTTCTGGCTGTGGAGCGAATTCGGCTCCAAGAAGAAGCTGATCCCCGCGCAGAAGCCGCGCAAAGAGGGCGAGCGCCCGCGCGTCAACATCATCGGGCCCATCTACGGCACCTTCAACACCTGGTCTGACCTTGCTGAAATCCGCCGCCTTGTTGAAGGGATCGGCGCCGAGATCAACATGTGCTTCCCGCTCGGCAGCCATCTGGCAGATGTGCCGAAGCTGGTGAACGCGGATGCGAACATCTGCATGTACCGCGAGTTCGGCCGCAAGCTGTGCGAGGCATTGGACAGGCCTTATCTGCAGGCGCCGATCGGGCTTCATTCAACGACGAAATTCCTGCGCAGCCTGGGGCAGATCCTGGGGCTTGACCCCGAACCCTTCATCGAGCGCGAGAAGCACACCACGATCAAGCCGCTGTGGGATCTGTGGCGCTCGGTCACGCAGGACTTCTTCGGTACCGCCAGCTTCGGCGTCGTCGCCAGCGAGACTTATGCGCGGGGCCTTGAACATTTCCTCGGCGAAGAGATGGGGCTTCCCTGCAATTTCGCGGTGTCACGCAAGGCGGGCGAGAAGACCGACAATGCCGCAATCCGTACACTGATCAAGGAGCGCACGCCTTTGATCCTGTTCGGCAGCTACAATGAGCGCATGTATCTGGCGGAAGCCGGCGGCCGGGCCATGTATATCCCCGCTTCCTTCCCTGGCGCCATCATTCGCCGCCACACGGGCACGCCCTTCATGGGCTATGCCGGTGCCACCTATCTCATCCAGGAAGTGTGCAACGCGCTGTTCGATGCGCTGTTCAACATCCTGCCGCTGGCAACCGACATGGACAAGGTTGAGGCAACGCCGGCAAGGCGCGAGCAGGAGCTGGTGTGGGACGCCGCGGCCCAGGCCGCCCTCGACGGCATCATGGAAGGCCTTCCCGTTCTGGTGCGCATTTCCGCTGCAAAGCGCCTGCGCGACGGGGCCGAGGCGCGCGCCCGCATGGCGCAGTCTTCAAGCGTCGGCGAGGCCGATGTTCGTTCCGCAATCAAGGAGCTCGCGTGATGAAGCGTCTCCATACACAAATCTACACTGACTTCGGGAGGATGCCAGAATGTCGATGATCAATGCCGCACGCCACCATGATGAAGGGAAGCTCGAATTCAGTTTCCTGATGTGGCTCGCCTTCGCCGTGTTTCTGGTGGCGATCACCATCACCCGTCTTGTGCCACGCAGCCTGCGCCCGCGCGTGGGCGGGCATGATGACGGCAAATCGATTTTCGCGGCCGCCAAGGCCGCAACCTACAACTCGATTCCCTTCGCCTTCATGTGAAGCGAAGGACTTCGAATTCGCGCCGCTTTTCGGAGCGGGGCGAAGGCCTCAGGCTCTTAATCCAGCCTCAGGCGCCGGGCCGCGCGGGTATTCAGCGGTAACAGGCCCCTTAACCCGGGCCTTTAGACGGAGGTCAGTGAAATGGCCGACAACAATGGGTCAAGCTCCTCGGGGCTGACCGAAGCCGAAGCCAAGGAATTCCATGGCATCTTCGTTACGAGCTTCATTGCCTTCACGGTGGTGGCGATTGTCGCCCACTTCCTCGCCTGGCAATGGCGCCCGTGGCTGCCCGGACCCAATGGCTATGAAACCACCGATCTGAGCCCGGTTCTGCACCAGCTCACATCGCTGTTCACATAAGGAGGATTGAATATGTGGCGCATATGGCTGTTGTTCGATCCCCGCAGGACTTTGGTGGCGCTGTTCACCTTCCTGTTCGTTCTCGCTCTCGTCATCCACTTCATCCTGCTCTCCACCGACCGGTTCAACTGGCTCGAAGGCAGCAGCATGAAGAAGGCGGCAAGCGTGGATGTGACCGTCAGCGAGATGATCGGCTGAGGCCGGTCATTCCGCAACACTCGTGGACGGAACGTGCCTCATCTCACGTTCCGTCCGCGGACAGAGCTTCGACCAAAGATACGATATGACAATGCCGGCCCATGCCGGAACGGAGTAACCGCAATGGCAATGCTGAGTTTCGAAAAGAAGTACCGCGTCCGCGGCGGAACGCTGATCGGCGGTGATCTGTTCGATTTCTGGGTGGGTCCCTTCTATGTGGGCTTCTTCGGCGTGCTCACCATTTTCTTCTCCGCAATCGGCACGGCGCTGATCGTCTATGGCGCGGCCATCGGGCCCACATGGAACCTCTGGCAGATCAACATCGCCCCCCCCGACCTGAGCTATGGCCTGGCGCTGGCGCCCTTGAAGCAGGGCGGGCTCTGGCAGGTGATCACCATCTGCGCCACGGCTGCCTTCACCACCTGGGCGCTGCGCGAAGTGGAAATCTGCCGCAAGCTGGGGATCGGCTATCACGTGCCGGTGGCCTTCGGCTTCGCGATCTTCGCCTATGTCTCGCTCGAGATCATCAGGCCGTTCCTGCTGGGTGCCTGGGGCCATGGATTCCCCTATGGCATCATCAGCCATTTGGATTGGGTGTCGAACGTCGGCTACCAGTATCTCCACTTCCATTACAATCCGGCGCATATGATTGCCGTCACGCTGTTCTTCACCACAGCGCTTGCCCTTTCCATGCACGGGGGCCTCGTGCTCTCCGCCACCAACCCTCAGAAGGGCGAGGCGGTGAAGACGGCCGAGCATGAGAACAGCTTCTTCCGGGATCACATCGGCTATTCGATCGGAACCCTCGGCATTCACCGTCTGGGCCTCTACCTCGCCTGCGGTGCCGCCTTCTTCAGCGCCGTCTGCATCATCATCAGCGGCCCGTTCTGGACCAGGGGCTGGCCGGAATGGTGGACATGGTGGCTCGATCTGCCGATCTGGTCGTGAGCGGGAGGACATATCATCATGATTGAATATCAAAACCTCTTCACCCGCGTGCAAGTCCATGGGCCCGCCGATTTGGGCGTGCCGATGAAGCCCGGCAATTGGCCGCGCGAAAAGGGCATCACCACCAACTGGCTGCTGGGCACCATCGGCGATGCGCAGATCGGACCCCTCTATCTGGGCTTCCTCGGCATCGCCTCGCTGATCTGCGGCTTCATCGCCATTGAGATCATCGGCCTCAACATGCTGGCGTCGGTGAACTGGAACCCGATCCAGTTCGTGCGGCAGCTGTTCTGGCTGGGCCTGGAGCCGCCGGCGGAGAAATATGGCCTGCGGCTTGCCCCGCTGAACGAGGGCGGCTGGTGGCAGATGGCGGGCTTCTTCCTGACCACATCGATCCTCCTGTGGTGGCTCAGGACCTACAGGCGGGCCCGCGCGCTTGGAATGGGCACGCATGTGGCCTGGGCCTTTGCGGCAGCAATCTGGCTATACCTGGTGCTGGGCTTCATCCGCCCGCTGCTCCTCGGCAATTTCTCGGAAGCCGTGCCCTTCGGCATCTTCCCGCATCTCGACTGGACGGCGGCCTTCTCGATCCGCTACGGGAACCTGTTCTACAACCCCTTCCACATGCTTTCGATTGCCTTCCTCTATGGCTCAGCGCTGCTGTTTGCCATGCATGGCGCGACCATCCTCGCGGTCTCCAGATTGGGCGGCGAACGCGAGATCGAGCAGATCATCGATCGCGGCACAGCGTCTGAACGCGCTGCACTGTTCTGGCGCTGGACCATGGGCTTCAACGCCACCATGGAGTCGATCCACCGCTGGGCGTGGTGGATGGCGGTGCTGTGCCCGCTGGTCGGCGGCATCGGCATCCTGCTCACCGGCACCGTTGTGGACAACTGGTACCTGTGGGGCGTCAAGCATGGCGTGGCGCCGATCTATCCCTTCGACCTGACGGCGCCGGTGCTCGACCCCACCGCCACCGCCCCGTCGCAATAGGAGCGTGACATGAAGCTTTCCGCCACGACCCTCACCGCCTCGCTCCTCGTCACCGTCGTTGCGGTGATGCTGCTGATCCCCATGATGCTGCAGTGGGAACGCCCGCCCATGGTCTCCACCCAGGAGGGCTACCGCGGCTTGGGCATGGAGCAGATCACCAACCCGCGCCTTGCGGCCAAGCTCAAGGCACAAACCGTGCTGCCCGTGCCGGACGACCCCGTTCCCAATGACGGCGTGCTGGTGAAGGACGACAAGGAGAACTACAAGAACGTGCAGGTGCTGGGCGACCTCGACACTGCGCAATTCGTGCGGCTGATGAGCGCCATCACCACCTGGGTGGCCCCGCAGGAAGGCGACAACGCCGGCTGCGCCTATTGCCACAATCTCGAGAACATGGCGTCCGACGAGGTCTACACCAAAGTCGTCGCGCGCCGCATGATCCAGATGACGCGCGCCATAAACACGCAATACCAGCCGCATGTGCAGGCAACAGGTGTGACCTGCTACACCTGCCACCGCGGGCAGCCGGTGCCCGCCAATGTGTGGTCACTGAACCCTGGGCCCAAACAGGCGGGTGGCTTCGCCGCAAGCCGCCAGGGCCAGAACCTGGCCTCGGCCTCGGTTGGTTATACGTCGCTTCCCTATGATCCCTTCCCGCTGCTCGACCAGGGTCAGCGGATCCGCGTGGTGGCCACCACCGCCCTTCCCGGCGGCACTGGCGCCTCGATCAAGGATACGGAGCGGACCTATGGGCTGATGATGACCATGTCCAAGGCCTTGGGCGTCAACTGCGTGTTCTGCCACAACTCGCGGCAGTTCGCGAATCGGGAGCAGAGCCGCCCGCAGCGCGTGACCGCCTGGCATGGCATCCAGATGGTGGGAGACATCAACCACACCTACATCGGTTCTCTCGCCAATGTCTTCCCGCCCAACCGCAAGGGACCCGAGGGCGACGTGCTGAAGGCAAACTGCGCCACCTGCCACCAGGGCGTGAACAAGCCGCTCTACGGCTTCAGCATGGCCAAGGATTACCCCGAACTCTCGGTGCCCAACCCCGCGCCATAGGCACCGAATCCCGAGATCTTGTTGTTGATGAAATGACGAGAAACCTGCGTGCAGGTCCCGCACGAGACTGAAGTCTAAAATCTGGAGGTACAAGCTAGATGTCAGACGATCCCAACAGGGTGTGGCCCACCGGCCTCACCATCAAGGAATCAGAAGAGCTGCACAAGCACGTCATTGACGGGGCGCGGGTGTTCTTCGTGATCGCTTTAGGCGCGCATTTCCTCGCCTATATCTTTTCGCCCTGGCTGCACTAGGAGGCTCATGACATGAACCAAGGTAGAATCTGGTGTGTCGTGAACCCGACTGTTGGCCTGCCGCTGCTGATCGGCAGCGTGGCAGTCACCTCTCTCGTGGTGCATGCCTCGGTGATGACCCACACCACCTGGATGTCGAACTACTGGCAGGGTGACGCGGCCAAGACCGCGGCCGCTGACACGCTCTCATCCCCGGTGGCATCGAACGTCGTCAAGACGGGCGATGGCTATGTGATCACCGTGAAGGTCGCCCCGGACACGGCGACAAAGCTGTCCTCGCTCGAGGATGGCGCGGCGTCCAGCACGCTCGACGGCGCAGCAGTGGCTGCGAAGTAGATGAGCTGGTCGTCCCTGCAGGACGGGCGTTTCGTGGCGCAGGCCATGGCCCCGCATTTGCAATCCGGACGGCAACAAAATCGCGGGAGGGGACCGGGGCGGTGCTTCCATTCTCCTCTCGCACAATTTCTGGAGCGCGGCAGAACTCCGGCACCTGGCCCTTCTTCCCCCTCTTCCCACACATGTGGGGGAGAGGGGGAAGTGGCGGCTACTCCTAGAGCCCACATATGAACCCCTTGAGCCAGCGCATGATGCGGGCCTGGGCGGGGCTTGGGACGAAATACCTGCCCTTTGCCGATGCCGCCAGCGATGATGTGCCGCTGGAGCGGCTGTTGCGGCTTTCGCTGTTTCAGGTGAGTGCCGGCATGACGCTGGTGCTGCTGGTGGGCACGCTGAACCGGGTGATGATCGTGGAGCTGGGCGTTCCCGCCTCGCTGGTGGCGGTGATGCTGTCCGTGCCCCTGATCTTCGCGCCATTCCGCGCACTCATTGGTTTCAAGTCCGATACGCACCGCTCTGCACTGGGCTGGAAGCGGGTGCCCTTCATCTATAAGGGAACGCTGGTGCAATTCGGCGGGCTGGCGCTGATGCCCTTCGCCCTTCTCGTTCTCGCCCGCCAGGGCCACGCGGCGGAGACGCCGCCCATCGTGGGGGAAGTGGCCGCAGGGATCGCCTTCCTGCTGGTGGGGGCCGGGCTTCACATCAACCAGACCGTTGGGCTGGCGCTGGCAACCGACCTGACGCCCCCTGAGAAGCAGCCCAATGTGGTGGGCCTCATGTATGTGATGCTGCTCTTCGGCTCCATCGTCAGTGCACTGATTTTCGGGGCGCTGCTCGTCAATTTCTCCTCCGGCCGGCTGGTTCAGGTGATCCAGGGTGCAGCCGTTGCAACCGTGGTGCTGAACGGCATTGCCGTGTGGAAGCAGGAAGCGCGCGGGCGGAAGAAGCCCGCCCACGCAAGCGAACCCGACCCGACATTTCAGGAGTCCTGGGCCTGCTTCATCGCAGGCGACAGGGCGATTGCCCGGCTTCTTGCCGTGGGCCTGGGCACACTCGCCTTCAGCATGCAGGATGTGATGCTGGAGCCCTATGGCGGCCAGATTTTGGGGCTTGCCGTGTCCCGCACCACGCTGCTGACGGCGGCCATGGCGGGAGGCGGCCTCGTGGGCTTCAGCCTCGCATCTTACGTGCTGAGCCGCGGCTTCGAGCCTTTCCGCATGGCCGCGATTGGCGCCATGGTGGGGGTTCCGGCCTTTCTGATGATCATCGCCGCCGCTCCGCTGGCCTCCCCCCTTCTGTTCGGCTTCGGCACACTGCTGATCGGCTTTGGCGCGGGGCTGTTTGGGCACGGCACATTGACCGCCACAATGGCGCAGGCCCCGGCGGAGCAGCGGGGGCTTGCCCTTGGCGCCTGGGGCGCGGTGCAGGCGACAGCTGCCGGCGTGGGCGTGGCGCTGGGGGGAATCATACGCGACGGCGTCTCCTCGCTTGACGGCGGCAGCGCGCTGTTGCCCTATCTGACCGTTTATGGCCTCGAGGTGCTGCTGCTCGCTGCGGCCATCGTGACCATGACCAAGCTCATCCGCAGCCCTCTGGCCGCGGCAGACCATCCAGCTGCTCACATCCGGTGAGCGCAGGCTGAAACCAAACAAGGGAGTTGCCATGAGCCACGAAATCACCCGCCTCTATGCCAGCGCCGAGACAGCCCATGCTGCCGTGGAGGAATTGCACGAGGAAGGTTTCCGCGAAATCTATACGGTGAACCCGCCTGCCGCTGAAGGCGTGCCGCTGTCCGCCATTGCCGCGCAGATCGCGGAAGGCAATGTGCTGCTGGCCGATGCGCGGATCTATGCCGCGGGCGTCGCCGCAGGCAAGAGCCTCGTCACCGTTCACGCCGATTTCGGCAAGGGAAAGCTCGCCACCAATATTCTGGAAGCGCACGGGCCCGCCGCCTCCGGCATGCCGGAACCAGAACCGGTGAAGCTGTGGGACGAAGCGGCACCTCTCTCAAGCGCACTGATGATCCCCGTGTTGCTCAATGACCCTGACCCGGTTTCGAAGGTGATGGGTATTCCGCCGCTGGTCTCCGACGACTGGAGCCTGTCGGGCGCGCTCGGCCTGCGGCTGCTCAACAATCAGGAGATGCCCGAGGGGCGATGGGGGTTCAAGTTCCTGTCGAACAATCCCACGCCATTGTCTTCGCTGCTTGGGCTTCCGGTGCTGATCAAGACATATCGCGGAGACCGGTAAGGGCGGCAATATTCCCGTCTGCCGTCGCGATGCGAGAAGGTGGCGCGAAGCGACGGATGAGGTCCGCTTTGCGCATCGGGACTCGTTGAGAGAGGCCCTCATCCGCCCTTCGGGCACCTTCTCCCATTGCTTCGCAACAGGAGAAGGGAATGGCCTTGGTAACCCAATGCGCTAGAGCAGCGGGGCCGCGCGCAGGGCTGCCAGATCCTTTGAACCTGTGGCGAGGCAGGTGATGCGGAGTGCGGTGGCGTAGGCTTCGACATGGGCGATGACGGCGTCAGTGCCTGCCATCGCTGCAGGGAGGAGGGCCGCGGCCTGGGCGGTGAGGGTGGCGCCGAGGCGCAGGGCCTTGGCGGCGTCCAGACCGTGGCGGATGCCGCCGGAGGCGATGAGCGGCAGGCCCGGGCAGGCGGTGCTGACATCAAGAAGGGCGCGCGGGGTGGGAATGCCCCAGTCCCGGAAGATCTCGCCCAGATCCTGACCGGCGGGGCTCCCGGCGCGGTGGCCCTCAACGGCGGCCCAGCTGGTGCCCCCTGCACCTGCCACATCGATTGCGGCAACACCGCAGGAGAGCAGCCGGCGGGCCACATCGGCCGAGATCCCTGCCCCCACCTCCTTCACAATGATGGGCACGCCCAGATGCCGCGCGAGATGGGCGATGGCGGCTTCGACACCGGACCAGTTGACGTCTCCCCCCGGCTGCAGCGCCTCCTGGAGCGGGTTGAGGTGGAGGATGAGCGCATCGGCTTCCAGCTGGGCAACGGCGCGCCTTGCCTCATCGAGCCCCATGCCATTCACCAGCTGGATGGCACCGAGATTGCCATAGATCGGGACCGAAGGTGCGATGCGGCGAAGCTCCAGACCAAGGCCAGAGCGATCATCCGTGGTGAGGGATATCCGCTGCGAGCCCACACCCATGGCAAAGCCAAGCTGTTCGGCGGCTTCAGCAATGGAGCGGTTGATCCGTTCGGAGACATCGGGGCCGCCCGTCATCGACGAGGCGAGGAAGGGAAGGCGCAGGGCTTTGCCCAGAAACACCGTCGAGAGATCGACCCCCGCGTAGTCCACCTCCGGCAGGGCGTTATGAGAGAAGTGGATAGCGTCAAAGCCGGCGGGTGCGCTGTGGCGCGCCACGCCGGCCATGACGATATCGATATGGTCGCGCTTGCGGCGCTCAATCTCGCTCATGCGATGGAACGCCCAAGCGGGTCATGTGCCGTGGCGATCAGGGATGGGCCTTCAGATAGGCGATGACATTGGCCACGTCATCCGGCTTCTTCAGGCCCGCAAAGGCCATCTTGGTGCCGGGCACATAGGCCTTGGGGTTGGGAAGATAGGCGGTGAGGTTTTCTTCCGTCCAGACCAGGCCTTCAGCGCCCTTGGCCAGCATGGCCGCGGAATACTTGTAATCCGGCACGGAAGCCGCCTTGCGCCCCACGATGCCCTTGAGCGTGGGGCCGACCTTGTTGACGCCCTTTTCGTTTTCGTGACAGGCCTTGCACTGGTTGAAGACCTTCTGGCCGGCCGCGGCATCACCTTCCGCATGGGCGGGAACGGTGAACAGGACCGCCGAAGCGATGGCGGCGAAAATGGCTTTCTGGATCATCGGGTTTTCCTCACGTCTCGTCTGGTTGCACTATTCAGATGAAGACAGGCCGGCGGCCTGCCTCGTAGCGAACATTCTTAGGGCCACATCCGCAGCGTGCGCAAGGAGGCCCCCGAACAGATAGATTGCGACAAAGAGCCATCCCGTTTGCTGCAAGGCCGCCCGGAGCGCCAGCACCAGCGCCGCCCCTGCCAGGCTGTTGGCCACAAAGGACAGAAGCGACGTCACATCTCCCTTGCGCCAGAACCAGAACGCGCCCGCTGCCGTCTCAAGGGCGATCAGCACCAGGATCAGGTTCGCGATGCGGCCACTCAGGATGAACTCTACCATAACGCTTCACCCGAAGGGCTTGTTCATTTGCACGATGCGATAATTGAGGAAGGAGGCCGTGGAGACCCAGAGGAGATAGGGCACGATCAGAAGCCCCGCCAATGCCGATTGGCCGCCGAGCACCAGAATCAGCACCACGATCGACAGCCAGAGAAGCGCCACCTCGACGAGCGCCCAGTCCGGGCGGCGGAGCCTGAAGAAAATGGCGCTCCACGCAATGTTGAGGACGGCATTGACCAGAAGGGCAATGACGATCACGGCCCGTGCGCCGGTTTCCTCCGCCGCCTCCCAGGCCAGGGCCGTGGCGATGACGGTGAGCACGAAGATCGTGGTCCACACCGGGCCGAAGGCCCAGTCCGGCGGCTTCCAGGACGGCTTCCTCAGGCCTTGATACCAGGGGCCGATTTCGGTCAGCACGGCGCCGGCAATGGCAACGGCGACCGCAACGGCAGCAGCGCAGCCGAGCGGCCAGAGAAACGACGGAGTCCACATCATGTGGGGCGGACGATACCAAGAAGATGCGCCATGTCCTTCACGAAAATGCGCAGGTGCGCCATGGGGCTTTTGCGGGACAGCTTCTTCTCCGTGTAGGATTCCCAGGTGAGGCGCTGCACATCCTCATCCGCGCACATTTTGACGAAGCTTTCGCGGCGCTTGTCGCTCGAATACCAGAAATGCTGCATGATCCCCAGAACGAAGAACACCGTGCCGTGTTCCTTCATGAATCGCTTGCGGGCGCTTTTGAGCTGGCGCGCGTCGCCCGTGCGCAGGAAGGCCATGGCGGCATCGGCCGCAAGCCTGCCGCCCAGCATGGCGTAATAGATGCCCTCGCCCGAGGCCGGCGCCACCACGCCCGCGGCATCGCCCGCCAGAACCACGTCCCGGCCATTGTCCCAGCGCTTGAGGGGTTTGAGCGGAATGGGTGCGCCTTCACGGCGGATCGTCTTGCCGTCAAGACCGGCCTCGCGGCGGAGATCGGCCACCGCCCCTTTGAGGGAAAAGCCCTTGTTGGCGCTTCCCGTTCCCACACTCACCGTGTGGCCGTGGGGGAAGACCCAGGCATAGAAATCGGGAGACAGCGTTCCCCGATAATAGACGTCGCAGCGTTCGGCGCCGAAATGGGCGGAAGGGTTCTCCGGGCTCTCGATGATCTCGTGATAGGCGAAGACGTAAGGCATCTTTTCCGAGCCGCGCACGCTGTCGCGCGCCACTTTCGAGAGGGCGCCATCAGCACCGATCACGCAGCGGGCGCGGATCGTGGCGGGGGTGCCGTCCTTCTCGCGGTAGTGGACGATTGCCGTTCCCTCGCCATCCCGGGTAAGGCCTTCGTATGTGCCGGTGCGGCGCTCAGCTCCTGCTTCGGCCGCGCGCACCCGCAGCCACTCGTCGAAGGGGCCGCGGTCCACCATGCCGACATAGGAGTTGGGGATCGGCATATCGACCTTGCGGTCCGACGGCGACACGATCTGCGCCGCATAGACGCGGGCCACCAGCATCTCCGAGGGAATGTCAAAGTCCCGCACGCAGCGCGGTGGAATGGCCCCGCCGCAGGGCTTGATGCGCCCGGCCCTGTCAAGGAGTGCCACATGGAACCCGGCGCGCGCCGCATCATGCGCGGCGGTTGAGCCCGATGGGCCGCCGCCCACCACCACGAGATCGAAGGTCATGTTGTTCAGCATTGAAATCAGCCTCCGCTTGCCTGGTGGCGCGCCGCGAGGACCAGCGGATTGGACCGCGCCCCGAAGCCGTCACCCTTGCCCACTGCCGCGGCAAGGCCTGCCGCCGCCAGAAAACACACTGCCTCGACGCCGAACACCGTGGCATAGGCCATGACGGGGGAGCCGAGGATCAGCCGTGAAAGATCCGCAAGCGCTGTGCCCGCAAAGCCGCCGATGCCGAAGGCAATCGCCTGCGAGGCGCCGAACAGCCCCATGCGCACGCCCTCGCGCGCGGTGCCGTTGCTGGCCATCGAGAACATGGAGCCGATCGCCGCCACGGCGAAGACGCCATTGCTGAAGCCCAGCGCAAACACCGAGGGCTTCAGCGGCCACCCCGGCCCCACGCGCGCTGCAAGAACCAGCCCCACCAGCGCCAGCGCGGAGAACAGGCATCCCGCCACCGTCCAGCTTCTGAGCGACAGGAGAGTGGGCCTGAAGGTGGAGGCGAGCCCCACCAGCACCATGCCCAGCAGCACGCCCGCATTCTGGACGCCTGAAAGCTTGGTCGTCTCCCCCGGCGTCAGGCCGAAGACCAGGCCTGCGAAGGGCTCGAGGATCAGGTCCTGCGCGCTGTAGGCCAGCATGGAGACGAAAATGAAGATCGCGAAGCGCCGCGCCGTCCTGTCCGCCCAGACCTCGGCAATCGCCTCCCGGAAGGGGACCTTGTCCTTCACCGGCAGCGGCTTCGTGTGCGTAGGATTATGTTCAAGGCCGCGGACGGCAATCAGCGTCAGCAGGAAGGCCGCGGCACAGATGCAGCCGGCAACGGCGAGAAGCCGCGTGGTCGAGAACGGGTCCAGGAAATGCCCGGCGAGCCCTGCTGTTACCACGAAACCGGCGATCATCATGATCCACACGATGGTGGCCGCCGCAGCCCGGCGCCCCTCTTCCACCTGGGACGAGAGCAGCACGAGAAGCGACGTGCCAGCCGCGCCAACGCCGCCGCCGATCAAGGTGAAGGACGCAATGGCCGCCAACATGCCCAGCGCCATGTTCTCAGCCATCAGGTGAACCGAGAGCGCCGCCCCGAAGCCGCCAAGCGCGAGAACGCCCATGCCGGCGATGATCCACGGCGTGCGCCGCCCGCCCTTGTCTGAGCCATGGCCCCAGCTGGGCCTGAGCACCTGCAGCGCATAATGCCAGGTGACGAGCAACCCAGGCACCATGGCGGGAAGTGCGAGCTCCACGATCATCACGCGGTTGATGGTTGACGTGGTCAGCACCACGATGGCGCCGAGGGAGGCCTGAACCAGGCCGAAGCGCGCGATGCCCAGCCACGACGTCATGCCAGCCCCCGCAAGGCGAAGGCGCTGATCATCATGCCCGACACAAAAAGCGGAACACCGAAGCCCGAATACCACAGCGCACGCTGGACGGGATCGCCAAGAAACCGCCGCATCATGACGAGCTGCACCAGAAGCAGCGCCAGCACCGCGGCGGCATGGAACGGCCGGCCCCAGGAGAAGAGCAGCGCGATCACCACCACCTGCGGCAACGCCATCACCGCCGCGGCCACGCGTGCCGCCCCGTGCACGCCAAGCTGAACGGGAAGCGAGCGCACGCCCATCCTGGTGTCACCTTCGATGGCCTTGAAATCATTAAGCGTCATGATGCCATGGGCGCCCAGCGAATAGAGCAGCGCGAGCACAAGGATGGGCCACCCCGGCACGGCGGCCAGCAGCACGGCCGCACCGGTGAACCACGGCAGCCCCTCGTAGCAGAGGCCGACGGCCGCATTGCCCCACCAGCCATTGGCCTTGAAGCGCAAAGGTGGTGCCGAATAGCCCCAGGCCATGGCCATGCCGAAGCAGGCGGCCCAGAACACCACCGGCCCCAGCGCGAGCGCCACAGCCAGCGACACCGCGGTCCAGATGATGGCAATATAGAGCCCCCAGCGCCCGGGAATGCGCCCTGAGGGAATCGGCCGGTTCGGCTCATTGATGGCATCCACATGCCGGTCGAACCAGTCATTCACTGCCTGACTGGTGCCACACACCAGAGGCCCCGACAGCGCCACGCCGGCCAGGACCAGGCCCCAGTGACCGGTGATCGCCACGCCGGAAGAGACAGCCCCACAGGCAAACGCCCACATGGGCGGAAACCAGGTGACCGGCTTCAGCAACTGAAGCACAGCGCCAGCTGCTGGCAAAGACGATGCGGGCCGGGTGGAGGCTAGGTTCGCCATGGGCAGAAAGGTAACGTTGACAGTTTGTGTTGTCAATCAAGATTGACACAACAAGAGGATGGCGACGGAGAATGTGGGAGCTGACTCTCCCTCACCTACCCCAACTGCGTTGGGGCCCTTCCTCTCCCGCCTTGCGGGAGAGGACGATGGGTTTGAATGCGGGAGAGGGACGGGCAGGAAAAGGAGCGGCGATCAGGCCCCGTCTGGAGGCTCGCTCTTGTCTTCGATACCGAAGCGGTGGAGTTTGACGTAGAGGCTCTGGCGGGAGAGGCCCAGCATGTCTGCGGCGTTGGCGCGGTTGTTTTCGCTGAGCTGGAGGGCGGCTTCGATGCAGAGGCGTTCGATGATGTCGGTGGCTTCGCGCACCAGATCCTTCAGGGGCACTTTGCCGACGAGCTTGGTCATCTCATCAACCGAGCGGAGAAGGCCGCGGCTGCCGGTTTCGGGCTCCTGGGAGCGGCGGTTCATGCGGCGAATCGAGAAGCCGAAGCAGGTGGGGGCGCCCGTGGGTGAGGCGACGCCCGAGATTTCGACGTCTTCCACCGTGCCGAACTGGCCACGCAGCACCGTCTGGAACTGGCGGACGGAACCGTTTTCCGCAAGGCTGTTGAAGAGAACCGAGATATCGACGCCGACACGGCCGAGCCAGCGCTCGATCGGCTCGCCCCGCGCCTGCTCTTCGCTGCCGAGCTGGGCATTGTCCAGGAAGGCGGCGTTGGCGGAGAGAATCTTGTGGTCCGTATCGGTGACGACGAAGGCTTCCGGCAGGTCCCGCACGGCATTCACGAGAGCGGCCTGGCCCTTGGAGACGACGATGCCGCTGGCACCCGTGGTCATCGGTTGCAGGCGCATCAGATAATAGGTGGCGTTTTCCTGGCGGAAGATGGTGGCGCTGAGCACGGCCTGCTGCTGGCGCTCCTCGAGCGTAAGCGCCACTTCATCGGCACGGCCGGTGGCACGAAGGGCGGTCATCACCTCCTCCACACGCGCGGCATCGGCCCCGTCGAACATGGTGGAGAATTGCGCGCCGGTGAGGCGCTTCAGGGGCTTGTTGACAAGATTGGCCGCGGCCGAATTGGCCTCCGCTATGCGGCCCGTGCGCGCATCAACCACCAGAATCGCTTCGGAGGACACCTGCATCAGCAGGCGGTAGCGGGTTTCGGCGTGGCGGAGCCTGGCATATTCCTGCTCGATCGACTGCTCGGCTGCGAGCAGCTTCTGCTGAATGGCGGCGGTGCTGCGCATGTCGCGCCCCAAGGCCACGAACTGGCCGCTGCTGCCGGCTTTCAGCACGCAATAGCGCATGGGGATATCCGCCCCATCCGCCCGTTGATGGTTGATCTGGCGCCAGCGCGGCGGCAGGCCCATCGAGGCTTCCTGCAGCATCTGCTCGATCTTGGGCCGGCTTTCGATGGTGGAGACATCCGTCCAGGCCTTGCCGGGCCAGGCGGCGAAGAGTTCCGCCGGGAGATCGGGGCCGGTGTAGAGGCGTTCCCCCACCGTGCCGTCCGAATTGATGACGAGGGCCAGGTCTGCCGCGGCGGACAAGAGCAATGCGGAATCACCTGCGCCAAGCTGCCCGAGCAGGCCAGCGCGTGACGCTTCCCTGTCCTTGGGTTGGGTAGACACGCTTCTGAGCGTCACGACCTTATCCTTAACTGACGGATCCGAACCGTCATTCTACTTCTGCCAGCCCATACCAGTTTTCCGCCTGGACAACGGCCTCGCGGGCATCATGCACGACTGCATCAACGTCAAGCCCGAGTGTGGCGGCGGTATGTCCAGTAAACAAGACACCGCCAACTGCGATTCGGACCTCACGGTTCCGCGAATACGTTCTCACACAACGGATAGCTGACCGCAGGGCCGGAAGCAAGCGGTCGGAGGTGAGCGAAATGCCTACAAAATCGTAATAATCCGCCGAAACGAGGTTGCGGATATCGTCCTCCCGCGAGCGCAGCGTCGCGTTTACTTTCCATCCCGCACGCAGAAGATGTTCTTCCACCAGCCTGACACCGAAACTGTGTTGTTCGCCTGGCACCGGGAAAAGCAGGGCCTGGCCCTTGAGACCGGCGCCACTGACGGGCGGCAGCCGGAATTGCCGGACATGCTGCTGCAGCCGGGCGAGGCCCGCCGTCACTTCGACGAAATCCCGCCGGTCCTCGCACCAGTGCTCGCCCATCAGCCGGGCGGAGGGGGCGAGGAGATCCATCATCACGGTTTCGGCGGAAAGTCCGCCCGCCAGCAGCTCATCCATGAGTGCGGCTGCATCGGCCTCCTGGCCATTGAGAATGTGGCTGGTGAAGGCGTCAACCAGGGATTCAGTGACGGCTGGAAGCCGGAAGGGGGACGCATCATTCATGGCGCCACCTGTGAAGAGGGGGTGGAGGCGAAACCGGCAACAGAGGCCGTCACCTCCCATCCGGAGGATGGAAGACGGAAACTCAGCTCGCGTTGCCTGGCAATGCACATGGGCTTGAACCCACTCCGGTTAGGAACCGATGACGGCAGTATGTCTCATTTTATTGACGTCAACAAGACTTGACACATATTTTTCTCAGGGCTAGCCTCCGAATTGTGGGCTGCAATCCTTCGCCCCGTCTCCGGACGGGAGTGCAGCGGGCCCGGGGAGTGACGAAATGCAAGTGCGCCGCCAGCACGAAATCAAGACGGGGCTTTATACGGAGGCCCAGCGGCAACGGCGTGATTCCTCCCCCTGGACGATGGTTCAGGCCATCCTCGCCCCACTTCAATTCCTGGTGTTTCTGGTGAGCCTCTGCCTGGTGCTGCGCACGCTGGCGACGGGCGAAGGTGTGGCGATCGCCAATGCCTCCGTGATCCTGAAGACGCTGCTGCTCTATACGATCATGGTGACGGGCTCCCTCTGGGAGAAGGATGTTTTCGGCAAATATCTGTTCGCCCCCGCCTTCTTCTGGGAGGACGTGGTGAGCTTCGGCGTGATCGCGCTGCACACGGCCTATCTGATCTCTCTTCTGACGGGCGCTCTGAGCGAAACCAACCTGCTGCTTCTGGCACTGGCCGCCTACGCCGCTTACGTGACCAATGCCGCGCAGTTCCTGCTGAAGCTCCGCGCGGCACGGCTGCAATCCGCAAGCGCTGCGGAGGCCCTGTCATGAACCTGCCGATTCGCACCCCCGCCCCTGCCACGGCCTGCAATGACATTCCGGTGCTGCGCGAACGCGGCCAGCGCGAAGTGTTCTGCGGCTTGACCGGCATTGTGTGGCTGCACCGGAAAATCCAGGATGCGTTTTTCCTTGTCGTCGGCTCGCGCACCTGCGCGCATCTGATTCAATCTGCGGCGGGCGTGATGATTTTCGCCGAGCCGCGCTTCGCCACCGCCATCATCGATGAGCGCGATCTGGCAGGCCTTTCGGAAATCGACACCGAGCTTGACCGGGTGGTGAACCGCCTGCTGGAGCGGCGGCCCGACATCAGGATGCTTTTCCTGGTGGGTTCCTGCCCGTCAGAGGTGATCAAGCTTGATCTGAAGCGCGCTGCGCAGCGCTTGTCCGAACATCATTCCCCGCGGGTTCGTGTTCTCAATTATTCCGGCAGCGGAATCGAGACCACCTTCACCCAAGGGGAAGATGCCTGTTTAGCCGCGCTGGTTCCCATCTCCCCCCTGCCAGCTAACGGCGCTGTGCCCCCGCTCCTTGTGGCGGGGGCACTTTCTGATGTGGTCGAGGACCAGTTCCGCCGGGTCTTTGACGATATGGGCCTGACGAATGTGGCCTTCCTGCCGGCGCGCAACTCGACCCAGATGCCCCCTGTGGGGCCGGGCACGCGCTATCTTCTGGCCCAGCCCTTCCTGAATGACACGGCACGCGCCCTCGATGAGCGCGGTGCTGCCCATATTCCAGCCCCCTTCCCGCTGGGTGCCGAGGGAACGACCGCCTGGTTCAAGGCGGCGGCCGATGCCTTTGGCGTTGCCGACAGCAAGTTCCGCGCCGCCACCGATGCCGGGCATATTCGCGCCAGGCTGGCACTGGCCCCGCACCGCGAGAGCCTTGTGGGCAAGCGGATTTTCTTCTTCCCCGATTCGCAGCTGGAAATTCCGCTGGCACGCTTTGTGGCCAATGAGCTTGGGATGGATCCCATTGAAGTGGGCACCCCCTATTTGCAGCGCCAGCACCTGGCGCAGGAACTGGGCCAGCTTCCCGCCACCACGCTGGTGAGCGAGGGCCAGGACGTGGACAAGCAGCTGGACCGCTGCCGCGATGCAAAACCCGATCTCGTGGTCTGTGGCCTGGGCCTTGCCAATCCGCTGGAGGCCGAGGGCTTCACCACCAAATGGTCCATCGAACTCGTGTTCACGCCGATCCAGGGTTATGACCAGGTTGGCGACTTGGCCCGCCTGTTCTCGCGCCCGCTGGACCGGCGCACCAGGCTGGGGGTTTAAGCCATGCAGCTCACCCTCTGGACCTATGAAGGCCCGCCCCATGTGGGTGCCATGCGGATTGCCACCGCGATGAAGGGCCTCCATTACGTTCTGCATGCGCCGCAGGGCGACACCTACGCCGACCTGCTTTTCACCATGATCGAGCGGCGCAATGCCAGGCCGCCCGTGACTTACACAACATTCCAGGCGCGCGACTTGGGCGGGGACACAGCCGAACTGTTCAAGACCGCCTGCGCCAATGCCTATGCACGCTTTGAGCCGCAGGCGATGATCGTGGGCGCATCCTGCACGGCGGAGCTGATCCAGGATGATCCGGGCGGCCTTGCGAAGGCGCTGGCGCTTCCCATTCCGGTGATCGCGCTGGAGCTTCCGTCTTACCAGAAGAAGGAAAACTGGGGCGCGTCCGAGACCTTCTATCAGATCGTGCGGAACCTCTGCACGCCGCGTGAGCAGGCGGAGGTGAACCCGCGCTCCTGCAACATCCTTGGCCCCACGGCGCTTGGCTTCCGGCACCGCGACGACCTGACAGAGATCACCAACCTCCTGACCCGCATGGGGATCACCATCAATGTGGTGGCGCCGCTGGATGCGACACCTGATGATCTGCGGCGTATTCCGGACGCGGCCTTCAACGTGGTGCTCTACCCGGAAGTGGCGGAGACGGCGGCGCGGTGGCTGGAGCGGAACTGCAAGCAGCCGATGACCACCGTGGTGCCGATCGGCGTATCCGCCACGCGGGACTTCATCGCACAGGTGGCGAAGATCGCCGGCATCGATCCCGCCGTGGCCCTCGCCGCGGAGACCTCGCGACTGCCCTGGTATTCACGCTCGGTTGATTCAACCTATCTCACCGGCAAGCGCGTCTTCATCTTCGGCGATGCCACGCATGCGCTGGCCGCAGCCAGGATCGCCAAGGAGGAGCTGGGCTTCGACGTGGTAGGGCTCGGCACCTATTCCCGCGAATTCGCCAAGCCCATTCGCGAGGCGGCGGCGAAGCTCGGGATTGAGGCACTGATCACCGATGATTATCTCGATGTCGAAGCCAAGGTGGCGGAGCTGCAGCCGGAGCTGGTGCTGGGCACGCAGATGGAGCGCCACATCGCGAAGAAGCTGGGCGTGCCCTGTGCGGTGATTTCAGCTCCCGTGCATGTGCAGGATTTCCCCGCGCGCTATTCCCCGCAGATGGGCTTCGAGGGGGCCAATGTCATATTCGACAATTGGGTGCACCCGCTGATGATGGGGCTGGAGGAGCACCTGCTCCACATGTTCCGCAATGATTTCGAGTTCAATGACAAGGCGGCACCGTCGCATCTGGGCCATGGTGCGGCGAAGCCCGCCGAGACAGCGCCCGCTTCCGCTGCCGCCGCCGAACAGGGTGGCTGGGCGCCCGAGGCGGAAAAGGAATTGCTGAAGATCCCCTTCTTCGTGCGCGGGAAGGCGCGCCGCAACACCGAACGTTTCGCCGCCATGCGCGGCCTCACCCACATCACCATAGAGACGCTGTACGATGCAAAAGCCCATTACAGCCGCTAACCCCCGCATGCGCGTGGTGATCGTCACCCTCGACAACCACCTCGCAGGGGCGGTGGCCCGCGTGCGCAACAGCCTGCGCCGCGCCGTGCCCGGGCTTGAGCTTTCGGTTCATGCGGCCTGCAACTGGGGCGCCAATCCGGACCAGCTTCAGGACTGCATCTCGGACATCGAACAGGGCGACATCATCATCGCCACCATGCTGTTCATGGAAGACCACATCAAAGCCGTGATGCCGGCCCTTGAGGCCCGGCGCGAGAAGTGCGACGCGATGGTCTGCTTCATGTCGGCAGGCGAGGTCATCAAACTCACCCGCATGGGCCGCTTCGTGATGGGCGCCAGCCAAGGTCCGATCATCAGCCTGCTGAAGAAGCTGCGCGGCGCCAAGACCAATAACGCCACCGAGAAGGCAACGGCGGGCGAGAAGCAGCTGGCCATGCTGAAACGTCTGCCCAAGATCCTTCGCTTCATTCCGGGCTCCGCCCAGGATGTGCGGGCCTATTTCCTGGCCATGCAGTATTGGCTGGCGGGTTCGGAAGAAAACATCGGCCAGCTCGTCCGCTTCCTGATTGCCAAGTTTGCCGATGGCGAGCGGAAGCCGCTGCGCAATCTCGTCACCTTCGAAGACCCGAAATCCTACCCGGAAGTGGGTGTCTATCACCCGCGCATGGCCGGCAGGATGAGCGACAAGGGCAGCGAGCTGCCCTCGCCACCTTCATCCCCCAAGGGCACGGTGGGGCTTTTGCTGATGCGCTCCTATGTGCTCTCCAACGACACCGGGCATTATGATGGCGTGATCGCAGCTTTCGAGACACGCGGCCTCAAGGTGATCCCCGCCTTCGCAACGGGCCTTGACCAGCGCCCCGCGATCGAGCGCTTCTTCATGAAGGATGGGAAGCCGGTGATTGATGCGCTGGTCTCCTTAAGTGGCTTTTCCCTGGTGGGCGGGCCTGCGTACAATGATGCCAAGGGTGCGGAAGACGTGCTCGCAAAGCTCGATGTGCCTTACATTGCCGCGCAGCCCGTGGAATTCCAGTCGCTCGAGGAATGGGAAGGCTCCGAGCGCGGGCTTCACCCGATCGAGACGACGATGATGATCGCCATCCCCGAGCTCGATGGCGCGGCGGGTGGCGTGGTCTTCGGTGGCCGCAGTGACCAGGACATGGGCGAGCGCGCCATGCGCGTCCATGCCGAGCGCGCCGCGATGCTGGCCGCACGGGTTACCAAGCTGGTGACGCTGCGCAAGACGGCACTGCCTGAGCGCAAGGTGGCGATCGTCCTGTTCAACTTCCCGCCCAATGCCGGGGCGGTGGGCACCGCGGCCTTCCTCGGCGTGTTCGAATCCCTCTTCAACACGCTGAAAGCGATGAAGGCTGAAGGCTATACGGTTGACCTCCCCGCCTCCTTGGCCGACCTTCAGGCGCGCATCTTGCAGGGCAATGCCGAACGCTTCGGGGCCGATGCCAATGTTGTCCACCGGATTTCGGCGGATGATCATGTGCGGCGCGAGCCCTATCTGCGGGAGATCGAAGCGCAGTGGGGTCCCGCACCGGGGCGCCAGCAGGCGGACGGTTCGACAATCCATGTGCTGGGTGAGCGCTTCGGCAATGTGCTGGTCGGCATCCAGCCCGCTTTTGGTTACGAGGGTGACCCGATGCGGCTGCTGTTCGAACGCAGCTTCACGCCGACACACGCCTTCTCCGCCTTCTACCGCTATCTGCGCGAGGATTTCGCCGCGAATGCGGTGCTGCATTTCGGCACCCATGGCGCGCTTGAGTTCATGCCCGGCAAACAGTCCGGAATGTCAGCCGCGTGCTGGCCGGACCGGCTGATTTCGGATCTGCCGAACCTTTACCTCTATGCCGCGAACAACCCATCGGAAGGCACGATTGCCAAGCGCCGCGCCGGGGCAACGCTCATCAGCTATCTGACGCCGCCCCTGGCGCAAGCCGGCCTCTACCGCGGGCTCGTGGACCTTAAGGCCTCGATCGGGCGCTGGCGCGGGCTTTCACCCGATGCGGCCGAGGCGCATGACCTGGCACTGCTGATTCAGGCGCAGGCTGCGCAATTGGATTTGGCGCAGTCGCAGCCGGAATGGGACTTCCCCGAAGCCCAGATCCTCACACTGCAACAGCAGATACTAGAACTTGAATATACGCTGATCCCCCATGGCCTGCATGTGGTGGGAGAACCCATGACTGCCGAGGCCCGCCGCGAGACGCTGGCCAACATCGTCGAGGCCGGTACCGAAATTGACGTGGCCGCGATGGACAAGCTCCTTTCCGAGGACCACGAGATCACCGGCCTCCTCCGCGCACTCGATGCCCGCTTCATCCGGCCGGTGCCGGGGGGAGACCTGATCCGCTCTCCCAACATTCTGCCGACCGGCCGCAATCTGCATGGCTTTGACCCATTCCGCATCCCCTCCGCCTTCGCGGTGAAGGATGGCGCCCGCCAGGCGCAGCTTCTGCTCGACACGCATGTGGGCGCAGGCAAGCCCCTGCCCGAAACGGTGGCCCTGGTGCTGTGGGGCACGGACAATCTCAAGAGCGAAGGCGGGCCCATCGCCCAGGCCTTGGCGCTGCTGGGAGCCGCCCCGCGCTTCGACAGCTTCGGCAGGCTGTGCGGCGCGAGCCTCACGCCGCTTGCCGAACTCGGCCGCCCGCGCATTGACGTGATGCTGACACTCTCCGGCATCTTCCGCGATCTTCTGCCCCTGCAGACCCGCATGCTGGCAGAAGCCTGCTGGCTTGCGGCCTCGGCTGAGGAAGCCGAGGAGATGAACTTCATCCGCAAGCATGCGCTGGCCCATATGCGGGACACGGGCTGTGACCTCGAAACCGCGGCACTGCGCGTCTTCTCCAATGCCGATGGCGTCTATGGCTCCAACGTCAACATGCTGGTGGACAGCGGACGCTGGGAAGATGAGGATGAGCTGGGTGACGTCTTCGCCAAGCGCAAATGCTTCGCCCATGGCCGCCAGGGCCAGGTGGCCCAGCAATCCAAGCTGATGGCCGCCGTACTGGGCGGGGTTGACCTCGCCTACCAGAACCTTGAATCGGTTGAGCTCGGTGTCACCACCATCGACCATTACTTTGACTCCTTGGGCGGCATCGCCAACGCGGCGGAAAAGCAGCGCGGCACCGCGGTGCCGGTCTATATCGGAGACCAGACGCGCGGCACCGGCGTCGTCCGCACGCTGGCGGACCAGGTGGCGCTGGAATCGCGCACCCGCGTGCTGAACCCCAAATGGTACGAAGGCATGCTGAAGCATGGCCATGAAGGTGTGCGCCACATCGAATGCCACCTCACCAACACCGTGGGCTGGTCCGCCACCACGGGCCAGGTTGCACCCTGGGTCTATCAGCAGTTCAGCGAGACTTACGTTCTCGACGAAACCATGCGCGACCGGCTCGCGGCCTTGAACCCCAAGGCGGCGGTCAAGGTGGTGAACCGGTTGCTCGAAGCACAACGGCGCGACTTCTGGTCGCCCGACGCAGACACGCTCGCAGCCCTGCAGCGCGCGGGAGAAGAACTTGAAGACAGGCTTGAAGGCATTGGAGTGGAGGTTGCGGCATGACATTGGTGATTGACCGCAAACCGCGGGTGAACCCGCGTGAAGACGGCGAAGGCAGCGTGCAGGTGCACCTGGACCCCAACGCCCGGATCGGCACCGCCAAGGTGTTCTCCGTCTATGGCAAGGGGGGGATCGGCAAGAGCACGACCTCCTCGAACCTCTCCGTCGCCTTCTCGAAGCTTGGAAAGCGCGTGCTGCAGATCGGCTGCGACCCGAAGCATGACTCGACCTTCACACTCACCAAGAGCCTGATCCCCACGGTGATCGACATTCTGGAACAGGTTGATTTCCATTCTGAAGAGCTGCGCCCCGAGGACTTCGTGTTCCAGGGCTACAATGGCGTGATGTGCGTGGAGGCCGGTGGCCCGCCCGCGGGCACGGGCTGCGGCGGCTATGTGGTGGGCCAGACGGTGAAGCTTCTGAAGGAGCACCATCTGCTGGAGGAAACCGACGTCGTGATCTTCGACGTGCTGGGAGACGTGGTCTGCGGCGGCTTCGCCTCGCCCTTGCAGCATGCGGACCGCGCGCTGATCGTGACCGCCAATGACTTCGACTCGATCTTCGCGATGAACCGCATCGTGGCGGCAATCAACGCCAAGGCCAAGAATTACGGTGTGCGGGTGGGCGGCGTCATCGCCAACCGCTCCAAGGATACCGATCAGATCGACCGCTTCACCGAAGCCACGGGCCTCAAACGCATTGCGCATCTCCCCGATGTGGACGCAATCCGCATGAGCCGGCTCAAAAAATCCACGCTGTTCGAAATGGCCTCAACCCCCGAGGTCGATTACGTCCAGAAGGAATATATGCGGCTGGCGGCGGAACTCTGGCTGGGCGGCGAGCCCTGCGAGGCGCGCTCCATGAAGGACCGCGACATATTCGATTTCCTGGGGTTCGACTGATGAGCGAGAGCTACCTCGAAAGGCGCGGCGAGATCGAAACCTATTTCGACAGGACGGCCGCGCACACCTGGTCGAGGCTCACCTCTGACGCACCGGTGAGCGGCATTCGCGCCACCGTGCGTGCGGGCCGCGACCGCATGCGCGCGACGCTCCTTTCCTTCCTGCCCAATGATCTGCGCGGTTGCCGGTTGCTCGATGCCGGCTGCGGCACCGGCGCTCTCGCCGTTGAGGCCGCAAAGCGCGGGGCGGATGTCACGGCCGTCGATATCTCCCCCACGCTGATCGGCATTGCCAGGGAGCGCCTGCCGGAGACGCTGGGCCATGGGCGCATCACCTTTCTTGCGGGCGACATGGTAGACAAAAAGCTTGGCCGCTTTGACCACATTGTGGCCATGGACTCCCTCATTCACTACAGCCTCTCCGACATGCTGGGCATGTTGGCCAAGCTGACGGCGATGAGCAGCAGCGGCGTTCACTTCACCTATGCACCGCGCACCCCCGCCCTTGCTGCCATGCATTTCGTGGGCAAGGCCTTCCCGCGGAGCGACCGTTCACCCCGCATCGTGCCGCATGCCACGACGTCCCTCTACAAGGGCATCTCCCGCGCCGAACAGCTTGCCGACTGGCGCTGCGGCCGCAATGCCCGCGTTTCCAGCGGCTTTTACATTTCCCATGCGCAGGAGCTGAAGCGCACATGATCGGGATCAACCGCAAAATCGTTTCGGCGATGCAGAAGATCGGCCCCCGCTTCCTGCCCTTTGCAGATGCGGCGACCAAGGATCTGCCGCTCGGACGTTTGCTGCGGCTCTCGCTGTTCCAGGTGTCCGTCGGCATGGCCATGGTGCTGCTGACCGGCACGCTGAACCGAGTGATGATCGTTGAGCTTGGCGTTCCCGCCTGGATCGTGGGCCTCATGGTCTCGATCCCCGTGCTGATCGCACCCTTCAGGGCGCTGATCGGCTTCAAGTCCGACACGCACCGCTCGGTGCTGGGCTGGCGCCGTGTGCCCTATATCTGGTTCGGCACCATGATGCAGTTCGGCGGCTTTGCCATTCTTCCCTTCGCCCTGCTGGTGCTGACGGGCAATGGCATTGGCTCCGCCCATTGGGGCGAGGCTGGCGCTGCTCTCGCCTTCCTCTTGATCGGGGCTGGCATCAACACCACGCAAACGGCCGGGCTGGCGCTCGCCAATGATATTGCCTCGCCCGAGTCTCGTCCGCGCGTGGTGGCGCTGCTCTATGTGATGCTGCTCGCCGGCATGGTGGTGAGTGCGCTCGTCTTCGGCAGCCTGCTGCATGACTTTACCGCAAAGCAGCTGATCCAGATCATCCAGGGTGTGGCTGTCATCACCGTCATCCTGAACGGGATTGCGATGTGGAAGCAGGAGGTGCGGCGCCCCGCGCTTACGGCAGCAGATGCACCGCGCATGAGTTTTGGTGAAGCGTGGCAGCAGTTCAGCGCCGCGGGACGTGCGAAACGCCTGCTCCTTGGTGTTGGCCTCGGCTCTGCTGCCTTCAGCATGCAGGATATTCTGCTTGAGCCGTTCGGTGGACAGGTCTTCGGCCTCAATGTGGGGCAGACGACCTGGCTCACCGCGACAATGGCGCTCGGCACGCTGGCAGGCTTTGCGATTTCTGCACGGCGCCTCGGGCGGGGTGGTGACCCCTACCGCATCGCCTCACTCGGAATTCTCGCCGGGATCGCGGCCCTTGCAGCCGTGATTTTCGCTCCCGTTTTCAATACCGTGTCGGTGTTCCAGACCGGGGTGTTCTTCATTGGGCTGGGCGGCGGATTGTTTTCCGTCGGCATGCTGACGGCGGCGATGGACCTCGCCTCCAGCGGGGCCGGCACCATGAGCGGCTTTGCGCTCGGCGCCTGGGGCGGCGTTCAGGCAACCGCTGCCGGGATCGGCGTGGGACTCAGCGGTGTGCTGCGCGATGCCGTGTCCGGCCTGGCGTCTGAAGGCGCCTTGGGTGTGGCCTCCTCAGGGCCTGCCACTGGATACATCACCGTTTACCAGATCGAGATCGTGCTTCTGTTTGCAACGCTTGCCGTCATCGGGCCGCTGGTGCGCGGCGGCAGGCGCGCTTCGAGACCGTCAGGCTTCGGCCTGGCGCAATATCCAGGCTGACCGAAGGAGAAAGCCCATGTCTGCAGCCTTGACCCAGTATATCGATGTCGCCCAGGTCGTGCTTTATGCGTTCTGGATTTTCCTTGCGGCCCTCATCTTCTATGTGCGGCGCGAGGACAAGCGCGAAGGCTATCCGCTGGAGTCCGAACGCTCCGGCCATATCACGCACCAGGGCTTCCCCGGCGTGCCATCACCCAAGACCTTCCTGCTGGCGGATGGATCAACCGTTCAGGCGCCGCGCGCCAACCCCAAGGATGACCGCACCATCAAGGCAACGCCGATCGGCCCTTGGCCGGGTGCACCGCTGGAGCCCGATGGCGACCCGATGCTCGATGGCGTGGGCCCCGCCGCCTATGCCGAGCGCCAGGACATTCCCGACGGCGCCTTCGGCGGCGGACCGAAGCTCGTGCCGCTGCGCATTGCCGATGGCTGGCACATCGAGGCGCGTGACCCGGACCCGCGCGGCATGCCGGTGATCGGCTGTGACGGCAAGCAGGGCGGCACGGTCAAGGATGTGTGGATCGACCGTGGCGAATACATCATGCGCTATCTCGAAGTCGAAACGCGCGACAAGCAGGGCAACACCCGCAATGTGCTGCTGCCCACGACTCTGGCCCGCATCTGGGGCTCGAAGAAGCGGGTTGAGGTCAAGTCCATTACCTCCAAGCAGTTCATCAAGGTGCCGGGCCTGCGCAACCCGGACGTGGTGACCAGGCTCGAGGAAGACAAGATCTGCGCCTTCTATTCCAGCGGGCATCTCTATGCGACGCCCGAGCGCGCGGAGCCCCTGGTATGAGCAGCGATCACGACGATTTTGCCTTCGAACCGGTGCGCGGGCTGCCGCAGCTTCTGCCGAAGGGCGAGCGCATGCTGTGGCAGGGTGCCCCCCGCTGGCAGGACCTGGCCGTGCATGCCTTCCATGCCCGCAAGGTGATCTGGTATTTCATCGGGCTTTCCGGTCTCGCCTGCGCCATGCGCCTGGCCGAGGGGCAAACCGCCGTGGATGCGACCAGGCCCTTCCTGTGGCTCATTCCCATGGGTCTCATTGCGGCGGCGCTGTTGACGCTGCTCGCATATGGCAGTGCGCGCACCACGGTCTATACCGTGACATCGAAGCGGTTGGTGATGCGGATCGGCATGGCGCTGCCGGTGACGATCAACCTGCCTTTCTCCCAGATCGACGGCGCATCGCTGCGGTTGTTCAGCAACGGCTCTGGCGACATTCCGCTGAAAGTGAAGGCAAGCGAGCGCGTGGCCTTCCTCATGCTGTGGCCCCATGCGCGGCCCTTCCACATCACCCATCCGCAGCCCTGCCTGCGCTGCATTCCCAACGCCGATGACGTGGCGAGCCTTGTGGCCGCCGCGCTGACTGGCACGGTGCCTGCCGTTGCTGCGCGGGAAACACGCGACGCGCCTTCCCACGCGGTGGCAGCATGAGCACCCCCATGGACCCGATGCCCGTCAGAAGCGATTCGCCGAAACTCCCGGTGATGTGGGCTGCGGCCCTGGTTCTGACCTCACTGATCGCCGTCGCGGGCGCCCGGATTGCCGGCGTCTCACCCGTCCAGCAGATCGGCAACCCCACCATCGTGGAGAGCCGTTCGCTGCGCTTTGATACCAATGCGGCAGGCCAGGTGAGCGTTGTGGATACGGCGACGGGCAAGGTGATTTCGGACGCCGGCAAGGAAGGCTTCATTCCCGGCGTGCTGCGCGGCCTCCACCGCCTGCGCATGACGAACCAGGCCGATGTCGCTCTGGCCTACCGGCTGGAGCGGATGAGCAACGGGCAATTGCTGCTGATTGATACGGCCTCAGGCGTGACGCTGGACCTGGCCGCCTATGGACGCGATAATGCGGCGGTCTTCGCTGCCTTCCTTTCACCCACAGGAGACAAGAGCTGATGCTGAATCCCTTCGCTCCCGCCATACGTGAAGACGTGATGTGCACGGTGCGCGTGGTGAACACGTTCGAAAACCTTGCCGCACATGTGGACCTTGATGACGGTGTCATCGTGGAACCCGGCGATGAGGTTCTTGTGCATGGCAAGCCTATCATCGTGCCCTATGGCGAATCTGCCATGGAGCGCCGCAAGGCCACCATCACCAGGGCCACATGGCTCGAGCGCAAATGGGTGAAGCTCACGGGCGATCTCGAATTCATGGAACTCTTGGAGTTCAGCTTCTCGGGAGAAGAGCTATGACCATCGAAACACTGGGTATCCGCTCTGCCGACACGCTGGCCAAGGCACAGGAATCAACCGTGCTCAGCCCGCGCTTCTATACGACCGACTTCAAGGCGCTGGACAAGCTGGACGTAACTCCCGTCCGCAAGGAATGGGATGCGCTGATTGCCGAGCTGCAGTCAGACCCCAACCGGGGCCACTTCAAGCGCAATGAAGAATGGGACCACATGGAGTTGTCCGACCTGCCGGAAGGCCTGCGGCGGGAATTCGTGGATTTCCTGGTGAGCTCGCTCACCGCCGAATTCTCCGGCTGCGTGCTCTATTCCGAGATGCGGAAGCGCGGCAGCAACCCGGACATTTGCGAATTGTTCCGGCTGATGGCCCGCGACGAAGGCCGCCATGCCGGCTTCATCAACGACACGCTGAAGGACTTCAACATCGGGGTTGATCTTGGCTTTCTGACCAAGACCAAGAAATACACCTTCTTCAAGCCCAAGTTCATCTTCTACGCGACATATCTCTCCGAGAAGATCGGCTATGCGCGCTACATCACCATCTTCCGGCATCTGCAGGCGCACCCGGAGCGGCGCATTCACCCGATCTTCAAATGGTTCGAGAAGTGGTGCAACGATGAGTTCCGCCATGGCGAGGCCTTCGCCCTTCTCATGCGCGCGCATCCGGAGCTTCTCTCCGGCCGCAACAAGCTGTGGGTGAAATTCTTCCTGCTCGCCGTCTTCGCCACCATGTATGTGCGCGACCATCAGCGCCCCTACTTCCATGAAGCCCTCGGGATCGATCCGTCGGACTATGGTTACAAGGTGTTCAAGATCACGTCGGAAATCTCGCGCCAGGTGTTCCCGCTTGAGCTCGACATCGACAACCCGGCCTTCTTCGCCGGCCTCGAAAGATTGCGCAAGATCAATGACCGCAACGGCGTTTGGCAGAAAAAGGGCGGGATGACCGCAAAGCTCGGCAAGATGTGGACGACGGCAGCGGCAGGCGCCACCTTCCTCCGCCTCTATCTGATCCCCGCCAAGAACAACGCGCTGCCCGCCGATATCCGGCTGGCACCGACGTGGTGATGGGGCACGGATGAGCTACGCGCTTCCCATCGGCTTCGCGCTGTTCCTCTGGTGGTTCGCCACCGGGCTGATCTTCTGGCTGGACCAATTGCCGGTCCGGACCTTCAAGTGGAGCGTCGGTGCGGCAAGTCTGGTGCTGGCGGCGGCACTTTTCGCAATCGGGGCCCTGAGCGGGGATACGTCGCTCACGGGCGTCTATGCCTCCTTCACGGCGGGCGTTCTGGCCTGGGGCTGGCAGGAATTGAGCCTCTATACCGGCTTCGTGACCGGCCCTCGCAAGCAATCCTGCGAAGCGGGCTGCAGCGGCTGGCGGCATTTCGGCCACGCAATCGGCGTCAACCTCTGGCATGAGATTGCCATCATCGTGGTCGCTGTGTCGATTGCGGCGCTGAGCTGGGGGGCCGCCAACCAGTGGGGCCTCTACGCCTATCTTCTGCTCTGGGCCATGCATCTGAGCGCCAGGCTCAATGTGTTCCTGGGAGTCCGCAACGTCAGCGAGGATTTCGTGCCGGCGCATATGGCGGTGCTGAAAAGCTTCCTCACGCGGAAGCCCATGAACCTGCTGTTCCCGGTTTCAGTCACGGCTGCAACCATAGGCTCCGTGCTGCTGTTCCAGGAGGCGATCTCGGCGCCAGGCGAGGAAGACCGTGCGGGCTGGTCGCTTCTGGCCGCGCTCGCATCCCTTGCCGTTTTCGAACACTGGATGCTGATGCTGCCACTGCCCGTTGAAAAGCTGTGGCAGTGGAGCTTGCCGCAGCGGCGGGACGCGGCGAAATCGCGCAACTCCAAACCGGTTCATTTTGACTATACACCCCTCAAAACCAAGTTGTCGCCATGAGGCATGGCGCGCCCTCCAGAGAGGATCAGATGGATTACGAGAGCTTTTTCAAGTCGGAACTCGATGTTTTGCGGACCGAAGGCCGCTACCGGGTATTCGCCGATCTCGAGCGCAAGGCGGGGGCCTTCCCCCGCGCCACGCACCATGGTGCGGGCAAGCGCGACATCACCGTCTGGTGTTCCAACGATTACCTCGGCATGGGGCAGAACCCCAAGGTGATCGCCGCCATGCATGAGGCACTGGACCGCTGCGGCGCAGGGGCCGGCGGCACGCGCAACATTTCCGGCACCAACCACTATCATGTGGAACTGGAAAGAGAGCTCGCGGATCTCCACGGCAAGGAGTCAGCCCTGCTCTTCACCTCTGGCTATGTGTCGAACTGGGCGGCTCTCGGAACCCTCGCCAGCTGCATCCCGAACTGCATCGTCTTCTCGGATGCGGGAAACCACGCCTCGATGATCGAGGGCATCCGCCACAGCCGGGCCGAGCGCCATGTGTTCCGCCACAATGACGTGGCGGACTTGGAGCGCCTGCTCAAGGCCGCAGACCCCGCGCGCCCGAAGCTGATCGCATTCGAATCGGTTTATTCGATGGATGGCGACATTGGCCCCATCAAGGAGATATGTGACCTCGCCGATAGATATGGTGCCATGACCTATCTGGACGAAGTGCATGCCGTTGGCATGTATGGCCCGCGCGGCGGCGGCATTGCCGAGCGCGAAGGGCTGATGGACCGGATCACCGTAATCGAGGGAACGCTCGGCAAGGCCTTCGGCGTGGTGGGCGGCTACATCACCGGCACGGCGGCACTGTGTGATTTCGTGCGGAGCTTCGCTTCGGGCTTCATCTTCACCACAGCGCTTCCGCCCGCGGTTGCGGCAGGTGCTGCCGCTTCCATCCGCCATCTCAAATCATCCGAAATGGAGCGCATGCGCCACAAGGAGCGGGTGGCGAAGCTGCGCCGCAAGCTTGACCAGGCGGGCGTCCCTTACAAGGCGAACCAGAGCCACATCGTTCCCGTGATGGTGGGCGATGCCAAGAAGTGCAAGTGGATCAGCGATATTCTGCTGGAGCAGCACGGGATCTACATTCAGCCCATCAATTACCCCACGGTGCCGCGCGGCACCGAGCGGCTGCGCATCACGCCCACACCGCTGCACAGCGATGCGGATATCGACCATCTCGTTCAGGCCTTGTCCGAACTCTGGTCGCAATGCGCGTTGGCCCGCGCCGTTGCCTGATGTGATCTCCTGCCCGCCCCGTGCGTAGGAAGATATCATGCACGGGAGGTCGAAGGTGACGCAGTGGATCATTCTCTGGATTGCCGCGGCAGTTCTGTTCCTCGTGATCGACATGATCTGGCTTCTGTGGCTGGGCCGCAGTTTCTACGTCAGTGAGATTGGCGATCTTTTGCGCCAGCCGCCCAATTTCGGCGCGGCGGGCGCATTCTACGCGCTCTATGTGACGGGGCTGATGATCATGGTGATCTGGCCCGCCGTGCATGCACAGTCCGTCACGCAAGGGCTGCTCTATGGCGCTCTGCTCGGGCTCATCGCCTATGGCACCTATGACCTGACTAACCTCTCGGTGATGAAGGGCTTCACGACGAAGATCGCCCTGATCGACCTCGCCTGGGGCACGGTGCTGACAGGCTCAGTCGCCGCGCTGACCGTGTTGGTGGGTACCAGGCTGCTGGGACGATAGCCGGAGGCGTTTGGCGGCGTTAAGACTGAGAGCCAGTTCCCTCTCAGCGCGCCTGTTGAAAGCCCCCCTCACTCCCACATGCGCGGGGGCGAGGCAGAAGAGAATTGCCATTCCCTGCACGCAGAGGGGGCGGGCGTGACATGTGATGACGTTTGTGCAACATCGGGGGATGACCATGTCCCCCTTGAAGATCGACGGCGCCGAGCTGCGCCTGGTGCGGCTGCCGCTGCTGACGCCTTTCACCATTGCCACCGGCACCATGCACGAGAAGCTGTTTCCGCTGCTGACGCTGAAATCGGGCGGGCTCGAAGGCATTGCCGAAGGGGTGATGGACCCCCTGCCCGACTATCTGGATGAAACCATTGCGGGCGCGATGGCGCTTCTGGGGGATGTGCTGCTTCCGCAGCTGCTGGGCAAGTCCTTCGAAAATCCTGCGGCGGTCGAGCGGCTGTTGGTGCCCTGGCGCGGGCACTACATGACCAAGGCGATGATCGAGATGGCCTTCTGGGACCTGTGGGCCAAAGCCCTGGACCTGCCGCTGAAGACGGTGCTGGGCGGCGAGCGCGATGCGATCGATGTGGGCGTTTCCTTAGGGATCGGGCCCATCGACGACACGCTCGCGCGGGCGCGGAAACATCTGGACCTTGGCTACAAGCGCATCAAACTCAAGATCATGCCGGGGCATGATGTGAAGCTGGTGGAAGCAGTGCGCAATGCGCTGCCGGACGCGCATCTGACGGTTGATGCCAACAGCGCCTATACGCTGGCCGACATGGAGGTGATGATGGCGCTCGATGGGTTCGGCCTCGATTATATCGAGCAGCCGCTGGCCTGGGACGATATTCATGACCATGCCGTGCTGCAGTCCCGCATGAAGACGGCGATCTGCCTCGATGAATGCATCCGAACGGCACAGGATGCACGCAAAGCCCTGGCGGGCGGTGCCACCCGCGTGATCAACATCAAGGTCGGGCGCGTGGGAGGTTTTCTCGAATCGCGCCGCATTCATGATCTCTGCGCCGCCTGGACCTTCCCCGTCTGGTGCGGCGGCATGCTGGAATCAGGTATCGGGCGTGCCCACAACATTCACCTCTCCACGCTGGCCAATTTCTCAAAGCCCGGAGACACCTCAAGCTCAAGCCGCTATTTCGCGAAGGACATCGTGAACGAGGCGCTGGAGGCGAAGGATGGGCGGATGCCCGTTCCCCAGGGCCCCGGCATCGGCGTGACCCTCAACCGTGACTTCCTCGAAACCGTGACGGTCAATCAGGAGAGCTTCCCCTGATGCGCGGCGTGGTGATCCGCGATCTCAGCGGCATGGACGACTTCTTCAAGGCAGAACAATTGCAGCGGGACGTGTGGGGGGCTGATGACACGGAGGACCCGGCCGACCTGATGATGGTGATCCAGCATGAAGGAGGCCTCGCCGCCGGCGCATTCGAGGGCGAGCGGCTGCTGGGATATGTCTTCGCCTTCCCCACGCGCGAGCCCCATGTGCAGCACTCGCACCGGCTGGCCGTTCACCCGGAAGCCCGCGGGCGGAGCCTGGCGCTGGCACTCAAACGCTATCAGCGGGAGTGGTGCCTGGCGCGCGGCATCAGCCTCGTGCGCTGGACGTTTGATCCGCTGCGCCATACCAATGCGCACCTCAACATTGCGCGGCTGGGGGCAGAGGTTTCAACCTATCACCGGGACTATTATGGGGTGATGAAGGGCATCAATGCCGGCCTCCCCTCGGACCGGCTGCTGGCGGACTGGCACCTTCACGGGACAAGAGCACAAATTTGCGCTGGCTGGGAGCCGGGGCAGCCGAAGCCGCCACTGCCCGATGACGCCATCCGCGTGGAGATCCCGCCCGATCTTGACCGTCTGCTGCTGGAAGACGAGAAAGCAGCCCTTGCCTGGCGCTTCAGGGTTCGGGACGCGCTGACCCGGCATTTCGCCGAGGGACATGCAATCCGCTTCTTTGACGCGGACACGCGCGCCTATTTGCTGACGCCCGCCGCATAGCCCGGATAGCCCGGTTCAAGGATGGTAATATAATCCTCGCCCCGCGGAAGGTTGAACGTGTCAATCAGCAGCGCATCCACCGTTCCCAGATTGGCGGCGGACATGGGCACACCGGGCGGCATGTAATAGCAGGTGCCGGCGGGCCATTTCATCGGTTCGCGGCCCTCCACGAAATCCGTGATTTCGCCCGACAGCACGCAGGTGTGGCCGCCATGCTTGTGCACATGAATGCCCACGCGAGTTCCCGCCTTGCGGGTGCCCATGGTGATGAAGAGGCGCTTATCTTCCGCATCCACCGTGTCCAGCATGGTCGCAGTGTTTTGCAAGGGCAGCAGCGCGCCTGGCGGCACTGCGCCGTTGATGGTGGTGACGGGCGCCATCACAGCTGTTTGAGAAATGTCTGCAGCCTGAGCCCCTGGCGCTGAGAGCAGGATGAGGACGAGGAAAGCAGTCAGCGTTTTCAAGGTGCTCATCCGGCGCGTGGAGTCTGGTGAGCCATACTAGCCTGCGTGCGGGAATGGGCAAGAGCGGCGCAGAATGCAGCGTGTTCTCGCGCCGGTTGCTCGTCCTATATCATTCCGCAGCGATTGAGAGAGCGGGGTTCCTTGCCGTGAGCAGATCCTTCTGGCGGATGAGGGCGTCTGCCAAGGCTGGCATCAGCCGCGCACGCTCGGTACCCAGCAACACCAGCGGTTCCGCACCCGCAGTGAAATTCCCGTCTACGGGGAAGATGCGCTGGAATTCGCGCTGCGAAAGGGCTCCGCTGTTCGCCAGATGCCAGGTGCCGCGCTCACCGTCGATGAGGAGATCAAGCGCCGTGCGGACGACGTCCGGCATATAAGTTGCTGTAAAAAACATCCTCTCGTCTGCCTGCTGCAAGAACCGTTCAAACAGATCCTGCGGATTGTCTTCACTGCCAAACAGGCCGCTCATGCGGATGATAAGTGCATCGTGATTGGCACGGGCCACGCGGCGCTCGGCTTCGACCTTGCTCAGGCCGATGAGCCCCGTGGGACAGGTGCGGTCACCTTCGACATAGGGCCGCTCGAGCCCCCCATCAAAAACCTGGCCAGAGGAGAAGGTGAGGAATTGCGACGCGTTTACGGCACAGGCTCTTGCCAGGTTTTCCGGCCCCAGGGCGTTCGTCGCAAACAGCCGGTCCGTCCGGCTGTCTGTTTCCGTGCCTGCGTGAGCGGCCGCATTGATCACGGCCCAGGGCCGGTAACGAACCATTGCAGCCCCAACCTGCGCTGGGTTTCCGATGTCGAGTTCGTGGTGGGATGGGCAGACGATGTCCAGCCCGCGATGATGGCAGGCATGGACCAGCTCCCGCCCGAGCTTTCCCGAAGCACCCGCAATGAGGATCATGCGCTTGCGCTTGAGAACAGCCGGCGCGCGTCTTGCGGGTGAATGGTAGTGGCGTCCTTCGCGGCGCCACCAGCCCTTCTCATCCAGGACAGGGTGATCGAACTGCCCGCTGCGCGTAAGCTGACGCAGGGCCTTGCCCACCGCCGTTAGCCGCACGTCCGGACCACGGATGTCAAAGGCACCGGTTTCATAGAAGCCGCTGCGTTGGGTGAGAAGGCTGTTCCAGTCCAGAGCCCCCAGCATCGACCATGTGGTCACCGCACGGACATCAACGCCTTGCGCCGATAGATCACACGCATCCTGCCAGACTTCGGCGAGCCAGCGGAGCTGTTCCTCCCGTGTCGAACCAAGGTGCACTTCGGTGATCGCCAACGGCAGGCCGTATCGGGCCCAGGCTTCTGCGAGGCGCGCCTTGGCACCGGTCTCGCCTTCCGCCAAGTCCACGCGCAGGGCTTCGACGTCGGCATAACGCTCCCGGCCATTGCCGCCATGAAACCATGGGGGGTAGCGGTGGATATCCTCGTCAAGATAACGTTCGCTGGTCGCATAGTAATTGATGCCGAGAATATCAGGCGTGCCCTCACCGCTTTCCAGCAGTTCCAGTTCGCCACCGGTGATCCCGCTGCGGAGCAGCGTCTGGTACCACGGGTGGTGCTTTCCGACGCGGCCGCAGAGGAGATCAAAGCTGAGCCACCGGCGCTCGTTTTCATAATCCGCCTGCTGCCTGAGCCGCGGCGTGCTGAAGACCTTGCCGAGGTCTTCCGTCTGAACGAGCCGTGCTGCGGGATTGACATGGCGCACGGCCCGCATGGCAAGAACCGTGCCCAGGGATTGGTTGACGAGGCAGCGCAGAAAGCTGCGCTCCTCATGCGCATGCGGGTACCAGTGGCCGTAGAGACCACTGAACCGTGCCGTCGTCAGCGGTTCATTGACGGGCGTGTACAGGTTGATCCACGGATAGCGCTCCGCCACCCGCGCTGCATGCTGCGCCAGGAGCGCGGGAAACTGAGGGTCCATCAGGCTGGTATAGAGCGGGCCGCTGCCATGGTGGAGCAATCCGGCGATCGGGTTTATGCCCAGTTCCCGAAGGCGCCCCAGCCGCTCGTCCGGAAAGGCCCAGTTGCAGCTTTCGGGTGAGTGGGGCGAGACCGTCTCCCACAGCACTGGATAGCGCAACGTCTTGATGCCGAGCGCTGCCACACGGTCGAGGTCGCCCAGGCTCTGGTTGTGGCCGGTTTCCTCGAACTGATTGCGGTATTCATCCCCAACGCGAATGATCGAGCATTCCAGCCCACCCCACAATTCGGGGCGAATGGCCCTAACATTAGACAATATTACGCTCCTTCGCTCGGCCCGCCGGCCCCGGCACGCTGAACAAGGCGTGGCATCGGGGAATGTTCCAAGTTCGGCTCTCAATGCCACAGTTGCCGCTAGGGAAAATGCGCGACGGCATTGCCAGCAAGGCAGGACGTGGCAAACTGCCTCTCCAGCGGCCGGAGCTACTCTCAACAATGCCGGCCGGGAGGAGACGCAGGGATGTCCGGCAGCGCACCACCAGGATGGATCTACAACGAAACGGTTCGCATGTTCGCGACACCGGGAGATCCGCCCTTCGAGGATCAAAGTGAGCTCGTCTCGCACTGGGGCCGTGCCTGGGGGGTGAACAATGATGTAGGGACGATCCGCTCCATCCTCATGCACCGCCCGGGAGATGAGATGAAGATCGTGGACCCCAGCAAGCGCATTGAAAGCATCGGCTCTTTCGGGGACCTCGAAAAGGGCTGGTACTTCCAGAGCGACAAGGTGCCCCCGCTCGCCGAGATGCAGACCCAGCATGACGCGCTCGCCGCCGCGCTGAAAGCCCGCGGCGTTGAGGTTCATACCGTCGACGGCGTTGATGGCGGGCGGTTGAAGTCCTGCTACACCCGCGATCCGCTCATCATGGTGAATGGCGGCGCCATCATCTGCCGGATGGGGACCCGCATCCGCCGCGGCGAGGAACTGGCGATCACGCGGACGCTTGCGAGGCTCGGCATTCCCATTCTGCGCACCCTGTCAGGCTCGGCGCTGATGGAGGGCGGCAGTTTTGCGTGGATCAATCCCAGGACCGCCGTAATCGGCTGTGGCATAAGGGTCAACCGGGAAGGCGCGGAACAGGTGGCGGAGGTTCTGAAGCGCCAGGGCGTCGAGCTGCTCATCATCGATCTGGTGGGCTATGACATCCACATCGACGGCTCCTTCCTGATGATCGATCATGACCTGGCGCTGGTCGATCCCTTCGGCCTGCCCTTCTCCTTCCTGGAAAAGCTCAAGGAGCTGAAGGTCAGGACGGTCGAGATCACACCGGCCGATGACAAGTGGATCATCAATTCGCTGGCCGTCGCGCCCGGCGAACTGATCATGCCGGAGGGCGCCACCAACAGGACGCTGGACTTGCTCGCCGCATATGGCGTGCGCTGGAGCGTCATTCCCTACGCCGCCATGCAACTGAATGGTGGGGGCATCCACTGTTCCACCACGCCGCTGATCCGCGAATCCGTCTGAGTGCCCGGAACAGATCCCTCTCAGGCGGCCGGCGGCGCTTCCCGCTGCGCGGCCCAGGCCAGCAGCGCATCGAGAGCGGGGCAAAGGGCCTGGCCCCAATCCGTCAGGCAATACTCCACTTTCGGGGGCACCTGATGGTGAACGATCCGGCGCACGATGCCATCCTGCTCCATCTGCCGAAGCTGCTGGATCAGCATTTTCTGGGAGATTCCTGTGATCGAACGCTCCAGGTCGGAGAATCGCAGAACCTGCCCACCGAACAGGTGAAACAGAATGACGAGCTTCCAACGGCCCTCGAGAAGCTTGAGCGCGTTCTCGATGCCTTCCGCTGCTGTTTCCCGCGTATAGTGGTGAGGCATACTTTTTTGTAAGTACCTTACTTTTCCGTGCGTTCTTGTCTTTTAGGAAAGTTAGTCCGATTTCTACAGTCAGACAAGCTCATCACGGAGTCGATCATGCCGCTCGCACTGCCCAAGCCCATTGCCGATTACTTTGCCGCTGACCGGACTGATGGTGCCGCAATCGCCAAATATTTCACACCCGACGCTGTGGTGTTTGATGAGAAGAAGCGGCATGTGGGGCGCGAGGCGATTGCGCGCTGGAAGAACGAGGCATCGACTAAATATGATTATGTTGCTGAAATCGTGGATATCGACGGGCGCGATGGCCATTTCATCGTGACGGCCCATCTTACGGGAAACTTCCCAGGAAGCCCGGTGGACCTACGTTACAACTTTATCCTGGTGGAGGAGGAAATCGCCCGCCTCGAGATCGGCTTGTAAGTTAGCTGCGTGGTGGGAGCTAAAAATGGTTAGCAGGATGTAAATGCCTTTTTTCCGCCACGTCTTCGAACCCTTCTTGCCCCGAGGGCAGTCCATCCTCTGACTCATGGCAACATTGCTCAACTCCACCCACCTGTTTCCCGCCGCGGCGAGAGCCGTGAAGTGCGCGATCGCAAATCAGAGCGTGGTGGACGTCCACCCCGTGGCCGAACAGCTGGCCAAAGAATTTCCGCGCCATAGCCGTTCGGAGCTGTGCGCCGCTGTCATCACCGCCATCGCCCTGAGCGGCGCCGAGCTTCGCTGGCAGGCACAAGTTCCATCTGTTCGTTGATTGACTGAGCGGCCTGCACCTTAAGTTGCAGACTCTTCTCTTACTTAGCAGTAGCTCCGCATTGGAACATTCTTGGCTCGCCGTCATTCCCCAACGGAAACGATGTGAGGAAGCCATGAATTCTATTGAAACGCTCAAGTCCCTGCACAATAGCCTGATCGATGCCCGAAGGGGCTATGAGACGGCGCGCGAAGAGGCCGATGAACCGAAGATGACGGCCTTCTTCGGCGAGATGGCCTCACTTCATGAGCAGTGGCACAAGGATATTCATGGCTTGCTAGACGCGCGCGGCGTGAAGCCGGATGAGTCCGGCACGTTTCTCGCGGCCGTCCACAAGACGGTGATTTCCATCCGTTCGGCTGTCACCGGGCTTGGCGTAAACGCCCTGCCGGGATTTGCAGACGGCGAAGAGCGCATTCTCAAGGAGTATGATGAAGCGCTGGAAGAGAATGCTTCTGATCAGCAGGTCCTCACCGTGTTGAGGCGCGACCGGGCGCGTCTCGCATCAGTCATTGCCGAGATGAAAGCAATGATCGCTAAGACGGCGTAACCTTAACCGTTCGATTGAGCGGCGCTGCTCAGCCCATCGCCATGGCGTGAACCGCCTCACAATGATGCACGAGTCGCCGTTCTTCCATCACGCACTGGCGAAGCGGGGTTTCGATTGGATAAAAGTAGATATTGGCAATGAAGCCATAGAGTGCGGCATCGGCTGAACTTGGCTGCTCGCCAAACAGAAACCCGTCATCCGGGATGAAACTCGCAATGGCCTGCAGGTCAGCGATTCCGCGGGCATAGGCATCGCGGGGCTCAAAACGTCCGATTCCCTGGAAATAGTAGCGGTTGGCGTTGAAGCTGCGTGCCCTTTCGAGATCTGCCATGGACAATGATGGGTGTTGCGCAAGAAGAGCAGCGCTGAAGGCGGGCCAAAAGGCGTCATCTTTCCAGCGCGAATAGGACATCACCCAGTAGAGATCATCAAGCGTCCGGCGCAACATCAATCCAAGTTTCCGCTGCATATCCGTCAACTGAGAATCGAGATCAGCACCATACCGCCGCGCGACATGGGCGATGATGGCATCGCTGTCACCGACGATCTCGCTGCCGTCGACAATATAAGGAAGCTGTCCGCGCGGTGCCGCCGACGCATCGAGAATGTGACGATGCTCGAAAGGAACACCGGCGATTTTCAGATAGGCAAAGACCTTTAGGCCGTAGCCGTTGTTGTCTGCCACACCGAAGAGTTCGGGATATGAGTACAGGATAAGCATGCTGATTGTTCACGTCCTGGCGACATCGCAACATGATTGCGCCGCTGGCGCGCAGATTCAATGGCCAGGGGCACGGAGATCGCGATTGGGCGCACCTCGCTTCGTCGGCGGCGGAAAGGCGTTGTGGTCCCCCAGGAATGCCCCCGGTGGAGGACCACATCTCTCTCGGTTAATCGTCATATTGAACAGAAGTTCAATTTGTATCAAGCCCTCAATTGGCTCACAACCGGGGAGGTACCGCACGATTTGTTGTTTTGAACACAACCATCGGCTTTACAGTCCGCAGGTCCGATCATAGCCCAAGCAAGCGTTTCCGCAGGACAGTATTCAACAGATGAAAAGCTTGCGGGGAAACGCGGTGATGACCTCAACGCCACGCTCGGTCACAATGATGGTTTCCGAGAGAACCACCACGAATTCGGGTGGAACATAGATACCAGGCACGAGGTGAAACACCATGCCGGGCTCGAAGGCACGCATTTCGCCATCGACGATCGAGAACAGGTTTCCCTCGCCCCAATCCGGGGCATAGTTCACGCCGACCGAATATCCGCTGCGGTGAGCGACCGCATAGCCATGGCGGGCAAAGCTCGCAACGCTCTTCCGGTGCACGTCTTCAGCAATCGCTCCAGGCTTGATGGATGCCAGCAAGATTTCAAGGGACTCGATGACAGCCGCTTCCAGACGCCTGATCTCGCGCGCAGGATCGCCCACTGTACCTGACCGGAACAGGGGCGCCACATAGCGATTGATGACACCGGGGATCTCGAAGACGACAGGGTCGCCCGTCTGAAGAATATGGCCGCCCCAGGTGGCGTGCCCGAGACTTGTCCGCGGACCACTTACGATAAATGGCGGAAGGCCCGGAAATTCTCCGCCGCTGGACACCAGCGTGTTCCACACTTGACCGGCAATGTGATTCTCATTGACGCCCTCTCGCGCCATGGCCACCGCCGTCTGCATGGCGGCATTGGTCAGGCGTGCGGCGCGGCGCATCGTGCTGAGTTCCTCCGCTGATTTGATCAGCCGCAAGGGCTCCACCAACTGCGCCGCGATCAGTCCCTTGCTCCGCCGCCGGCGAAGACTCTCGAAGCGGCGGACACTCACGAAAAAACTATCGGTCTCAACGCCGATGCGCTGGCCCGGACATGCAATATCTTCCAGAAGATCCGCCAGAACGTCCATCGGTTCATCGGCATCACCATAGGAAACTACGCGCCGGGACCAGGACCGGAGCAGCGTATTGGTCGCGTCAATCCGGCGGATGAGATTGACGGGAACGTCATCGAGGGTGACCACGCAGGCCTGGACGAAGTGATAGGCAGGGCTGTCATGACCTGTAATCCAGAAAATATTCTCCGGGCTGAAGGAGACGAAGACCGTGAGATCTTGCATGCGCATTGCGCTGCGCAGCTTCGAGAGACGGCTGGCATACTCCTCCAGCGAAAACGGCAGCGGAGCAATGAGGGGACCCGTCGCTTCTTCAATTTTAACCTTCACGGCAAGGTCCTTCTTTTCCAAATCGGGTCCTATTGTCAGACGATCTATAGCAAATAGAACAGGTGTGGCGTGTTCGTGTGTGATCTCCATCACAGACGCCAGGGCCCGCGCCCGATATGAAGGGAGACTGACGCACGGCACAGCTCTGGAGTCTGAACCCAGTGGACAAGCATTTTGCAAGAGATCAACTCGAATGGGCCGAGCGCTTCGTTGCCGAAGGTGCGCGTCAGCTCGAGGAGCAATCCCAGCTGATTTCCTCCATGCATGTCACCGATGAAGATTTTGAGCTCGAACTCAAGGTTCTGCGCACGATCGAAGCGATGCAAGCCTCCAATATCGCCTATCGAAATGCGCTGAAGTCTGGGTGCACCGCCGCCATGCCGGCGTGACACGGGGCGCCGGTGTGGCACTCGCAAACCATCTTCATTTTGCGTGAGATTTCCACAGCAGACGTGAGGGCGTCTGAGCTGGAAATAGTCGAGGCAGCCGCTGCGGAAGACGGATAAACTGCCGCTTCTCACCGCACGAGGACCCGCATGCGCTATCTCGATTTGAGTTCCTGGCTGGGCGTTGCCATCAGCATTCTCGGTCTCGCGCTTTTCGCGGTGATCGGTGTCGGCCTTCGCGTCCTCATGATGCTCACGGTTCAGCAGCGCCAGCAGCGGATGAACCGCCAGATTAACGAACGCTTGAAGACGCTGATTTCGGCTTACAAGACGCTGGGCGGCTCGTTCACCGGCGAGCTGACAGTCGATCCCCGCCACCTTCGGGATGTTCAGGCGGCGGAGCAGGTGCAGCAAGTAGCGGAGGACTATTCAGACCGGCCACGCCGCATCCGTGATGCCGTCGAAGGCGCACTGTCGGACATTCTTCTTCTCGGCACCGAAGAACAGGTGCGGCTGGCGGGACAGGCGGCGCGCGATATGGCTGCCGGACGGCCCATCCACACAGCCGAACTGGTGATCTCACTCCGTAGCTACATTCGCGCGGCGCTCGATCTCGAGCCCATCCCCTCCTCCGTAGAGATCCCGCTTCAGGGGCCGACGCGGCCACAGGCCGGTGGCGGGCGGGGCGGCAAGGGCGGCGGCGAGCGCGCAAGGGATGGTGGCGGTCAGGGCTCCGGAGGTGGTGGCGGGGGCATGGGCGGTGGTGGTGGTGGTGGCGGTATGGGCGGTGGGGGTGGAGGCGGGTTAGGTGCTGACCCTCAGGACGATGACCGCTGAAGCAGCGGGATGATGGCGCTCCAGTCATCATCGGGCACCTGTGCCACCAGATATCCATCGGGGCGCACGAGCGACAAGAGCCGCTCGGATTCCACAAGGGGCGGACGTGCCTCAACCAGATCCGGAAACTGATCCGCGAGTGCGGCAGCGCCCTTGCAGCCACACGCCGCAAAAAGAGGAACGGAGCCTGCGCCAAAGGGCAGCGCACCTGCCACAGGCGGCACGCGCGCGCCTGGTTTCTCCCCGCCGAAGGGCAGACCGTTCAAGGGGCTCTCCGGATAGCCGATCGAAACTTCGGACATGAGCCCCGTGAGCGCCCGTTGCACGGGACGAACCCCCAGCAGCATGTGGACGGCCAAGTCGCGCAGATGCTGCAGAACCGGATTGCCGAGCGTGGCCATACGCGTCATCCGGCCCGAGGCTTGGATCACCTCCGCGCCCACCGGCCGTCGCTCCGCATCATAGCTGTCGAGAAGCCACGTGCCTGAGACACGGCCGAGGCTTACCTGCGCCAGCTTCCACGCCAGATTGACTGCATCCTGAATGCCGGTGTTCATGCCCTGCCCGCCGGCGGGGCTGTGAATGTGGGCCGCATCGCCCGCCAGGAAGACACGCCCGGTCCTGTATCTGTCCACCTGGCGCTCGTTGATGTGGAAGGCACTGGTCCAGACGGTTCCCGTGAGGGTGATGCCACCAGGACCGCGCGCATCGATCAACTTCTGGAAGGCATGCTGGTCCAGGGCGACGGGAGGCTTGCCCGTTGAGGCTCCGAGGCTGGTGATGACGCGAGCACGATCAGGCGCCATGGGAAAGAACAGCAGCGGCCCATCCGCATGGTAAAAGACGGCCAGTTGCGATGGGGGAAAGGGATAGCCAGTGAGATGGAAATCACCCTGGGTCCAGTCGAGGCCCAACTTGTCACCTTTGAAGTCGAGGCCGAGCAGATGCCGCACCACGCTATGGGCACCGTCGCATGCCACCAGCCATGCGAAACGCTCCGTGAGCTCGGTTCCATCTGGCCTGCGCAGGTGGGCCGTGACACCCTCTTCATCCTGATCGAGTCCAAAAAGCTCGATTCCATGCTCCGGCAAGACCCCGAAGGCTGCGAGGCGATCCCTCAGCACGGCCTCGGTTTCATACTGCGGCAGCATCAGCACAAAGGGATAGGGTGACGCGATCTGACCAAGTGAAAGCGATCCGACCGGCTTTCCACCAGACAGGATGTTGGCGGCGGTGACCTTGTTCCCTCTCCGGATGAGCTCTTCGCTGACGCCCGGCCGATCGAGAAGCTCCAGGGTTCGCGGCCAAATCGCGACCGCACGCGATGTGTGTTCGGCATCCGCCGTCTTGTCAATGATGCGGACAGAAACGCCATAGCGTGCCAATTCCAGCGCCATCGCCAGACCGACAGGTCCGGCGCCTGCGACAAGCACCTGATCTTTCATCATTGTCTCCAGGATTCACAGGCAGATTCTGGGGAGGCAGTTGGACCCGACGTCTACCACAATCGCCTACTCCGCCAAAGCGGATGCCTGACGACGCATAAGAGCCTCCACCCGCAACCTGATATGATCTTCCAGCTCCATCTTTCGTCTGGCGCCGGTATCAAAACGAACAGTCACAATCTTGGCATCTGCACGGACAGCGCCATCAATGGACCCGATCAAGCGATGGCTGTAGGCCAAGGAGCTGTTCCCAATTTTCTCAACGCGCGAATGAATGGTGAGGAGATCCCCTGCTCGTATTTCACGCCGATACGCGACCTCGCAGCGGACATCGGCCCACCCGAGGTGGCTGCCCTCCTCTGCTGCTATCCCCGCCACGCGCCCAAGCAGCTGAAAACTGGCATCGTCAAACATCGCAGCATAGCTTCTGACATTCACATGTCCCATCGCATCGCACATCCAGGGATGGGCAACGCCAACGAAGGTGATCAGGCCTCGAAGTGATTGAGCAGCATCATTCTCTTCCATTTGCCGTATCCCCATTCGCATGGACAGTGGTTATGGCTCAGAAATGCCTTGCCGCGCGGCCCAGTCGACGGGGTACAGCGCGTAGAAATAACCGACCCTTTCCACCGCCTTGTAACGCAGCGCCGTGCCGCTTGGCAGAAAGACGATATCGGCCACATGGCATTCATGGCTCTCACCTGCCGACTCGATCGTCAGCACGCCCTCATGGATGAAGAGGACTTCATCATAGGTCACCGTCCACTCGATCGTCGCATTCTCGAGATATTCGATGCCGGCGCCAATGTGGCGGCTGAAGCTGGCGTTGATTTCCCGCGCGATCTCAGTATTGCCGGTGGGGGTTCGCGCAGTCGACAATGTCCTGTTGGCGGCATGGAATATGCGAAGCCCCGCATTCATCTCAAGACCCCGCAATATTGGCGTTGGACGGCGTCACACCGGATGGTGCAAGGCCCGCGAGACGTCGGGTGATGTAATGGGCCCTTCGGCCCTGATGTTCGGCGCGATCCAGCTGCCGGACGGCTCCGCGCACCAGATGCGCGCCGACGAACCGGAAGGGCTCACGCGGGAAGCCGCGCGTCACCGCCCGCAGCAGGGGCGTATCATGAAGCACATCGTGACGGCCCAGGATCAGGTTGGCGATGATGCGGCCGCCCAGGGACGTCATCCCGATACCGTTGCCAGAAAAGCCGTAGCCATAGAGAATGCGATCATTGCCCGCAAACCGGCCGAAAAGCGGCAGGCCCGTCGCCGTCCGGTCAATGGCGCCATTCCACGCCCGCTCCAGTGGAAAATTGGCGAGCGCCGGATGGCCGGCGCGAAGGGCCGCCCGCATGTCACCTACACGTGGCGATGGCGCATCGAACCGGCCGCCGACAGTGCCACCGAAACCGATGAAGCCGCCGGTCACGCCAACGTTCAGCCGCCCGTCCCGGGTCGTCCGCCAGCCGGTCACGAAGATCCGGCTGTCACTCATGAGCGGGCCATGCCGGTATCCCGCCTGTTCGAGAATTTCCGGCATTGGAAGGGATGCAGCATCATCCGAGGAGATGTTGAAGATCGCGGGCGCAAGTTCCGCAATGCCGGCTGACCATGCGTTGACCGCCAGCACGAGATGCCCGCACCGGACCTCGCCTTTGGGCGTCCGAACGACGGGTTCACCCTTGCGCGTGAAGCTGTTCATGCGGGTCCGCTCATATATCCGCACGCCGCGCCGGAGTGCGGCAGCTCTGAGCCCGCGCACCAGGAAACCGGGATGGATCGTGGCCGCAGTTTTATCGAAGGCGCCGCCGATCATCGCGGCCGAGCCGGTGAGAGCGCGGATTTCATCACGTCCGATTTCGCGCGCAGGCGCTGCCGCTGCTCGGCTGCGCGCCAAGGCATCACGCCAGGCACCATTCTGGGCTGCGCAGGTCGCGCCCCAGATCCAGCCCGTGCGCTCGAACCATGCGTCGATCATCTCGGCCTTGCAGAAAAGCTCGATCTCGGAAATGACGGCCGTGGACGCGTCGATGACGGTCTGCGCCGCTTCCGGGCCGCCCAGCGCCGTCAAAGCCGCATGCTTGGTCCAGGCCGAGAGCACCATTCCTGAATTCCGCCCGCTGACACCGCCGCCACAAATGTCACGTTCAAGGATGACAACGTCGAGTTCGGGCCTCGCATCCTTCAGCCGGATGGCCGTCCAAAGACCCATATAGCCGCTGCCGATGATGCAGACATCGCATGTGACGCGCCCTTCGAGCGGCGGCGCAAGATCGCGGTCTTCAGCAAGGGCCTGGTGCAGCCAATGGCTCGACCGTTGCTCCACATCCCGGTCATCCAGCCTGGGCAAGCGAACCTCCCAGCCGGTGTTCCACCAATCTCACCCAAAGGCTTGCGCCGATCGGCAACAGCTTGTCGTTGAAGTCATAGTGCGGGTCGTGAACTGCAGCCGCGTGCTGCACGTCCCCCTGGCCAAGCAGGAAATAGCAGCCGGGCCGCTCGTCGAGCATATAGCAGAAATCCTCCGAGCCCATTTCCGCCGGCGGGTCCACGTTGACATGTTCACGCCCGGCGACCTCCCCCGCCACCGCGATCACATGATCTGCCTCGGCGGCATGGTTGGCGGTGACGCCGAACAGCGAGACATAGTCGATAGTGAATTCAAGCGATTCCGATTGTGCATGCGCTTCCACCTGGCGGCGGACGGCCAGTTCCAGCGCGGCGCGCGCGTCCTTGTCCAGCGCGCGGACCGTTCCGTTCATGCGGACTGATTCTGGAATAACGTTGAAGGCCTCGCCCGCATGAATGCTGGCCACCGTCACCACCGCGGGCTGCATCGCGCTGTTGATGCGCGCAGGCAGTGATTGAAGGCTCAGCAACAGACCTGCTGCGGCGGGAAGCGGATTGGCCGCGAGATGCGGATAGGCCGCGTGCCCTCCCCGGCCCTTCAGCTCTATCGTGAACTTGTCGGCGGAGGCAGCGACCACGCCATGATGAACCTCAACGGCCCCAAGCGGGCGCTCGCAATTATGCGCCGCGTAGATCTCATCGCAGGGGAAGCGGTCGAACAGCCCATCGGCAATCATGGCCTTGGCACCGCCCAACCCTTCCTCCGCGGGCTGGAAGATGAAATGGACCACGCCGCTGAAATCCGGTGACAGCGACAAGGCTTTCGCGGCGCCGAGAAGCATGGCCATGTGCCCGTCATGGCCGCAGGCATGCATGCGGTTTGGAGTCTTCGACGCATGCGCCAAGCCGCGGGTTTCATGGATCGGCAGCGCATCGAGTTCGGCGCGCAAGCCCAAGGAGGGTCCGTCACCCTTGCGTCCGCGAAGCGTTCCGACAACGCCGGTGCCGCCGACCCCTTCCGTGACATCGAGGCCGAAGGATCGCAGCGTTTCGGCCACGAAGGCTGCCGTTCGGGCTTCTTCAAAACCGAGTTCGGGGATGGCGTGCAGTTCATGGCGCCAGCGTGTCATGTCGGCCACAAGTTGCTGCACGGAAGACACAAGTTTCATGCGGCGTTCCGCCGTGCAAACCGCTGGGCCCGCGTTTGGAGGAAACCCATCCCCGCGAGCAGAATTGCAGAAAAGCCCATGAGCAGCAGCGCCACGGCTGCGATTGCCGGGCTTACCGATTCCCTGACCCCGGAAAAGATCATCCGCGGCAGCGTGCGGTCATCACCGACCGAGAGAAAGCTCGCGACCACCACCTCGTCAAAGGAGATGATGAAGGCAATGATGGCACCGGTGACCACGCCCGGCGCGATCAGCGGCAACATGATCTGCAGGAACGTCCTCGCCGTTCCCGCGCCGAGGGATGCCGAGGCGCGCAGCAGCGTCCGGTCAAACGTCGTCAGCGACGCGCTGACGGTGAAGACGACGATCGGCACCGCCATCGCCGTGTGCACCATGATGATCGACCACCTGCTGCCCACCATGCCGATCCGGGAGAAGAAATAATAGGACGCGACACCGACGATGACGACCGGCATGACAATGGGCAGAGAAATGACGGCCCAGACCAGCTTCTTGCCCGGAAACTCTGCCCAGGCCAGTCCGATTGCCGCCGGAATGCCAAACACCAGCGCGAGCAACGTCGACACCGCTCCGATGATCAAGGAGACCTGCAAAGAATTGCGCCAGCGGTCGTCCTCGGCGATCTCGGCGAACCAGCGGAAGGAAACGCCGGGCGTCGGAAACTGCAGCGTGTTGCCGCTGGTCAGCGCCATGGGAAGAATGAACAGCAGCGGCGCCAGCATGTAGAACAGCATCAAGGCCGCAAAGCCGTACATCAGGAAGCCGCGGAATTGCATCGCCGTCATGATGCCACCTTGCGCCGGAAGAGCGACTGCACCGTCCAGAACAGGGCGGCGATGACGATGAGGACGACGAGCAATTGCAGCGACAGCGCCGCTGCCAGCCCCCAGTTCAGCGTCTTGTTGGTATAAAACGCGATCATGGACGAAATCATCTGGTCACGCGGGCCGCCCACCAAGGCCGGTGTGACGTAGTAGCCGAGTGCGAAGACGAAGACGATCGCCGCCCCGGACATGATGCCGGGCAGGATCAGCGGCAATTGCACGGTTCGCCAGGCCGTCAGCCAGGGCGCACCCAGGGACAGCGCCGCCTTCATGTAGCTCGGAGAGACCCGGCGCATGATCGACACCACGGAAAGAATCATCAGCGGCAGCAACACCTGCACCATCGCCAAATAGAGCGAAAACCGTGTGTAAATCAGTGTCATCGGTCCGTCGGTGATGCCGAGGAACACGATCGCCGCGTTCACGGGGCCCGTCTTCTGCAACACGATGATCCAGATGATGGTGCGGACCAGGAGTGATGACCACAACGGAAACAGCACGAGCGCGAACAGCATTCGCGAAACCAGCGGCGATGACGAAACGATTGCCTGTGCGAGCGGAACCGAGAGAACCGCGCAAAGCAGGGTGACGACAGCACTGATGACGATGGTGCGCGTAAGCACGCCCACGAAGATCGCCTCCTGTGCTGGCGCTGCGCCGATCCGGCCGTCCGGCTGGCGCTTCAGGTCATAGCTCGCAAGGATGTTGAAATCGGTGAAGGGGGAGCGGTTGTCGTCGAGCACCTTCCAGATCTCCGGTTTCGCCCAGCCCTGATGCTTGGCGAGAACGCTTTCCCGGAAGGGGGCTGCGAAATTTCCGGCCGCGGCATCCTTGGCGGTTTTCAGCACCAGGGCGCGCGTGCCGACCAGCCGCTGATTCAGCGATTGGGCCAGCAGCGCATCCTTTCGCGTGGCCGTTGCCTCGGCCAGATCCTGAACCAGGGCCGCGAAGGCTGCTTCCGTCCCGACGCCGTCAAGCGCGCGCAGACCGGCAATCTGCGAGGTGCGTGGCAGAGCGTTGGTGAAATCCGAATTGTCGATGGAGAGAATGAGAAAGCGGCCAACCGGAAAGATGAACACGGCGGCAATGAAAATGATCGTTGGCAAGACCAGCCAGGCCAGAGAGGGGCGGACAAGCCGCCCCCCGAAATGCAATTCCTGTGAAAGAGCAGCCGGGCTCACTGCTCAAGCCAGGCCTTGAACCGGGCTTCCAGCGATTCTTTGTTCTCCGTCCAGAAATCGCCATCATAAGCCGCAGCGTACTTCATGTGTGCGTCGGAGGTGGGGAGCTTTGCAAGCTGTTCGGGCGGTATGAGCGCTGCAGCTTCCTTGCGTCCGGTGCCATAGGCATAGAGCTTCGAAAAGCCAGCTTGGTTTTCGGGCACGGAGAACCACTTGATCAGCTCGACCGATTCCTTTTCATTCGGCGAGCCTTTCACCACAGCCCATAAATCGGTTCCATAGAAGAAACCCGCATCCCAGACGATGGCGTAGTTCTTCTTCTCATTGTCGATCTCATTGGTGACGCGGGCATTGTACTGATCCGTCATCACCACTTCACCGGAAGCGAGGTTCTGGATCGCCTGGGTTGAAGACGTCCACCACACCACATCGGGTTTGATCGTATCGAGTTTCTTGAAGGCGCGGTCGACGCCTTCGGGAGTCCGGAGCACCTTGTAGACATCCGCGGGTGCGACCCCGTCGGCCATCAGTGCATTCTCGAGGGTGTATTGGGCACCCGCAAACATGCCGCGCTTGCCGGGGAATTTCTTGGCGTCGAAATAATCCGCCCAGGACTTGGGGCCCTGTCCCTTGATCGCGTCCTTGCTGTAGACGAGGACAGTGGCCCATGTATCCGAAGCCACACCGCATTGATGCAGCGTGCCCTCGATGTAGTTGGCCGGATCGCCGGTCACGTCCGGGGTGAGCGGTACGAACAGGCCTTCGGCGCAGCCGATTTCCATGGCCGGAGCTTCCACCGAGACGACGTCATAGGTGATGCTGCCGGACTGGACCTGGGCCCGGACCTTGGCAACCTCGCCCTCCCACTCTTCCTGGATGATCTTGTTGCCGGTCGCCTTGGTGTAGGGGTCCCACACCCCCTCCTTATAGGCCTTATCCCAGGTGCCACCCCAGCCGACCACGGTGATATCGGCAGCAAAAACCGGCGCGCCCAGGCACGCAAGCACGGCAATAGAAGACAGGCATGTAGAAATCTTTCTCATGTTTTCCTCCGCTTTTTTGTCGTCTTGTGATTTGATCAAATATGGAGGAGAAATCTCTTGCTTGGCAAGCAGTTTTCTGTGAAATCCTGAAAATTGAGCAGTTGAGAGTTTGAGGATTAAATCAAATCATGAACCAAATGGGTCAGCTTCAACGCAATTCCGAACTCGATCAGGCCATTTCGGACGCACATGCCCGCCTTGAGGCTGCTCACCCGAAGAGCCTTGCCCGCCACATCTCCGCACTGGATGCGCTGCCCGGCGGGAATACCCGCGCCGTCATCTATTACCCGCCCTTTCCGCTGGCCTTCACCGGCGGGCGCGGATGCCGCGTCACCACGCTTGACGGCCAGGAACTCGTGGACCTCGTCTCCGAATACTCCGCCGCCCTCTATGGCCATTCCGACCCGGTGATCGGCGCGGCGCAGAAATCCGCCATTGATGCCGGGCTGTCGCTCGGCGCGCCCAATGTCATGGAAGCCGACTATGCCAAGGCACTGGTCCAGCGTTTTCCCGCCTTCGAGCGCGTGCGCTTCTGCAACTCCGGCACCGAAGCCAACATCATGGCGATCTCGGCCGCGCGTGCCGTGACCGGAAGGCCGAAGATCATTGCGATGAAGGAAGGCTACCACGGCGGCGTGCTGACTTTCGCGCATGGAGGCTCCCCGCTCAATCTGCCGTTTCCTTTCGAGTTCGCGGAGTACAACGACATGGAAGGCACCCGCGCCCTTATCCGGAGCACCGGGAACGAGCTGGCGGCCGTCATTCTCGAACCGATGATGGGCGGCGGCGGCTGCATCCCTGCCACACGCGAATTTCTGGAGATGATCCGCGAGGAGACCCGCACCGCCGGCGCATTGATGATCCTCGATGAAGTCATGACATCACGGCTCGCTTTCCGCGGTCTGCACCATGTGCATGGGGTCACCCCCGACCTGCTGACCATGGGAAAATATCTCGGCGGCGGTGCGAGTTTCGGCTGCTTCGGCGGCCGGGCGGACATCATGGACAATTTCGATCCCGCGCGGAAACACGCCTTCTCACATGGCGGCACCTTCAACAACAATCCGCTCAGCATGGCAGGCGGGATGGCGGGCTTCACCAAGGTGCTGACGGAAGAAGCCAGTGCCAGGGTCAATTCCCAGGGCGACAGCTTGCGGCAAGAGCTGCAGGCCCTTTTCGACCGGCACGGCATTCTTGCGACCGTCACGGGCCGTGGCTCGCTGATGAACCTGCATTTCGTCCGGGGCCCGATCGACAACCCCGCCATCCTCGATGCGGCTGACTCGCGATATCTCTCGCTCTTCCATGCGGAAATGCTGCTGCGGGGCTTCTATGTTGCTCCGCGTGGCATGATGGCCTTGTCCATTCCCTTTGGCGACTCTGAGCGGAACGCCTTCCTGGAAGCCGTCGACGATCTCTTGACCGTATCCGGACATCTGTTTCCCAAGGCCTCGTGAAATGTCCGAGCGGCGCAGACAGCCAAAATTCGCAGTCACGACGGATACGAACGGTGATCAGGTCGTGACCGCACATGCAGTGATTTATGAATCGCTGAGCGCCAGCCTGATGAATGGCGATTTCAATCCCGGTGACCGGCTCGTGGTCCGCGAGCTTGCCGAACGCTTCAACACCAGCGCCATGCCGGTGCGGGAAGCCTTGCGCAAGCTGGTGACCGACGGCGCCCTTTACGATCATCCGAACCGTGGCGTGCTGGTACCCGCAATTGATATCGCCGCCGTGGCCGACCTGGTCCGCGTGCGCTGCGCCATCGAGGGCACGGCGGCTGAATGGGCGGCAACGACCATCAGCCAGGCGGAACTGGACGCCGTCTACCGGGCAAATGAAATGATGCAGACCTGCATCGACATCCAGCAGGTCGGAGACTATCTGCGCTTCAACACCAAATTCCATTTCACGATCTATCGCGCAGCAAGATCGGAGTCGCTCAACACCATCATCGAGCGGCTGTGGTTGCGCGCCGGCCCGCTTTTGAACGTCATGCGCCAGGAAGCAACGATCAAGCCGGGTTTCGACCATCACGCGGAAATCATGGAAGCGCTGAAGACCGGCGACGGGTCGCGCGCCCGGCGTGCGGTGGTCGACGACATCAGCTTCGCGGGCGACATTATCCAGCGCGCGGCACCCTACTGGCGCCCCGCCAGCCCGGTGGGCGCCGGTCGGCCCGTTGGCCGCAGGGTGCCGGAGGAATGACGGCTTCGGATATCCATGTTCGCTATGCGGGCGTCACCAAGACCTATGGCATGGGGCAGCCGGCCATCCGCCATCTCGATCTCGACGTGCGCCGCGGGGAATTCCTGACGCTGCTGGGCCCCTCAGGCTCCGGCAAGACCACGGCGCTGATGATGCTGGCCGGTTTTGAGAACCCAACATCCGGCGAGATCCTGCTCGATGGCCGGCGCATTGATCGCGTGCCTGCCAACCGGCGCAATATTGGTCTGGTATTCCAGAACTACGCGCTGTTTCCGCATATGACCGTTGCCGAAAACCTCGCCTACCCGCTCAAAGTGCGCCACTTCGGGCGCGCGGAGATTGCTGCGAAGGTGGCGCAGATGCTGGAGCTAGTGCAGCTTCCGGCCCTCGCCGGGCGGCGGCCCGACCAGCTTTCCGGCGGGCAGCAGCAGCGTGTGGCGGTGGCCCGAGCCCTGATCTTCGAACCCAATCTCGTGCTCATGGATGAGCCACTGGGAGCCCTCGACAAGCAGTTGCGCGAGCAGATGCAGTTCGAGATCAAGGCAATCCACGCCCGGCTTGGTGTCACATTCGTCTATGTGACCCACGACCAGACCGAAGCGCTGACCATGTCGGACCGGATCGCAGTCTTCAATGCCGGCGAAATCCAGCAGATTGCGACCCCCAGCGGCCTTTACGAGGATCCGGCGACCAGTTTCGTCGCTGGCTTCATCGGGGAGAACAACCGGCTTGCGGGGCATGTGACAGCGATTGGGTCCGACGGCAATGCAGTCGTCAAACTGCCAGACGGCACGGTGATTTCAGCCCGTTGCGGCCCCGGCATCGCAGCAGGTGCCAATGCCGTCGTGTCGGTGCGCCCCGAGCGGGCCACACTCGTTGAACCAGGCTGGCCTGCCGGTCCATCCGTTGCCGGACTCTTGCGCCACCGGATTTATGTGGGGGACCATCTCCGCATCGTGGTCGGCCTCGCCGATGGCCAGGAGTTCATCCTCAAGGTTCCTAACACAGCCGACCGGGCATCAGATCAGGCACCGGGAGCGCAGGTTTCCGTCGGCTGGCTGCCGCAGGATGGTCTGGCACTCGCACCATAAGGCTCGAAAGGGAGGACCACATGTCGAGGAAAGTGATAATTACCTGCGCGGTCACCGGCTCCATTCACACGCCGACGATGAGTCCGCATCTGCCGGTCACACCGGAAGAGATCGTTGCTGCATCGGTGGGAGCGGCCGAAGCGGGTGCTGCGATCATTCATCTGCATGCGCGCGATCCCCTCACCGGCAAGCCGTCGCCCGATCCCAAACTGTTCATGGAGTTTCTGCCGCGCATCAAGCAGCAGACCAATGCGGTGATGAATATCTCCACGGGCGGTGGCCTGGCGATGACGCTCGAACAGCGGCTGGAAGCGGCCCATGCCGCCCAGCCCGAGCTTTGTTCGCTCAACATGGGCTCCATGAATTTTGGGCTCTATCATATCGTCGATAAATATCCCGCCTGGCAGCATGGCTGGGAGAAGGATTATCTGGAGGCAACCCGCAGCGGCATTGTTTCCAACACCTTCGAACAGATCGAGCGGATCATCCGTGAAGTCGGCATGCGCTACGGCACCCGATTCGAATTCGAATGTTACGATGTCTCCCATCTCTATACCCTTGCCCACTTCCTGGACCGCAAGCTCCTGACGCCGCCGCTTTTCGTGCAGACGATCTTCGGCCTGCTTGGCGGCATCGGCGCAGAACCCGAAGACCTGATGCATATGCGCCGCACCGCCGACCGCCTGTTCGGCAAGGATTACCTGTGGTCGATACTGGCTGCGGGGCGCCACCAAATGAATCTCTGCACCATGGGCGCGATCATGGGGGGCAATGTGCGGGTGGGGCTGGAGGATAGCCTCTATATCGGCAAGGGCGCACTCGCTAAGTCCAACGCCGAACAGGTGAGCAAGATCCGGCGCATCATGGGCGAACTCTCACTGGAGGTGGCAACCGCCGACGAAGCGCGCGACCTGCTGCAGCTCAAGGGTGGTAACGCGGTCGCATTCTGATCGCTACCCCGTCTTTCGGCGGTTGACCACCCAAGCGGGCGATCAGAAATTGACGGCGTCCTGCCTCATGTATACAAGATGCCGATCCATGAGCGTCAAACTTTCATTGCGTGCCAATCCACCCCGGAGCGCCGAAGCGAAGGGAATCCGGCCGATTGCCGCGGACAGCCTTTCCGAACGTGTGGCCGATCAGATCGTGGAGGCCATCGGCAATGGGCGGCTTCTCGCCGGCCAGCGCCTCTACGAGATTGAAGTCGCCAAGCAGTTCGCGATCAGCCGCGTCCCGGTGCGCGAAGCACTTCTGGTACTGCAGAGCCAAGGGGTGCTGCGGTCGACCCCGCGGCGTGGCACGCATGTAATCGATCTCGACGAGAACTGGGCGCGTGAGGTCTATGAAACGCGCACCGCGCTCGAGACCCGCTGCTCCCAGCGGGCAGCCCTCGTGCTTCGGGCCGATCCGCGGGCCCTCGAGGTCCTCGACAGCCACATCACGACGCTGCAAGAGGCCTGCCGCAGCCGCAACAAGCCGGAGATCAACCGCGCCGATCTCGCCTTTCACAGTGCCGTTTACGATCTTGCAGGCAGCCCCCTGCTCCTGACGCTGTGGAACGCCATGTCCCGGCACGTGATGATCCTGTTCGGTATCGAGACCTACGGCCACAGTGACCTTGACGGCATCGTTGAAGAACACGTGGAGCTGCGCCGCGTCCTGCTCGAAGAGACGGCCGCCGGCATTGCGGACGGCGTTGCACGCCATGTCATCGGTCCCTTCGACAGCAAGATGATCGCCGAGAGAACCCAAGAAACTGCCTTTGAACGGCAGCAATAATCAAACAGGAGGAAACACATGACCAAGGCACCATCTGTTAACCGGCGCGAATTCGCGCTCGGCTCGGCCGCGGCACTTGCAGGGCTTGTGGCAGCGCCGGCGATCGCCCGCGCGGCATCGAAGGAACTCCGCATCCTGACATGGGAGGGCTATGCGGAGCCGGACTGGGTCAACCCGTTCAAGGAGGCGACCGGCGCTGACGTCAGCATCGTCTACACCGGTTCGGTGGATGAGATGTTCGCCAAAATGCAGGGCTCGAAGGGCGCAGACTTCGATGTCGTCGCCTTCGACACCTCTTCCTTCAAGCGTTACATCGACGGCTCGCTGATCCAGCCGATCGACATGGGCAAAGTGGCGAATGCCGGCAACATCATCCCGGAGTTCAAGTCGGTCGATGCGATCACGCGGGACAGCAAGCAGTATGGCGTGCCCTTCGCCTGGGGTTCCCTTCCGCTGGTCTATGACGCAACGGCCTTCCCGCAGGCGCCCGACAGCTGGAGCGTGATGTGGGATCCGCAGTATGCCCAGCAGATGATCGCGCTTGACGATGCCAATAACTCCATCGTCCTTGCCGCCCTGCTGCTCGGCTTTCCGGAACCTTATAATCTCAGCGATGACCAGTTCGAGCAGGTCAAACAAAAGCTGATCGAGCAGAAGAAACTCCTGCTGACATATTATGCGGGCTTCGATGAAGGCGTGAAGCTGTTCGCCGACAACAAGCTGAAGCTGATGTTCTCGATGGGAGAGCCGCAAGTCGCGGCCCTCAAGGCAAAGGGCGTCAATGCTGCACTGAGCATTCCCAAGGAAAAGGCCATCGGCTGGCTGGACTGCTGGGTGATCAGTGCCGGCGCCCAGAACGTCGATCTCGCCAACCAGTGGATCAACGCCTGCCTCGACAAGAAGGTCGGCAACCTGCTGTCGACGAAGAAGAGCTACGGCAACACGACGGACGCAGAAGCCAACAAGAGCATTGGCATGACCTATGGCGACCGCCTGGCGTGGCTTCTCACGCCTGAGAACTTCGAAAAGCGCGTCGCCGTGTGGAACGAAGTCAAGGCCAGCTAAACCGCTGCCTGAAACAAAACAGCCGGATGCGCGATCCGCAACCGGCTCCTTCGCCCTTCAGACTGGAAATATGACCATATGCCGCTGCAGACCATTTCGCCTGCCATCGTGGGCCCGCGCCCCAAGCTCAAGATCACCGAAGTAGAATGCCATGTTCTGCTGGCGCCCGACTTCAATCCGGGTTTCACCTCCTCCGCTCAGGACAGCTTCATCGTCGTGATCCGCACCGATGGCGGCGTGTGGGGCGTGGGCGAATGCGATGCCAACCCATGGATGGCGAAGGCCTGCATCGAAGCGCCGGGCACCCACACCATGGGTCTCTCAATCCGTGACATGCTGATCGGCGCGGACCCATTCGAGATCGGTGCCATCTGGAACAAGCTCTATCTCGGCACGGCAATGAACGGCCGGCGCGGCATGGTGATCCACGCCATCAGCGCGGTTGAAATGGCGTTGTGGGACCTTTGCGGCAAGGCCGTTGGCAAGCCAGTCCACGCCTTGCTGGGCGGCGCCACCCGCGAGACGATCACCCCTTACGCATCGCTTCAGCCCGCGGGGCACAGCTTTGAGCAATACTGCGAGGCCCTGTGCGCCTCTGCGGAAGGTGCCAAGAATCTGGGCTTCAAGGCGATGAAGACCGAAATCACCATGAACGGGCCCTATGCCCATGGGGGCATGCGGGAGAGCTATGACAGGCACACCGAAGTCCTGGCGTCCATCCGCAAGACGATCGGCCCCGACATCACCCTCATGGTGGATGTGCAGTATCTCTGGGAGGACGCCGCAACCTGCCTGTCCGTGGTGAAGGACTGGAAGGAGTTCAATTGCTACTTTTTGGAAACGCCCCTCTGGTCGGACAACGTCCACGAAATTGCCAAGCTGGTGGAGAGTGCTCCCATGCCCATCGCCTTCGGTGAGTGGCTGGCAACGCGCTTCGAGTTCGAGGAGCTGATGGATATCGGCAAGGTGCAAGTGGCGCAGCCCGATGTCGGCCGCGTCGGCGGAATTGGCGAAGCCAAAATCGTGTGCGACATGGCAAAGGAGCGCGGGCGCACCATTGTGCCGCATTGCTGGAAGACAGGCATTTCGATTTCCGGCACGGCCCATCTGGCGTTCGTGACCAACCATTGCGCCTTCATCGAATATCTGCCGCCGCAACTCTGCCACGAAAGGCTCCGCCGCGAACTGGCTCGGGAGGAGCTGGTGCTCAGTCCGGATGGCCTGATCCCGCTGCCGACCAAACCAGGACTGGGTGTCGAGGTCGATTGGGATGTTGTGAAGCGTTACAAGGTTGCGTAAATGAGGCAGCTCGCCATAAGGCTTCTGCTCTTCGGGCTGGCGGCGAGCCTGCCGCTGATTTTCGTCGTGCTGCCGATCGGGACCTTCCTGGTGCTCTCCTTCTTCCACATGGAGAACAATCAGATCGTCTATGCCTTCGGGATTTCCAATTATGTGAACTTCTTCCGCAGCTGGACTTATCTGGGAACTTTTCTTGGAACGCTCTGGCTCTGCATGCAGGTAATGCTCATCTGCATGGCGTTGGGCTATCCCATCGCCTGGTTCGTATGGCGGCGGGCTGGCACGCTGCGATATTTCTTGCTCCTGCTCACAGTGCTGCCGCTGTTCATGAGCTACATCGTCAAGCTCTACACCATTCGATCTGTACTCGGGCTCAACGGACTGCTGAACCAGACGCTGATGGGGCTGGGCTTATTGGACAAGCCCAGTCTTCTCTTCCTGTTCAATCAGCATGCCGTGCTCGGCACGATGTCCGTGCTTTATCTGCCCTTTGCAATATTGCCGATTTTCCTCACGCTCGAACGGATACCCGCCATATTGCTGGATGCCTCGCGCGATCTCGGTGCTTCGCCATGGTCGACCTTCCGCCATATCGTCTTTCCGCTGGCGTTGCCCGGAACCGTTGCGGGAGCGCTCTTCACCTTCGTGCTCGCGCTAGGAGACTTCGTGACGCCGCAGATGGTGGGCGGCACCACCGGCTTCACCTTCGGGCGGGTGATATGGTCTCAGTTCGGCCTTGCCTATAATTGGCCCTTTGGGGCCGCCATGGCCGCGATCCTCCTCCTCACGGCCTTCATCATCATCATCCTGGCGGGATATTCCGCCAGCAGGCAGCGGGTCTGAGCGATGCTGAACCGCTCCGAACGGATCGCCGATTTTCTCGCAGGGTTACTGACGGGCATTGTGCTGCTGATCCTCTATGCACCGGTGTTCATCAGCGCCATATTCTCACTGGTCGAAGTGAACGACGGCCGGATCCTGTGGGAGACGGCATCGATCAGGAATTACATCAGCTTGTGGTCCAACCCGTCGGTGATCGATGCGCTCGCCAATACGGCAATCGTCGCGGTGTGTGCCGTCACCATCTCAACCGTCCTGGCGATAGCCCTTGCACTCTATGCCGAATGGCCGGGCGCCATGTTCCGGCGCGGCCTTGAAACGGCGATCTATCTGCCGTTTCTGCTGCCTCCCATCGTGACCGGGCTTTCGCTGCTCGTTACCTCGGCACAGCTTGGCATCAACCGGGGCCTTGCAACAATCGTCATGGGGCACAGCGCCTTCGTGCTCGCCGTGGCCTACAGGCTGGTGCTCACGCGGCTGCAATCCATGCCGAAAACGCTCGTCGAGGCATCCTACGATCTTGGGGCCACCCGTCTCCAGACCTTCCGCTACATCACGCTTCCTTTTCTGGCCTCCGCCATTACGACCGGCGCGGTCCTCGCGCTTACCCTGTCTTTCGATGAAACGCTGATCAGCGTGTTCCTGGCAGGCGATCGCATGACGCTGCCCCTGCGGCTCTGGGCGATGATGCGCGTGGGCTTCAGCCCGGAGATAAACGCTCTGGTGACCTTAGTTCTTCTCGTGTCCTTGATTCTCGCCGCAACGGTGGCTTCACGGCTGAAGATAGGCAGTTCCAATCAGGAGTGATGGCAAGATGAACGCAGCAAAGCGGCTCGATAAGCGGATTGCTCTGGTCACCGGAGGGGCGCGTGGCATTGGTGCTGCGATTGCGGCACGGCTGGCGGCAGAAGGCGCAATGGTTGTTATCGCGGACATCGATCAAGCCGAGGCTTCCGCTCACGCCCGGACACTTGCCAGTGCAACTGCACAGCGCGTGGACATTTCGGAGCCCGCCTCGGTTGCTGCACTTACCCATTTCATCAGCCGCGAATTTGGCCAGCTTGACATTCTCGTCAACAACGCGGCCATCCTGGACGCAACCCCACTTTCCAGCCTCACCATGGCGCGCTACCGGACAGTGCTGGACGTTAACCTCAACGGCGCTCTCGATGTCACGCTGGCCATGGTGCCGATGATCCGCAAGGGAGGCGCCGCCCGCCGCATCCTCAACATCGCCTCGATCATGGGCGTGCGTGGATCGCGGGACTCCCTTGCCTATTCCACAGCCAAGGGCGGCCTCGTGAACATGACACGCTGCCTCGCCTGCGATCTTGCCCCGGACGCAATCAACGTCAACGCAATCTGCCCCGGTTTCATCGACACCCGAATGGCAATGCTGCCGGATGGCACCGGACACGAGCACGACACCGACTGGTTCAAGGATATCTACCTCAAGTACCGCCGCATACCGCAGGCCCGCGCCGGCAAGCCCGAGGACATCGCCGGCCCCGCTTTTTTTCTCTGCAGTGACGACAGTGCCTATGTCACGGGCCAGCTTTTGCTGGTGGACGGCGGCGTATCAGCCACATTCTGAAAGATTGCATTCTCTCAAGCTGCAGAAAACGTGACTGCCCGATATACCCGCCTTGATGGCAGCTGCCGCAGCGCCTTCTCAGGGCGCTGTAATATGTAGCCTGCAACAACCGTCACCACCTGGTTTCCAGGTTTCAATGTCGACTTTGAAGCCTGCCGCCTCCAAAGTCCCATAGTCGGCGGCAGCTGCCAAACTGCAGAAAAGTTCGATGTCCTGGTCTGCGAGACCAGCCTCTGTCCAGGCGGACTTCAGGGGACAGGTCTTGAAATGCACGTCGAGCTCACGGTCTGAACAACGCGATACATCCGGAGAAAACATGGCTCCTCCGTCTGGAGCGAAAGCAAAGCTCTTGCAGAGACCAGCAAAATCCGCTGGCAAGTGCCGGTCCAGTCCACCGGCCAGCGAGCGGCCCCAGTTGTAGAGTGCCTCCCTCGTCACCTGGATTGCGGCGTCACGGCCAAACCGTTGCTCAATCGATCGGAAGAATTCGACGTAGACGCCCGCGCGTGCCTTGTTTGCATCGTTCAATGACGACCAGGTTGTATTGGCATCGTGCTCCCGCATTTTGTCCTCTCCCCAAAAAATGGATAGGCTAACGAAAGAACACGGACGAAGCAATTCACGCCCAATATAGCGGAGCATCATCATCGACCAAGAAAGCTGCGGCGTCAGACATTCCGGGGTAACCTATCACGACAGTGATGACCCATTGTGGCACAAAGGACCAGTTACCCACCGTGACCGACCCGCCTGCTCAAGGTTGCTCGGGTGCCGTACTTCCGCTGGCTTTCTCTGCAAGAAGTCATATTTTCGAGCGGGCGGAAGAAAGAGGAATTCAACGTGAAGCGGACAATAGCGCTGTTAGCAAGCGTCTCACTATCTACACTTGCACCGCCAGTTGTCCATGCTGGCAATGTGCTTCCGCCTCCTCCGCTGCCGCAGGGTTATGACGTGAAGGCGCTGAGCAGTGGGCCGCCGAACGTGACGAAGGACCTGAAACCTCTGACGAGCGAGCATGAGAGGCCCAAGGACTTTTCGGTGTTTCCATCTGCCGGTAAAGGCGCAGCTGCGGGCATCCAGTGGTCAGGCTACGTAGCGGCAGGCGCCATTTACAGCAATGCCGGGAAGAAGTGAGTTGCCCGCGAAAGTGAGTCTGTAAGGGCCGGGCCCTCAGCTTCGGCTCAGACAAGCCGAATGATGCCTTGTGCCCCTTCACCTTAGTGCTAGACAGAGCCAATCTCCAGGTGCCGGCGACCAATCTCCAGGTGCCGGCGATATGCCGGAGAATCGGGAACATGGTGCAAGTCCGTGACGTGCCCAACGCTGTAAGGTGGATGAGGCGGTCCACGCCACTGACCATTGCCGGTCTTTCGAGATCGATGGAGCGGGTGAAGGCCAAGTTTAGAGCTGGCATGCTGCACCTTCAACACCAAAGGACGCGCCGCCACTCAAGGCTGGACAAAGTACTAGCCCTGAGGGATCTCGATCCTGATCGTCATGCCGCCCTTCACCGCGAGTAGGGCAGCGATACGGCCTCCGTGTTGTTCGATTGCTTGCTTTGCAATGGCGAGTCCGAGCCCAAATCCCTCCCGTACATTCGCGTCACTCCCCCGCGCAAACGGCTGGAACATCCTCTCAAGCTCCGGCGCCGGTACGCCGTTTCCCTCATCTGTAACTTCAATCCTCAGCCTGCCGTCAGAAACCGCGGAATGGATCGAAATACGGGCGTTGTCAGGCGAATATTTTATCGCATTGCGGATCACGTTCTCCATGGCCCGGTAGATCAGCTCGCCGTTGACCGGGCGCACAAATGTCGTCACACCTTCATGTGCCACCGAGATGCCCCGCGCCTGCGCTTCAAAGGCCGCATCGTCCAGAATTTCATTGAGAAGATCGATGAGGTTGAGCGTTTGGGACGGCTGATCCACCGAGCCAGCGGTGAGACGGGCGAGGGTCAGGACTTCACCCACAAGTGCGTCCATGCGTTCGATTTCACGGTCCATGCGGTCCACGAGGGGGTTCAGTTTCGACGGATTCTGCCGGAGAACGCCGAGCGCCGCCTGAAGCCTGGACAAGGGCGAGCGGAGTTCGTGGGAAACGTCGTGAAACAGGCGTTGCTGGACCTCCTGCAGCTCCTGCAGCCGGCTCGCGCTGACGTCGAAATCATGCGCAAGCTCGGACACCTCATCCTTCCATCCGGCCGTCTTGTCCCCGATCCGCACTTCGAATTCGCCGCGCGCCAGGGCACTCAGACCCTGACGCAGATACGTTACAGGGCGAATGAGATAGCGAGCCAACCAGTAGGCCGATGCAGCACTGGCGATGAGCGCTGCAATCCATGGGCCGAGCTTCAACAAGATTTCGGGCACGACACCTTCTGCATTAGCACGCACGGACAGGTGCTGGCAGGTGCCACCTATAATGATCTGGCGCTCGCTGCCACTTCGAAGCGTCACACAATCCTTGGCGCTGCTCTCGACAAGAGAGAGTTCAACCGGCTGGGGCGCGAGCGCCGCCGCACGCGCGAAGGCAAGTGCTGCGGCCGGGCCAGATTGGGCGAGCAGATTCACGGCGACGTCTAGGGCAAATATCTGCTGTTGATGGCGCACTTCACTTGCGAACGGCACATTGCCAAACAGGAAGCTGATCGTGAAAAGCCCCGCAATGGTCGCGGCCATTGTTACCCAGATCACGAGAAAGAACTTTCCGAACAACCCTCTCATCAGCGATCCAGCAGCAGAAGATAACCCTGCCCCCTCACTGACTGGATCCAGGATTGCCCATCCTCCCTCTTGCCCAGCTTCTGTCGCACGCTGCTGAGATGTACGTCGATGCGCCGGTCAAACGGCGTGAGCGGGCGGCCGAAGGCTCGCTTTGATATGTCCTGCTTAGACACAAGCTGGCCTGCGCTGCGGACGAGCACTTCAAGCAGGGTGAATTCGGTTCCCGTGAGATCGAGCTGCCGCCCGCCCCATTCGGCCGTGCGGGTTCCCGGGTGCATGGTAAGTGCCCCGGCTTGAAGTGCATCCTGCCCGGTTGCCGTGCCGGCCGGAGTCACGCGCCGTAATATGGCTCTGATGCGTGCCGCCAGCTCTCCCGGGGAACACGGCTTCGGAACATAGTCATCCGCACCCAGATTCAATCCCGCTATCCGGTCAACATCGTCACCCTTGGCGGTCAGCATTAATATGGGAACAGTACTTAACCGCCGGATTCGGTGAAGGATGTCGATGCCGTTCACAACCGGCATCATCACGTCCAAGACCACGATATCCACATGACCGGACGTTGCCTCCGAGACGGCCGCGCGGGGATCCTCCATCGTCACAACCTCGAAACCTTCCTCAATGAGGAACTCTCTCAGCAAGCTGGTAAGTTCAACATCGTCGTCGATGAGGAGAACCTTTTTCATTCTTGTGGATGCTCATTGCGATTGCTCCCGGCAGCATATCACCGAGGCGAGAATTGTCCCGGAGATTTTACCTATCTTAACACTGCATTGACCGCACTTTACGTTTGATCCCGTAGAGACAGTGTCACCGAGGCACGTCCAAAGCAGTGATGAGAACACGTCCAGCAGAAGGAAGCACTCTCCTCATTGAATGCGTTGGCCGCGATGCCTCCTCGCCGCTCCCGACGTCCGGAGAGTCCATGCCAATTGACGACGATGTTTTCGGCAGCTGGCAACCATTGCTGCCACATCAGGGAAAACTCTCCGATCTTCTGACGTGGTGGTCCACGCTCGGCGACCCCTCGCTCACGTCGCTGATCGAGCTGGCGCTGCGCGCTAGTCCGACCCCGAATTCCGCCAGCGCTACCATAACCAAGGCCAGGGCTTTGCAGCGAGACGGCAACATCATTGCGTTCCCCGCTGCTTCCTGGGAAAGGAAATTATTTGGGGAGCCACACACGGCAGAGGAAATAGCCACGCCTCTCACGGATGAAAGCTTCGATGGCGAAAACGACTGTCAGGTGTCCTTGGCCGCCGAAGTCGCGGATCACTACATACGGTATAAGTCTTCAGTACTGCTTGCGAACATTCACATGCGCGATGTGGTGTCACGTCAGAAAACGGTCCGCGCCCTGGAGAGAGCTGCCGCCTCTGGCCTCGCTTCTCCGCAGGACCTTGTTCTCGCGCGCGGCCGTGCGGCCGAATCCTCATCCGCGCTGGTAGAGCAGCGGACTTTGTCCCGCAATCTCGTGAGGGCGATGGCCCAGCTGGCAGGCGGTAACGAGGATGGCGTGCGGCTGATCCTGACCAGGGGAAAGCGCAGAATCCCCTTGCCGAAGGATGTCGCGATCATCGCCATACCGGCAGCAACATTGCGCCAGCGCCCCGACATTCGGGCACTCGAGAAGAAACTTGCCGCAGCGCTGAGTGATAGCAGCCATGCCGAGGCGGATATCGAGCCCTACCTGAACCTCTCTGGATGGGTAACGTTCAGTACCTCGGCCTTGGCGGGCGGAGCGCCACTGTGGTCATTCGGGCCGGCATTAAGAACTGCTCCTGTTGAGAAAGGCGAAAGCCGAGTGGCCGTTGTCAGTACAGCTCCCGGTTTTGCGGCTCTCGTGGCCCTCTACAAGCTCACCGTTCTGAATGCCGTGGCGGAGACCGAAGCCGCCTTGCTACGGATCGACGCCATATGTGGACGAGTCATCACGGCGCGCGCAGAAGAACGTTACTTACCCGGCGCCACCAGTACCGGGACGGACGCCGCCAATTTGCCAGAGCGCGAGACCTCAAGCTGCGCGGCCGAAAAGGTGGAGTTCGAGCTCATTCACAATTGCCGCGATGCGGTTCGCTGCTGGATCGCAGTTTATCGAACATCGGGTGGCGGATGGGACGCGAATCTCACGCTGCTCTCTACGCTGCAGCCATTGATGTGAGATGTATTTCCTTGCAACGCCTTCCATTTCCGAGCCTCGCCGTTCTCGTTATATTTCTTGCCGCTGCCCTGCCGGGCCCCGCCCACTGCGCAGATGCACAGACGCAGTCCCCGGCCCTGACCGTCAGTCTCGTAAGCCCCGCCATTCGTGAATGGCCAGAGACAGTACCAGCAAGTGGCTGGCTGAAGCCATGGCGTGAGGCGATCATCGCCTCCGAGATTGGCGGGCTGCGGATAACGGAAATCCTTGCGGAAGTGGGCGCCGTGGTCACCAAGGGGGATCCTCTCGTTCGCCTGGCGCAGGACGAGGTTTTCGCAGAACTGCACAAGCAGGAGGCGGCGGTTGAGTCGGCTCAGGCTGATCTGGACAAGGCAAAGACGAATGCCACACGGGTCCGGAAGTTGACCGGGAACGGCGTTCTTACGCAGGAAAAGACTCTGGAATATCTGGCCGCAGAACAAACAGCGGCAGCATCGCTCAAATCGGCGGAGGCGATGCTCGAAAGCCAGAAGATCAAGGTCGAGCAAACCACGATCCGGGCAGTTGACGATGGTCTGATCACCTCGCGAACCGCTCAGCTTGGTGCGGTCGTCTCGTCCGGCAGTGAGTTGTACCGGTTGGTTCAGCAGCAACGCGTCGAATGGCAGGCAGAAGTGGCCGCGCAATATCTTCCGCGCATCAGACAAGGACTCAAGGTTAACATTTCAGGCCCGGGCGGTTCACCGATTGAGGGAACGGTGAGGCTCGTGGGGCCTACTGTAAACGCCGATACGGGGCGGGCACTTGTCTATGTCGAGCTTCCGGCCAAGCCGCGGCCCCCCATTGGTGTCTATGTTACAGGCGAGATCCAGCTCAACATGAGTTCCGCGCTCGCAGTACCAGAGTCGTCATTGGTGTTCCGGGACGGGCTGACCTACGTTTACGTGGTTGGCGATGACCTTCGCGCTTCGCGCGTGCGGGTCGGGACTGGGCGGCGCAGCGGCAATGAAGTCGAGATCATATCGGGTCTCGAGAGGTCCGCCAAAGTCGTAAAATCCGGTGGCGCATTCCTCTCAGACAATGCCCTCGTCAGCTTGGAAGTGAAGACGCAATGAACTTCTCCGCCTGGTCCATCCGCAATCCTGTTCCGGCCATCCTCCTCTTCGTGCTGCTGACGGCCGGTGGGCTTCTGGCTTTCGAACGGCTGCCGATCCAGAACTTCCCGGACATGGACCTTCCCACCATCAAGATTTCGGCGGGGCTGGAAGGTGCCGCTCCTGCCCAGCTCGAAACAGAAGTTGCCCGGAAGATCGAGGACAATCTCGCGTCTCTGAACTTGCTGGACCACATCACCACGACGATTGACAGTGGCTCGGTTTCAATGAGCGTCTCTTTCAAGCTCGAGAAGGACAGCGAGGAAGCTCTGAACGAGGTCAAGAATGCGGTGGACAGCACAACCGATTTGCCTGCTGGCATGGAAAGACCAACAGTCACCAAGCTGAATGTTCAAAATTCACCCCTCATCACGTACGCCGTGAGTTCATCCCGCCTCAATGAAACCGAGCTTTCCTGGTTCGTTGATAACGAGCTTACCAAGATGCTTCTCTCCGTATCCGGGGTGGGAGAGGTCAGCAGGGTGGGTGGCTTGGACCGCGAAGTCCATATTGATCTCGACCCGCAACTCATGACCTCGCTCGGCATTACGGCCGACGCGGTGTCATCAATTTTAAGAACCGTTCAGTCCGACAGATCCGGCGGTCTTGCTGAAATTGGTGGCACCCGGCAAACCATAAGAACGCTCGCAGGCGTCGCCTCGATTGACGCGCTCAAGGCACTGTCCATTCCGCTCTCAAGCGGCAGGCTGGTGCGGCTTGACGAAATTGGCTCCGTAACCGATAGCTTTGCAGACAGGTCCTCTCTTGCCTTTCTCAATGGAAAGCCGGCGATTGCCGTTCAGGTCAAGCGTTCTAACGGCTTTTCGGATACGGGCGTCGCCACTGACGTGAAGGCCGCCATGGCCACCTTTGCCAAGGACAACCCGGATGTGAGCATCGTCGAGGCCTATGACACGGTGGCGCCCATTGAGGAAAACTATGATGGCTCGATGCACATGCTCTATGAAGGAGCAATCCTGGCTGTCGTTGTCGTTTGGTTGTTTCTGCGCGACTGGCGGGCGACCATTCTTTCGGCCATCGCCCTGCCCCTTTCCGTGATACCGACCTTTCTGGCCATGTATTTTGCAGGCTTCAGCCTGAACATCGTCACCCTCCTTGCGATATCCCTCGTCGTCGGAATTCTCGTCGATGACGCGATCGTCGAGGTGGAGAACATCGAGCGGCATCTTCAAATGGGAAAATCGCCCATGAAGGCCGCGCTGGAGGCGGCCGATGAAATCGGCCTGGCGGTGATTGCGACGACGTTCACGCTTGTCGCGGTCTTCCTACCCACGGCATTCATGAGCGGCATTCCCGGGCTCATCTTCCGTCAGTTCGGCATCACGGCGGCTGTTGCCGTGCTGGCTTCTCTTCTGGTGGCCCGGCTGCTGACGCCAATGATGGCGGCCTACATGATGAAGGTCCATCCGGTTCAGCAACGGGACGGACGCATCATGCGGACCTACATGGCCGTCATGAAAACCTGCCTAAGCCACCGCGTCTACACGATGCTCGGTGTTGCCGTTTTCCTGGGTCTCTCGCTCTCCACAATTCCGTTCCTGAAGTCAGGCTTCATCCCGATTTCGGATAATGCGCAGACCAAGGTGACCTTGACGCTGCCACCTGGAAGCACGATTGAGGATACTGAGCATATGTCACAGCGTGCGGCTGAAATTAGCGGCAAGCGCCCGAACATTATCAGCATCTTCACCGCCGTCGGAAGCGCATCGTCCGGAGGCGGGCTCGACGTCACGACGGCGAGCAATGTCGCCTCTGCAACACTCGTGGTCAATCTGACGCCGATTGGAGACCGCGCCGTCAAACAGTATGAAATCGAGGATGATCTCCGGCGCAGCCTGGCCGTGCTGCCCGGTATCCGCGTCGAGGTCGGATCTGGCGGTAACGGCACCAAGCTCGAAATTGCACTTGCGGGAGACAATGCGGATGCCGTCGAACAGGCGGCCGCTGCGCTGGAAGAGCAGTTGCGCACGCTCAAGGGCATCGGCGCTGTCACGTCAAGCGCCTCGCTCCAAGCACCAGAGGTTCGCATAGTCCCTGACTTCGCCAGGGCAGCCGCGCTTGGCGTCACCTCTGAGACGATCGCCAATGCAGTCCGTGTGGCAACCAGCGGCGGCTATCAATCATCTTTGGCGAAGCTTGACCTGCCAGAGCGGCAGATACCCATTCGGGTTCGCCTAGACCCTCGCAACAGGATGCAATTGGACGACATCGCCAATCTCCGCGTGAGCGGTGCGAAGGGTAATGTATCGCTTGGCGCCCTAGCGGATGTTCGAATGGGGGGAAGCCCATCTCAGATCAAGCGCATTGACCGTTCACGCAATGTGACCGTCTCCGTCGAATTGAACGGGCGGATCCTGGGTGACGTCAACCGCGAAGCGCATGCCCTGCCGGCTCTTCAAAACCTTCCGGAGGGGGTTCGGGTTGTCGAACAAGGCGAGGTGCAACGGAGTTCGGAATTGTTCGGAAGTTTCGCCCTCGCCATGGCGATCGGTGTTGTCTGCATCTATGCCGTGCTGGTTCTCCTGTTTCATGATTTTCTTCAACCCGTGACAATCCTGATGGCCCTACCCCTTTCACTGGGGGGTGCCCTGCTGCCGCTCGTCGTAACCGGCACGAGCTTCTCCATGCCGGCGGTCATCGGCCTCCTCATGCTGATGGGCGTGGTCACCAAGAATTCCATCCTGCTCGTCGAATATGCGGTCATGGCGCGGCGGGCTGGCATGGAACGCTTCGATGCGCTGGTCGATGCCTGCCACAAACGCGCCCGGCCGATCATCATGACCACAATTGCAATGGGGTGCGGGATGCTTCCCGTTGCGCTCAGTCTCGGCGGTGGCGATTCGAGCTTCCGGCAGCCAATGGCAATCGTCGTAATCGGGGGACTGTTGACATCCACTTTCCTCAGCCTCCTGGTGATCCCCGTCATCTTCACTCTGGTGGATGATTTCCTGATCTTCATCAGGCGGCCGTTCGGTGAAATCCGGACAGCCGGCAATCCACAGTGAAGCGGGTATGGCCCGCCGGAATGCAAGCGACTCTCTGCACAAGTGAGGGTATCGGATCTCAGCTGTTGAACCACCAACTTGGGTGGGCCCGTCCGTCATCGAGTTGCCACTCGGAGGACAGATTGGCTTGATGCTGACAATGCGATTGCGGGCAGATATCGCGCTTCAGCGCGCGCTCCGCCTCCCGCAGAGCCTGCGCGCATGCTTCGCAGCAAACTTCGACTGCATTGCGCCCGATCTCGACGTGAATCCTGCCGCCATCCAGTTCGCAGTCGCAAGCGGCGCAGGTCGTCGCAAACATAATGTCTTCTCCTGTTGTTGATGCCGGCAACGACATCTGCGCCTTCGGATGGATTTGCCGCTCTCGGATTGTTTAGCGACGTCTCGCGCTGCGGCGGAATTCCGCCGGTGTCCGGCCATAGGCCTGGCGAAACGCCGCGGTGAAATGGCTATGGCTGGAAAAACCGAGTTCTAGTCCGAGCGCCGTGATGTCTTCGTAGTCCCCGAGAAGATCAAGAGCGCGGGCCAGGCGCAACCGAAGCTGATAACGGTAGAGCGGAATTTGCTCGACCTGCCGGAAGGCCTGCGTGAGGTAGACCGGCGACACCCCGACCTCCCGGGCGATATCCACCAGTGTCCAGCGGCGGCTCAGGTTTGACGAAATCACGAGCTTGGCGCGATCTACCAGCTTCTGAAGGCCCCAGCTGGCGCTCGCACCATGAGACGTGTGCTCACCCAATACGCGGCGCATGAGCGTTAGCGACAACGTCTCCGCTTCGAGAGTCTCGATCGCATTCTGGCCGAGACCGTGGCGCAGCAAGGTGACCAGTACCTGCGCGCGCGGATCGATTCGCCTGCGCTGCGCCGCGAATGCCAAAGTTGCCCCGCCTCGCAGCTGCGATTTGGGGGTCAGTTCCCGCAATATGCCCTCGTCAATGGTCATGGAAAGGCACGCATCGCCACCTTGCAGCGGATGGCTGATGCGGTACTCCTCGCCCTCATTGAAGAACAAGGCCTGATTGGCTTCGGCCACCGCATCCTTGCTCCCCACATGCCGAATATAAACACCGCGGTAGGGAAATACGATACGGGTAGAGGTCGTGCACTCTTCTTCACCTTTGTGACGCTGGCCGCAACTGCAAAGAACATCCGACAGCATCACGGCTTCGGTGCACAGAAGCTGCTTTACTACAAAGTCCATTGCGTCTTCCATTCGGGCCGCGATGCCGTCGCTGCTGGAAACCATATCAACGGCCAGAGCGAATTGCACGTTCTGCCTCACCGCGCGAAATGCCGATATCCTTCAACTGCTGGTCGTTCATGGAAAGCAGGATGCGCTGATCGCGCCGGACTTCCACCCAGCGTTCCATTCCGCTGGCAGCCCACTGAATGAAACCGACCAGGCTCGCAGCTCTCAGCATAACCAGCGATGAAACGTGATTCAATTTCAGGTGTGGGAGTTGCATGTCGTTCTCCGTTTGTGAGTGCAAGATGACCTCAGCCATGCGAGCGCGCTGTCAGATTCTTTAGCAATTCAGCTGGAGCTTCATTGCCATCGTCATCTCCGTGGATGGCCGGAGCGGGCACCAGGCGACGCGATGCCGAGCGAACATCAGGTTCTTCCGGCCGATCCAGCTTCTTTGCCCCGCTCAGCCAAACATGCAGGCCAACAGCAGCAAAGGCGATGATGCCGCCCGTGAGCGTGCTTGGGCTGGGGGCCTCGTTGAAGGCAATCCAGACCCACAACGGTGCAAGCGGCGCATCGAGAGAACCGATCAGCGCCGTTTCAACGGCCGGCAGCAGCCGTGCGCCCACCGTGAACAAGGTCAGGCCCAGGGCCGAGTTCACGAGACCAAAGAGGACGAGGACTAGAAGGCTGTGCGCAGACAGCGCGAGAGGCTCCCCAATCGGCCAGCACACCAGTCCGCTGAGCAAAGCGGACAGGCAGGCCGCAGGCAGTGTCGGAATGTCCCGATAGCGCCTGGCCAGAACCATCATTGCGGCACAGCAAATGGTCATGCCAAGTGCGAGAAGGTCGCCTACGGGACTGCCATCGGTTCCGAAACCCGCCATAATGGCAACGCCGAGCAGAGCGATGCAGCTGGTGGCCAAGGCGCCTCTCGTCGGCCTCTCTCTTATCGCGAGCCAAGCCAGTGTTGCGGCGATGAAGGGTGCCAGGGCATAGATCACCGCAACATGGGCAACTGAGGTGTGCCGCAAGGCGGTAATGAAGCAAATCATGCCAGCCGCGGACACCAGTGCGAAAATCCAGCCCGGCCAGCCCAGCGCCCGAAAGTGCCCCCAGGCTTGCCGTCGCTCCATCGCAAGAATCACGAAGGCAATGCCGAAAGCGCCGAAGAGTCCGCGCCACGCCAGCATGGTCCAGCTGTCCAGGGGAACGAGCCTGGTGAAGAACCCCGCTGTGCTCCAGGCCACCGCCGATGCGGTAACAAGCAACATGCCGAGCCGATAGTCCCGGGTCATGTCTCGTCCGCTTCGACACTGGCCGCCAGGCCACTCTTCTTCCAGTCTCCGGCCGTGTTCCACCACCGGTGAGGGTTGGCGCGGTCGTCCAGTCCCTTGGAGCGGCTGCTAAGAATGTTGTAAATTCGGATCACCGGTTCCTGATAGCTGTGTATCTGGAAGATCGCCTCGATCACCTGTTCGAGGAGGGCCGGATCGTCGGCAAGCTCGAAGGCGACCTCGACGACGCCCGGCCGCTTCCGGATCTCGCTTTCCGGCCCGGCCACCGCCCCCTGCAGCGGACGGTAGCGCTCGACGCCGGGCCCAGACTGAAAGGCGTTGCTGTCGTAACTTCCCATCGCAAGCGGAACGATCTTCACCACAGTTTCCATGATGCGGTCGACATCTTCTCCCGGTGCTTGCAATGTCAGCAGGCACCGGGTTTCCATTTGGACCGACGCCGTTTCAAATGCCCTGATCGTCATGGAAATCTCCTGTTGAACCGATGCGAACAACGCTAACAACAGGATGCTGACACCCTCTGTCAGCAGTGATGCGGTAGACATGGGTTTCCCAAAGGATTTAGGGCGATGGGCCGCTCAAGCCGATTATTCGAGATCATCCAGATTTTGCGCCGTGCCACTTCGCCGGTGCCGGCGCGAAGCATTGCCGTTGCGCTCGAGGTCAGCCAGCGAACCGTCTATCGGGATATCCTGACCCTGCAGGCTATGAGTATCCCCATCGAGGGTGAGGCGGGTGTTGGTTACGTGCTGGAGGCTGGTTTTGATCTGCCGCCGTTGACCTTCACTGCCGAAGAGGTGGAGGCCATCGTGGTGGGGCTTTCCCTGATCGGCCGAACGGGGGATGCCGGCCTTCTTGAGGCAGCAGCGCGCGTCAGCCGCAAGCTCTCCGCCGTTCTGCCGCCTACGACGGAGAATTCCCTCGAAGCCTCCCCGCTGCACGTCTCACGCTGGAACGCCATTCCACCCGCCAGGATCGCCTATCGCATGTTGCGGCAAGCCATCCGGGAAGAGCGAAAGCTGCGCCTCAGCTATGAGAACGAAGCGGCACAGCGAAGCGAGCGGACGGTCTGGCCTATTGCTCTCGTCTATTATGTCGACACCATCATTCTCGCGGGCTGGTGTGAACTCCGCCAGGATTTTCGCCACTTCCGCGTGGACCGGATCACCAGTTGCGAATTGGCAGAGGGATCGTTCAAGGGAAGCAGAGACCGCCTCCGCGCGGAATGGCTGGCCCGTCAAAATCTTTTCACTGCGTTCTAGGGCTTCAGTCCACGTGCAGCTGACGAAATCATGCACTGGCCCAAGCCCGGTGCAACCCCATGCGCCACTTGACCGCTCGGCAGAGCGCGCGGACTTCACGCTAGGATACTGGCGCTATTGCGCCGGTTTCGGAACCGGCGAAGTGATCACTGCAGGCATTCAACCGGAATTCGCAGGTGCAGTTCCATTCCAGATTCCTTCCACTCTCGGGTGATTATGCCGCCTATACCGCCGACAACCGCCCTCTCCAGAACGGATCCGAACCCCGAACGCGCCGTCGGAGGCTTCGCATACTTTACGCCGCTTTCTTTCCAGAGGACCTCAATTCCCCCTTCGACCACTTCGATGCCGATCATTAGCTGCCCGGCATCGGACGAAAGGGCGCCGTACTTGGCAGCGTTGGTCGCTAGTTCATGAAACAGAAGAGCGAGTGAGGTGAGAGCGGTGGGCATCAATGCTGAGTCGCTTCCGGTGATCAGGATGCGCGAGGATTCCGCATATGGAGCAAGGATAGCAGTTAGAAGCGTCTTTACTGTTGTGGACAGACGCTCTGACTCGCCGTCCGCTTCCAGGTCCGGAAGGGTGAGGTCATGGGCCTTGGCCAGTGCCTCCAATCTTGATCGCAAACTTGTGCAAAGTTCTTCCACGTCCGCAGAGGTGCGGGACGTGAGCGAAATCAGACCGAGAATGACACTGAACAGGTTCTTTATGCGGTGATTGATTTCCCGGATGAGAACATTTTGCAGATCCCTCGCGTTCTTGTGGCGGCTCAGATCATGCGTCAGTGTCAATAGAAATTCATCTTTCCTCCGGCCGGCTTCCTTTAGAGCAAGCGCTTGCACTTCCAGTTCGTCGCGCTGCGACGCGAGCTGCTGACGCTGACGAAAGAGCTCGAAGAATACGTCAACTTTACTGCGAATAATGTCGGCCTCAATGGGCTTCTGGATGAAGTCCACCGCACCTGTTTCATAGCCCTTGAAACGGCGCTGGCTATCAGCCGCGCCAGCGGTCACGAAGATGATGGGTATAAGCCGCGTCCGCTCATTCCCACGCATCAGCTCTGCCACCTCGAATCCATTGAGGCCCGGCATCTGGACATCCACCAGCGCCAGTGCAACTTCATGTCGAAGCAGGAGCTCCAGCGCTTCGTCTCCGGAGCGCGCCTTCAACAGTACCAAGCCGTCGCGGCGCAAAAGCGCTTCAAGAGAGATGAGGTTTTCTTCCAGGTCGTCGACGAGGAGAACTTTTACCGGCTCCATCATGACACTCCCATGGCAGCAAGCCGCGCGGCGATCGCCTCAAGCGGCAGGACTTCGGCCATCGGACAAAAGCTGATTGCCGCTTCAGGCATCGCAGTTGCGGATGCGCTCGCAGGCGTCTGAACCAGTGCCGTTCCACCCGCGGCAGCGACCCGCGCCAATCCTTCCGCGCCGTCTTGATTGGCACCGGTCAGTATGACCCCCGTGAGTTGAGCTCCATAGGCATCTGCCGCCGTCTCAAAGAGGACGTCAATTGAGGGACGTGAAAACAGCACGGCCTCATCGCTCGAAAGTGCCAGCGTTCCACTCTTCTCGACGAGCAGATGATAGTTGGGAGGCGCAAAATAGACTATGCCGGGCAATACTGGCTCTTTGTCTTCTGCCTCCTTGACCTCCAGTGCGCAACGCTCCTGAAACAGCTCGGCCAGCAAGCTGCGCCGGTCTGGGGGAATATGGACGACTATCATGATTGCGGCAGTTAAACCTTCAGGAAGTTTCGGGAGAATGGTTGAGAGAGCATCGAATGCGCCTGCAGACGCTCCGATGACGACGGCCTGGCGTGCGGTGGACATGCTCAGCTGCCCCTTTGATAGATTTTCTCGACACGCGAAAACTCTGTGAAGCTTCCGGCGTGGCGTGAGAACCTCAGGCTCTCTTTCGCACCCAGACCCAGAAAGCCGCGGTGAACGAGAGAGTCACGGAAAAGACCGATGGCGCGGTCCTGCAAGATTCGATCAAAATAGATCAGCACATTGCGGCACGAAATCAGATGAACCTCGGCGAACACGGCGTCAGTTACCAGGCTGTGATCGGCGAACACGACATTGCGCCTTAACGTCCGGTCCAGTGAGATTCGACCGTATGCCGCCTGATAATAATCCGAGAGCGATGTCGGGCCTCCAGAGTCGCGATGGTTCTGTGTAAACAGCGGCACGCGGTCAATCTCGTAGATACCACTTTCAGCTGCGCTCAACGCGTCTCGGCTAATGTCCGTTGCGTAGAAAATGGTGCGCTCCTCCAGGCCCTCTTCTCGAAATAGTATTGCGATGGAATAGAGTTCCTCGCCTCTGCTGCAGCCAGCGATCCAGACCTTGAGGGAGGGATAGGTTCGGAGATGCGGAATGACCTTCTCCCGTAAAGCGCGGAAGTAGAGAGGATCGCGGAACATCTCGCTCACCTGAACCGTGAGGTAGCGAAGGAGAGTCGGCACCATGTCCGGTTCATGCAGCACAGCCTCCTGCAGGGCCGAGAAGGTGGCATAACCCATGTTGCGGCGGGCCTCGACCAATCGCCTCTTGATCGAGGCCATGGAATAATTCCGAAAATCATACTGATAGCGGATATGGAGCGCCTCAAGCAGCAGGCGGATCTCGATATCCTCGACGTTGTCGGATGGCATGCCCGGCGTCACTTCGGCATCCATACACGCACCAGCGAGAGTAGCTTGTCGACGTCAAGCGGTTTCGCGATGTAATCGCTCGCACCGGCCTCGATACAGCGGCGCTGATCATCGGGCATTGCCTTAGCGGTGAGGGTAATTACCGGCAGTTTCTTCCAATCAGGATTCTTCCGGATTTCCCGTATAGCGGTCAGCCCATCCATCACCGGCATCATGACATCCATGAGAACGAGATCGACTGCAGTGTCGGAATTCTGCTGCAGCGTTTCCAGAGCGTCGAGGGCCGCACGGCCGTTTCGGGCAATTTCGACGCTCGCCCCTCGCGGTTCCAAAATGTTGGTTAGCGCATAGACATTGCGGATGTCATCCTCCACCACGAGAATGCGCCGCCCTTCAAGTATGGCTTCGCGGTTCAAGGCCTTGCGGATCATCTTTTGCTGCGCTTCGGGAAGCTTTGCCACCACCTGATGAAGGAACAGGCTGACCTCGTCGAGGAGGCGTTCAGGCGACTTCGCACCCTTGATGATGATGGACCTGGAATAGCGCCGGAGGCGGCGTTCCTCATCCTGGGAAAGGTCACGTCCTGTATACACGATGACGGGTGGAAAGGCGCAGTCTGCCTCGGACCCAAGCGCCTCGAGCAGGGAATAGCCGGTCGCATCCGGCAGAGAGAGGTCCAGTACCACGCAGTCGAATACCTGCTCCTTCAGCAGTTTCAAACATTCCGCGGCTGTGCCCACGCTGACCGTTTCAACATCATGCGACGTGAGCAGTTTTGCGACGGCCTCACGCTGGACAGGATCATCTTCCACGATGAGGATGCGCCTGACGCAGCGTGCCAGCCTCGCTTCGAATTTTCTCACCACCTCGACCAGTTGTGCGTGGCTTACCGGCTTCATCTCATAACCGACAGCGCCCAGAGACAGCGCCGTTTCGACGTGGTCTTCCGCGGAAACGGCATGGACGGGAATGTGACGCGTGCTGGTGTCGCGCTTCAACCGCTCCAGCACTGAAAGACCTGAATGATCGGGAAGGCCGATATCTAGTATGATGGCCTGTGGCATGAACTCACGTGCCAGAGTCAAGGCTTCGTCCGCGGTGCCCGCCACTAGAGACTGGAAATCCATGTCGCGTGCGAGATCTCGGAGAATACTAGCAAAGTTCCGGTCATCCTCCACAATGAGCAGTACACGCTTCCCGCCGCCAAGTTGGTTCCGGTCATCTTCCACAGCTGCGACTTCCCGCTCGTGTACCGGCGGCACATGCTTAGCGGAGGAGGCAAATGAAGAAGTCGCACCCTCCGCTCGCGAAGCAGGCTGTGACTGCTCCTCGGCTCTGACGGAATCGAAGATGGGCGGAAGGTTAACCGTGAAGGTGCTTCCCTTCCCTTCTGCGCTCGTGAGCTCGATGTTGCCACCGAGCAATTCGACAAGGCGGCGGGAGATCGATAGGCCAAGCCCCGTGCCGCCATACCTGCGGCTGATCGTTCCATCCGCCTGATGAAATGCCTCAAACACACGGTTTTGCTGATCGGCGCTGATTCCAATCCCCGTGTCAGACACGGCAAAGGAAAACTGGCCGGCCTTGCCCTGCTGAACCGCCAACTTTACCTCTCCCACTTCCGTGAACTTGAAGGCGTTGGAGAGAAGGTTCTTCAGCACCTGCTCAAGCCGCTGAGGGTCGGTCTCGAGGAGCGGAAGTCCCCCCTGGATATCCAGCGTGAAAACGAGTCTGCGCTCGGCCGCCACAGGCTGGAACAGATGCTGAAGACTACCCACGATACGTTCGACCGACACAGGCTCAGGCCGGATCGCAACATGCCCCGCCTCGATCTTCGAAAGATCCAGAATATCGTTAATCAGCCGCAGCAGATCATTGCCGGAGGACTCGATGGTGCGCGCATATTTCACCTGTTCCTCTGTGAGATTTTCATCGGAGTTGTCAGCAAGAAGCTTAGCAAGGATGAGTGAGGAATTGAGCGGCGTCCGCAGCTCATGAGACATGTTGGCGAGGAAGTCGGATTTGTAGCGGTTTGCCTGTTCGAGCTCACTCGCCTTTGCCTCGTTGGCGGCCGTTGCCTTTTCGAGATCGTCACGCTGGCTCTCAAGCTTCTGCATCTGTTCTTCGAGCTGCGAATTGGTCTGCTCGAGCTCGACCTGTTGCTGCTCGAGCCGGGCTTGCGATTCCTTCAGGGCCCGGCCCTGCTCTTCCAGCTCCTCATTCGAAACTCTCAGCTCTTCGCTCTGTGCCTGGAGCTCTTCCGCCTGCCGCTGTGTCTCCTGCAGCAGGCTGGCGAGCTGCTCCCGATAGACGGCCGAGCGTACGCCTGCCGCCATGGCGCTGGACGCCTGCTGCAACAATGCCAGGACTTTCTCGTTCACGGGCCGGATGAATCCGAGCTCGATTACCGCGTTGACTAGGCCATCAGCACTTATCGGCAGGATGGCAAGTTGGCGTGGCTGGCTATGGCCAAGGGAAGAGCCAAAGCGGATGTAGTCATCCGGCACTTCGCTGATCAGCAGCGACCGGTTCTCGGCAGCAGCCTGCCCCAGAAGGCCGTCCCGCAGGCCAAAACGCTGGCGCACTTTGGCTTCATCCGGAACGCCATAAAGCGAAACAAGCCGAAACTCTTGGCCATTGCCGACGTAGACCGCACCCGCAACCGCACGCACATAGCGCGCCAGAAACTCGAGCAGGCTAGTGCCAAGCTGATCAACCAACTGCTCGCCCATCATGGCACCGGCGATTCCAACTTGGCCGGTTTGCAGCCAGTCCTGCCGCTGACGCGCCAGCGTGCTGCGTCGAACCAGCAAGCCGATCATGAAGGTGAGCCCGAGTCCAAGAAGCCCCGAGACGAGGCCGCTGATGACGGCAAGGCGCAAAGCCGCATCCATTTCAGAAAAGCGCTGGGTGCGGATCTGCATTTCCTCAGCGACCAAGTTGGATAGGTTCTCGCGGATGGCATCCATCTCCGCCTTGCCGCTTCCAGACCGGACAATCGTCAGGGCCGGCTGAAGCCCCTGCGTTCGGCGGACGTTTATGCTCTCCCGCAGTTCCGACAACTTCGCGTCGAGATGGCGCCTCAGAGCTTGCAGCCGTGCCGACTGGCCGCCATCATCATTCACCAACAAGGCTATTTCGTTTGCCCTGGCGGGAATTGACTTCAAGGCGGCATCGTAGGGAGCGAGGTATTTTTCGTCTCCCGTCAAAAGATAACCGCGCTGGCCGGTTTCCGCATCCTGGATGTCCGATAACATTTGACCGAGCGTGACGATGACGGCATGTGTCGCTGTAACGCTGTCGACACGGTCCCGCATTGCCTGTTGGTTGACCCAGCTTATCGCGCCACTGATCAGTAGCGCAAAGAGTGCCGCGCCCAGTGCCATCGCAACAGAGGGATCGAGCCCAAAGGATCTTACCGAGAAATGCCCGAATTGCTGAGGATCATCAAAGGATCTCATGGTGTGTGCGGGCGACGCATAAAGCTGATCATATACGTTCTATCTGACACCCGCTTTGTGTGGCGCTGAATGGCTTCAACCGGCTAGTCCCCCGCCCTCTCGCGCGGAAGCGATGTTCAACGTGCGCAAGCCCCCTTTGTTCCCGAACGGACGTTCAGGTGATGGAACAAAGAATGTCAGGTGGCATTGTGCCGCCTCATGTGGCCTGAACGCCAGCTTCAGAGAAAGAACGCGACGACAATGCCGGATTGCAACCGCTGCTCACTGTCTTATCCGAAATGAGAAGATTTCGTATTGCGATTATCGGCGCCGGGCCGACCGCGCTATATTGCCTCAAGCACCTGACGCGTACGTTTGAGCCTCTGATGATGACCATTTTCAGCCCCAGCGATGAATTTGGCAACGGCATGCCCTTTACTGCCAAGCTCAATGGCGAGTTTATGCTGTGCAATGCCTTTAGCCGTGAAATCCCACCGGTGACCCAGACCCTACTGCAATGGCTACAACAATTGCCGGCACGCGAACTGAACGACTGGGAGCTTTCCCGCCATGAGCTGAGCGGACGCGCCTTTTACCCCCGCGTTCTCATCGGCGATTATCTGAAGGATGCATTTAAAGATATCGCGAAGCTTGCAGAAGGAGCCGGTCATGACTTGAAGCTGGTTCCGAATGCCTGCATAAGCGACGTTCGCCTCCCACGGCCCGCCACCGTGGTAATCGACGCAGGCCAGGAGGGTTCAGAGCTTGAATTCGATGCCCTCATTTTGGCAACGGGACATTCTTGGGACGGCCAGCCCGCTTTGGACAAGGCGACCCTTATATCGCCATGGCCCTATACGAACGTCACATCATTGCCGCCGGGCAATATTGGTGTATTGGGGTCTTCCCTTTCCGCCATTGATGCGGTTCTGGCCTTAGGCTTCGCACGTGGCGACTTCAGCGAGGACAAGGGCCAAATATCCTGGCACCCGCGCCAGGATGCTGAGACACTCCGCATAACCATGGTGTCTAAATCTGGTGTCATGCCGGAGGGAGATTTTTACTATCCCTTTCCTTACCTTCCACTCTTGCACATCACTGAAGACGCCGTTGCCGCCGAAGTCAGCAAGGGCCAGACGGATCTGCTTCACCGTGTCTTCCTGCTGTTGAAGAGGGAGCTGAGTGAAGCCGACCCAGGCTATCTGGCGCGGCTGGGATCCGATGCGGAGACGATCGAGGGATTTTGTGAGTTTTATTTCAAAGATCGCACAACCTTGGGAGGTCTCGCTGCAGTAAAAGACGGGTTCGCAGAGGCCCGTCAGTCGATGCGGGACCGCCGGACAATTCCGCATCGCTACGTACTGCTTCGCGCTCATGAAACATTCGATAGGGCTTTGAGGGTACTGAACGAGGAGGACTGGAAAACATTTCAATCCACACTCCATCCTGTGTTTGGAGATGCCTATGCGGCAGTGCCACATCTGTCTTTGGCACGCATTATCGCCATGTACGACGCAGGAGTTCTCGATCTGGTGGCGACCGGGGAGGACGCCTTATTCGAGGATCAGCCGGAGGGCGGAGTTGACATCGTCATGAACGAGGAGAGGTTGCACTTCGACGCCATGGTCGATTGCCGCGGTCAGGCTTCTGCACCGCTGGACGACCTGCCTTTCCCGCACATCGTGAGGGAACTGGTGGATGGTCAGAGTCCAATCGCCGAACCCTTCAAGATCAAGCTGCAAAATCCCGGCAGTGCGCCGATCTACTGCCTCTCAATGCCACAGCTTCTCGAAAGACACCCATTCGCGCAGGGCCTTTCCGAGACGGAGGGGCGCAGTGCTGCTGTCGTCAATGATCTGATGTCGCTGCTCAAAGCCGATGCTGGACCGAAGGACCAACGTCAACCGCCATAGCGGAATCGAGCTTCGCGGCAATTATCCTATCGCCTCCCCGCGGAGATATTCAGCGGCGCCGACGGCGGATATGCTGGATCAATTCATCTTCCGCCTTACTATCGGAACCAGATGTAAGGGCTCGTGCCAGGCGTTCGTGCTGTTCGACCATCCGAGAAATGGAGGTTTCACTCCGGATCTCCCACCCAAAGACAATCCAGATATGCCGCGCGATGGCTTGCCACAGCGTTGTCGCAATACGATTGCCGGAAAGCTCACAAAGCTGCCGGTGAAAATCAATGTCGGCGTGATTGATGGCAACCAGATCACCGACCCGTATTCTCTGGGACAAGATCGCAATTTTGCTGGACAGTGCGGTTGCAAGTTGGCCAACGCGCTCCGGATCCGCGCGCAAGGACCGAACGGCCAAAGTTTCGACAGCGATGCGGGCATCGCAAATTTCATTGATGACCTTTTCATTGACTTCAATGACCGACATTCCGCGATGAGGCTCACCTTGCAATATGCCCTGGGTCGCCAGGACTTTGAACGCCTCGCGAACCGGCACACGGCTGACTTTGAGGCGAGCTGCAATTTCAGTTTCTAGGATCCTTTCACCAGGCGAAAGATTCCCCAATCCAATCGCTTCCACCAAATTATCTGCCACCTGTTCGGCAAGGCTTTTGCGCCGCTCCAGCGTCACGATGGATTCATTAGCGACTTGAAGTTTTTGATGTATTGCCATGTTCTTCGATTCAGGTTTTTAAACTCTAGTAGGCGGTCAATGCTTCGGCGTCCACCCCATTTCATTATCTTGTATACATTTAGCTTGAATATTCTTTGGATTCTGCCCATCATGGGCTGCCACGCAACGGCAGAGCTCCAGGAACGGAAGTCCCGCCGACCGTGCAGGAGGAAATTATGCGCCCTATATTCATGGCAAACGTTATAGCCTTTGGGCTGGGTCTCAGCCTGATCACATCGCAGGCCGTCCGTGCAGATGATACAGCTGTTCCCGCAGCCGGGGTCAGCAAGAGAATTGATGAGATCAAGGCGCGCGGCACGCTACGCGTCGGTGTCTTGGGTGAGTCTCCATGGCTCGTTGAAAACACGTCAGGTTCGGGCGAGCCCTTTTCCGGCCCATCTTGGGTTCTGGCCAAGGCCTACGCAGATCGCCTGGGCGTAAAGCTTGAGGCGGTACCTGTAAGCCACGAGACCAAAGTGCCGATCATCGCCACAGGTCAGGTTGACGTCACCATCGCACCACTTTCGATTACAGATGCCCGAAAAAAGGTCGTCGATTTCGTCGTCTATTCCAAGTCCAGTCTGTGTTTGGCCGGCCTTAAATCCGATCCCAAGCTTGCGAATGTAAAGACGGTTGATGATCTTAACAGCCCGGATCTGACGATTGCCTATTATGTCGGAACGCCGCCGGAGACCTGGGTGCCCCAGCGCTTTCCGAAGATCGTCGCGCGCGGCGTGAGTGGATCAGGTGCGGTGGCCCCCATCGAAGAACTGATGTCCAAACGCGCTGATATTGTCACGTTCGACAATGTAAAATGGCCCGAAGTAGAAAAGGCGGTCCCTGATCTCAAAGTCTATCCCGAGGATTGCCTGCACTCCAACGAAATGGCGACCCCCGTCGGCCAGGCCATCGACAAGAACCAACCCGAATTGCTGTCGTGGATGACGGCCGTTGAAAAGGCTGTTCATGCAGATGTCGATGCAGAAGAAATGCGCGTGATCAAAGGTCAATGAGGAAGCGGGCAGAAGGTGATTCCTTCTCTTCTGCCCGAATTCATTCACAGCAAACTCTTGATGGGCTCAGACATGTCTGCCGATCTCAGCCCAATATTGAATAACTGGCGTTTCTTGCTGGGTGGCGTTGAAATAACGCTTCTCCTCAGCATCTTGTCGGTTGCTCTGGGAATTGTTGTCGGTATCTGTGTGGGAGTTGCCCGGTGTTATGCCCCCCGGCCCATGGCTGCAGTTCTGGCATTTTATGTCGACAGCATGCGTGCAATCCCGTTGCTGGTCATTCTTGTCTGGGCCTTTTTCGCATTGCCCTTGCTCACCCCCTATTCCATGACGCCCTTCACAACGGGCGTTCTGGGCATCGGATTGCATCTAGCAGCGTTTGTTTCGGAGATTGTGAGAGGGGGGTTGCTGTCCATTCGGCCCGGACAAATGCAGGCCGCACTGGCCATGGGCATGAGCCGGGCACAAGCCGTGCGCTTTATACTTCTTCCGCAGGCATTAATCCGCATGATCCCATCCTTCGGATCTCTCCTGGTCATTACGATCAAGGACAGCGCAATTGCTTCGGTCATCGCGGTTCCGGAACTCATGCGGCAAAGCCAGATCATAGTCGGAAAAACCTATCGTCCGTTTGAGGTCTTCACCTTCGTTCTGATCGTTTATTTCTTTCTCTGCTGGCCCGTGGCCCGGGGCATCGACAAAATTTACCGTCGCCTAGCGCCCTTGGGCGCTTCATGACCTTCGATTGGTCCGTCATCATCGATAACTGGCCCCTGCTTTTACGTGGAGCAGGTAACACAATTCTGCTTGCCGTTGCCACGATGGCTCTGGCGCTACCCGGCGGCCTCCTTCTCGCGGCGCTGCGGATGGCGCCATGGGCACCCGTCAGGGGCTTTGCTACGGCATTCGTGGAGTTTTTCCGCACCACGCCGGTAATTCTGCAGGTTTATTGGGTATTCTACGTGTTGCCCGTGATGACCGACCTAAGGCTTTCGGCCTTTGGGACGGGGCTTGCGGCACTGACGTTGAATGTATCTGCCTTTAACTCGGAGACATTCAGAGCTGGACTGAATTCGATCCGATTGGGCCAGCGCAATGCGGGTCTATCCCTCGGAATGAGCGACTGGCAAGTCTTGCGCCTGGTGATCTTGCCACAAGCCGTGCCACGCGTTCTCCCGGCCCTCGCCAGTACCTGGGTATCTCTGTTCAAGGACACCTCGCTGGTGTCCGTCATCGCCATTGAGGAACTCTCCTATGTCGGTTTGCAGCTCCGGTCCCAGTCATTTCGGGTTCTGGAGGTCTTAACGGCGATGGCTGTTCTCTATTGGATCATGGGTTACCCCCAGGCGAAGCTGGTCGACTGGATCCACCGTCGCATCAGGGTGGCAGAATGACAGGCAGCATGGCCCCTATTGTCGAAATCACCGAAGTCTCGAAGCGCTTCGCTGCCGTGAAGGCCCTCGATGGCGTGTCGCTGACGGTCAACCGCGGCGAGGTCGTGTGCCTCATTGGCCCCAGCGGTTCAGGGAAATCGACCCTCTTACGATCAATCAATGGTCTCGAACCTATCGACAAAGGCACGATCAAATTTGAGGGGATCGATGTTCATGGCCGCGGCACAGACATCCGCAAGATCCGGCAACGAATGGGGATGGTCTTTCAAAGCTTCGAGCTCTTTCCGCATATGACGGTTCGCGCCAATGTAATGGTCGGACCCGAAAAGGTGCTCCGCTTGCCTGTCGCCGAGGCCAAGGTCCGTGCAGACTTGCTCCTGGCAAAGGTTGGCCTGTCGGACAAAGCCGACGTGCATCCAGCAAAATTGTCTGGCGGGCAACAGCAGCGTGTTGCCATTGCACGGGCGCTCGCCATGCAGCCTGCCGTGATGTTGTTTGACGAGCCGACATCGGCCCTTGACCCCGAGACCATTGGCGAAGTCTTGAACGTGATGAAGCGTCTCGCCGACGAAGGCATGACGATGGTTGTCGTGACCCACGAGATGAGCTTTGCGCGCCGCGTGGCAGATCGCATCGCGGTGTTTGACCGCGGGCGCATCATCGAAGTGGGGCCGCCCGCACAGATCTTCGATCATCCAACCGTTCAACGGACACAAGAGTTCCTAAGCCATCTTGGCTGGGATGCAATCTCGAACGCTCAATTCTAGTAGCCACAGCACAGGAGTTCCAAAATGAAGATCACCAGTGTCGAATGCCACGTGCTTCTGGCGCCGAACATGAGCACGGGGTCTACGTCATCCGCGCAAGACAGCTTCATTCTGATCATTCACACGGATGAGGGGCTCTCGGGAATAGGCGAATCCGATGTCAATCCCTGGATCGCCAGAGCCTGCATCGAAGCTCCCGGCACTCACACCATGGGTCTTGGAATTAAGGAGACTTTGATTGGAGCGGACCCGCTAGATCAGGACCTGTGGCAGCGGCTTTACGTGGGAACCGCCATGAACGGAAGGCGAGGAGCAGTCATTCATGCACTTGGAGCCGTCGATATGGCTCTGTGGGATATTCGCGGACAGGCGGCAGGCAAGCCCATATTCGAACTTCTGGGGGGAGCCAAACAAGAATTTGTCGTTCCCTATGCTTCCCTTCAGCCAGCCGGAAATCGCTGGGAAGAATACCGCGACTCACTTTGCGAATGGGCGGCAAGGGCAAAGGGCTTGGGTTTCAAAGCCGTCAAAGCCGAGATCACCATGAATGGCCCATATGCCCACGATGGCATGCGGGAACCTTACGAGCACCATACACGCGTAGTGGAGGCCGTGCGCAAGACACTGGGACCCGACATCGCATTGATGGTTGACGTACAATACATGTGGCCCGACGCCGAGACGGCACTTCGAACGGTCAAAGATTGGGCCGAGTTCAACATCTTCTTCCTGGAAACGCCGATTTGGATTGATCGGCTTGATGAATACGCCCGTTTGCATGATGAAGCACCGATGCCGATTGCTGCGGGAGAATGGCAGGCAACCCGCTTCGAATTCGAGGATCTAATCGTGCGCGGCAAGATTGATGTTGCCCAACCCGATGTTGGTCGCGTTGGTGGCTTTGGTGAAGCAAAAGCCGTCTGCGAAATGGCAGAAGCAAAGGGACGTATCATTGTCCCGCATTGTTGGAAGACTGGAGTTTCCGTTACTGCAACGGCTCACCTCGCATTCAACGCACCCAATTGCCGATTTATTGAATATTTGCCTCCGGAACTCTGTACCGAAACTCTGCGGAGAGAATTGGCGATCGATGGGTTCACCTTCAAGAATGGTCGAATAGAGCCACCCACGAAGCCCGGCTTGGGCGCCGAACTAAACATGCAGGCCCTCAGAGCATTTGAGGTGACCTGACAGACTGGCCGAAGGTGACGTCGCGATTCTGCGCTGGCAGCAGCGGACCGGACACACCGCAACAGGACTCAGGTCCGGTATGGGGCTCGCAGACCTCGCCGAATCGCGCTGTCGGAGGACCTTGCCGAAGATTCCTGACGATACAGTTGGACGAGGAAACTCCTCCTTCTCAATCAATCAGGAGAAAGTGGGTGGCCGAGGCACTGGCGGTCGCCTGAACACAAACCATACTAATTCGCCGCAGGTTTAAGGGCCGGCTTGATGAGCCTGCTCCTAAACTCCGGTTGACCACGGTGCGGCGGGAGCAGACGCACCTGATTCGAACAGCCGCCCTGTCTTCCGCGAGGTGATTTCACCCGTTGTCCCGCGAAGCAGGAAAAGTGCCTCCAGCCCATTACGTTGTAGGACCATAGACCCACACTCCGGGCCCAGGACCAGCAGCGCGGTTGCCCAGGCATCCGCTTCTGCGCAACTTGCCGCGACGACCGTGACCGAGGCGGGACCGGAAATGACCGGTGCGCCACGCGCGGGATCCATGGTGTGCGACAACCTGGCGTGACCGGCGTTGATCCAATGCCGGTAATCGCCTGACGTTGCTACAGCTGCATCGGAGAGCGTGAGCATCGAATGCACCGCGCGGCGTGCGTGGTCTGGCTGCTCCACGGCGATCGACCATGGCGTCCCGTCCGGCCGCAATCCCGCGGCTCGCATTTCGCCATCGATTCCCACCAGGAATGACGTGATACCGAAAGTCACCAGAACCGCCGAGAGGCGGTCTGTGCCATAGCCCTTGGCAATGCCGTTGAGATCCAGCAGGACCGCCCCGCGCTTCCTGAGCCTGCCGTCTTCGACGTCCAGAATTTCCCAGCCGGGGCGGCGTGGCGCTGCAAGCGCATGGCGGATGCGCTCACCCGCCGGAGCTTGGGGGCCGAACCCCCACGCCGCAACGGCATCGCCCATGCAGACCTCAAAGGCACCGCCCGATGCCTGGCCTATGGCGAGGCCGAGACGCAGCACCTCGACCAGGCGCGCGGGCGCGCTGATCCAATCGCCAGGCGGCAAGCGATTAATGCGCATGAGGTCGCTGTGGGGATTCCAGGTCGACATCTGGTCATCGACTTCGGTCACAGCGGCCTGGAGGGCATGTCGGACCGGTTCCACATCGATGCCGGGCTTGCTGAAGAACAGCGCCGACCAGCGCGTTCCCATGGTGGGGCCATTGAGGGCATGGCGGATGAGGTCAGTAGACATCTTCGACATAGCGTCCTTCCGCCCTAAGCATCGCCGGGGTCAGTCCGGCCGGTGCGAGGATCTCGGCCAGCGCTCCGGCTACGCCCGCCGCCATGCCGCGGCCGCCACACACCATGATGCGCGCCCCCCGGTCGATCAACTCCAGCACAGACGCGGCTTCAATCAGCAACGCATCCTGGACATGGTGCGGGCGGCGCCCGCGCGAGGCGGCTGTGACAACCCTCTCGAGCCGTCCTTCCGCCTGCCACTGCTCAAACTCTTCACCATAGAGGAAATCACTGGCCGCGTGGCGCATGCCGAAGAACAGATGTACGGCGCGCTTGTGGGTATTTGCACGGATGAAGCCTGCCAGAGGCCCGATGCCGGAGCCCGCAGCCACCAGGATGACCGGTGCCGCACCAGTGCCCAGGCGGAAAGCAGGATTGGACTTGAGGAAGGCGTCAATGCTGTCGCCTGGTTCAAGCGCAGTGAGCTGGCCCGAGCACAGGCCGCCGGGTTGGCGGCGTACCACGATCTCGACGAAACCATCCTTAGCGCCGGATGCCAGCGAATAGAAACGGGGGATGGACACGCCTTGGGGAAGGACGCCCAGCAGGTCCCCCGCTTCGAAGCTGGCAAAGCCGGAGCCCGTCAGTCGTTGCCACAGCCCCAGCCGGGGAAGGCTGAAGCGGAGGATGGCACTCGGTGCTTGAACCTCGGCCCCGTAGTCTCGCCGCGAGACGAGCGTGAGCTTCGCTGTGTCGGGACAAGCTGTCTGGTGCACGAGGTGCAGCGGCAGGCCGAGCACGGTGCCAAGGTCCCTGCCCCACCGCGCAAAATCCTCCGGCGACTGACGGTCCACCTTGGCGAAATCAAGAAATTCGCTCCAGCCCCTGCGGGCGGCAAGGATCGATATCTGTTCAGCATAGCTGCAGTAGGCAGGAAAGCTGCTGTCGCCAAAGCCCAGAACGGCAAGGGACGCCGCAGGTGCCGCTGTCATCTTGTCGAGCTTTGCGAGGAACCCCTTGGCGGAGGCCGGCTCGTCACCATTGCCATAGGTGGCAGTAAGGATGATAACGTGCCGCGCGTGGCCAAGTCGCGCTGGATCGAAGCTCGACAGCGAGGCGCTGTGCACGCTTCGCCCCGCCTCATGCAGTGCCTTATGCAGTGCCGCAGTGAACCCCCAGCTGCTGCCACCCTCGCTCCCGGTGAGAAGCACGATCTCTGCCTTGCCGATGGCCGTGTTGGCACGAATGCGGAGTGGCCCGCGGCGTGCGGCAAGCCACATCGCCACGCCGGTCCCTGCCATGACGGGAACTCCCAATGCCATGATGCCCAGCAGCAGTCCGAGGGCAGCGGCACCTTGACCTGTGTGCAGCATGTAGATGGTTTCGGACAGATGCTCCCAACCGCGAAGACCGCTCCACGCCAGCATTCGGCCGGTGCCCTGGTCGATGTATCCGGAACCCTCATCCGTCTTCAGTGTGTAGACGTCGGCCGGGTCATCTGGAGCGGGAAAGGAGAGTTCGCGCAAGGCTGTGACGGGCGTATCGCGCAGAACAGCGATCGCGGTGAGGCTGGTGCCCGTCTCGCCGCTGACAGTGGCGGGCGCCGCGAGCGGTGCCGGCTGGTCGGGCATCAAACCGAAGGTCGAGGCCGTCATCCACAGTGCCGAAGCGGAAGACAGCAGGAGGCCGACTACCGCGAGCCGCGCGATCTCGACGTGGATGCGTCCGGCCAGCGGCCCCTTGAGCGGCGCAAACCAGTGCCTCCAGCCTCCGGCGCGGCGCGCCACGAGCAGCACGCCCGAAAGAGCCAGCACGAGCATGGCCAAGGCACCAATGGCCATAACGATGCGTCCGCTGTCATCGAGGAACAGCGAGCGGTGCAGCGCGGTGAGCCAGCGCTGCACTGGACTCGGATCGGCGGACGTCACCGCATGACCGTTCGTGGGGTCGATGGTTGCGGCCTTGGCAACATCGCCTTCGAACCAGTAGGCGGTGATCCGGCCCGAGGCTGCGCGCTTGATCTGTTCCACGCCCGGATATGCCGTCTTGATGCGCGAGGCGAGATCCGCCACGTTCAAACCCGCCTCCACGGGTGGTGAGGACAGGCGGTCGGCAGCGGGAAAGACCGAGAGCGCGGCGCCGCTCAGCGCCAGTAGCATGACGAGCAGCAGGCCCAGAAGCGCCGGCCAGCGGTGCAGCAAACGGATCATCTGCAGGCCCGTCCCTTACATACTGTAGGTGAAGGATGAGATGTAGCGGCGGCCCTTCACGGCCTCGCCGGCACCGGCTTTTGTCAACGCAACAGCAACGTCGTTCGGGCTCTCGCGCATATTCTCGGCGGCCGCATCGATATGCAGCGTGTAGCCCGCGTCGAACAACGCATCCTTGAGGTCGAGGGTAACCTCAAGGGTGCGGCCTGAGCCCACGCTAGCTCCGGTGATGCCGTCAATCTGCGACGTGTCACCGCCCGTGGCGCGGTACCATCCGGCAAGATGCTCGAAATAGCGTGACCGGGAGCCAGCGAGCCACAGGCTGCCCGCGTAGTTTCCGGCCTTGTCAGTCACATACATCGCCAGATAGGCGTTGTTGCCGCCATAGTCCTTGAGGGTGGTGCTGAAGGTCACGGGCCGCGCCATGGCGGCGGCTGGAAAGCTCAGCGCCGTCGTTAGCGCCAGAGTGGCAAGAATGGACTTGATCATGCTGTGGCTGCTCCGCTTCACTGGATGTTCCTCACTTCACCTGAACCTGGGGTGGCGTGGTGCCCAACAGTCCGTTCTGCGGCGGGGCCACGCCGCCAGCAGGCGCCGGTGCCCGTGCAGTGGCACTGCAACTGCCCTCGTCCTCTTCGCAGGACTGCTCGTCATCATCGCTGACGCGGTGGGTGGCGGATGTGCCTTCGTCTTCATCGTCATGATCATCGCTTTCGGCGAGGAGCATCGGGCGGGCAGTCTGATCACCGCCGAACAGGCTGGTGAGTGACGCTTGCGTATCTCCTTCGGCAGCGCTGTGCATGGCGCTCCAGGCCGGCACGCCGGCTGCCGCAATCAACGCGGCAGAGGCGACAATCAGGGTCATCATTTTCGTCGTGGTCATGGCAGGTCTCCAGTTTCGATGGATGCAACCTGCCGCTTGGAGCTGAGGGCATCCTGACGGAGCATCGAAATCAGCTTCAGCTTGACGTCAGAAATCAAGAGGCCCCGCCGTTGGGGGCGGGGCCTCTTCGCGCCTGAGCGCGAGGGGATGGGGAATGCTCAGGCCAGTGGGCCTTCGATCAATCCTCATCCTCAGTCTTCTCCGGCTGCTCGTGCTCGATCTTGAGGATCTCGAGTGTGGCAGGGTGAATGGTCGCCTCGATGCTGTTTCCTTCGGCATCGCGGGCGTCGATCTCGTAGCAGCCATCGTCGATCTTGATGCGGCGGACCTTCCAGCCCTTGTCCGTGGCAAGTTGCGCCACCGCCGCGCGCGGCTGCCATTCCGCCATGGGCACGAAACAGCCCTCCTCGGCCTGCGCAGCGCCAGCGGGGAGGGCCACGAGAAGAGCCAGGATCGTCAGTGTCTTCCGCATGCGGCACTTCCATGTTACGGCCAGTTGTGGCCTGCATCCTGCGCGGCCAAGCTGACAGCAGCCTGAAGACAGCTCAACTCCTGTTTCAGGCGGGCGTCAGTCAGGCCGCACATTGATGTCGGGACAAGACAGGCGGAGTATCATGCGAATCCTGCTGATTGAGGACGACACCACTCTCGGCGCCGCGGTGCGAGACCAGATCGCTGCCGACGGTCATTCCGTCGACTGGGTGATACGCCTCGATACCGCGCGCGATGCGCTGGCCGGCGCCGCCTTCGACCTTGTCCTCCTGGATCTGATGCTGCCGGACGGGCTGGGCCTTCCCTTCCTAAAATCGCTCCGCGGGAGGGGCGATGTCACGCCGGTGATCATCCTCACCGCGCTGGACCAGGTGTCAGACCGCATCGGTGGCCTCAATGCCGGGGCTGACGATTACCTTGTGAAACCCTTTGACCTGGCAGAGCTCTCGGCCCGCATCGGCTCCGTCGCCCGGCGTTACACCGGGAACCCCAATCCGGTCATCACGCATGGCCCCCTCGAGATTGACCGCGCGGCGCGCAGCGTGAGGCGCAACGGCAAGCCTGTGGCACTCACGGCGCGCGAATGGGCGCTGTTTGATGCCTTCATGGCAAGGCCGGGCCAGCTCCTCTCGAAATCGCAGCTTGAGGAGAAGCTCTATGCCTTCAATTCGGAGGTCGAAAGCAACACCATTGAAGTGCACATCAGCCGTTTGCGCAAGAAACTCGGCACTGAGGTGATCGACACAGAGCGCGGCCTCGGCTACCGGCTGGGCTCGCCGTGAGAAGGCCCTTGAGCCTGCAGGCGCGGCTTGGCATTTCGCTGGGCCTGCTGCTCACCCTTTTGTGGATCGCCGCTGCCTCGGTCACCGCTCTCGTGCTGCGCCAGGAAATCAACCACGTCTTCGACTCGGCCCTGCAGGAATCCGCGCAACGCCTGTTGCCACTCGCCGTGATGGACATCGTCGACCGCGAGGATGACGGCGTCACCCAGCGTCTCGGCGCACTGCGCGAGCATGATGAATACATCACCTATGTGGTGCGCGATCCTTCGGGACGCGTCCTGCTGCAATCCCATCGTGCGGATCCTCCGGCGTTTCCGCCCTATGACGGCGCAGGCTTCCGCCAGACCGAAGCCTACCGTATATACAATGACGATGCGCTGAAGGGCTCGGTCCGCATTTCGGTCGCCGAGCCGATGAGCCACCGCGCAATGGTGCTGCGCGAGATCATCCTCGCCCTCGGGCTGCCTCTGCTGCTGGTCATACCCATCACACTCATCGTCATCGTGCTGGCGGTGCGTGCCAGTCTCGCACCGCTGCGGCGTTTCACAGCAAGGCTGTCGGCTCGCGGCGGCCGCGATCTCTCCGCCGTCTCTGCAGACGACCTGCCCGCAGAGATTGCCCCGGTGGCGGCGACGCTCAACGGCGTTCTCGCCCGCCTGAATGCCGCCTTTGAGGCCGAGCGCAGCTTTGCCTCCCATGCCGCACACGAGTTGCGCACGCCGCTTGCAGGCGCCATCGCCCAGGCGCAGCGCCTCCGCGGCGAGACCCGGGATCACGCCGCCGCGTCGCGAGCTACCGATATCGAAGCGACGCTGAAACGCCTGACCCGCCTCGCCGAACGGCTGATGCAACTGGCGCGGGCCGAAGGCGGACGGCTCCGGCTTGATGCTCCAGGGGACCTGCGCCCCGCGGCGGCAATCGTGGTGGAGGATACGGCGCGCAACTCCGCTCCGGGCCGCGTCGACCTCGATGTTCCGGACAAGCCCGTGCTCTCAGACCTCGACCCCGATGCCTTCGGTATTGTGCTCCGCAACCTGATTGAGAACGCCTTGCGGCACGGTGCGGAGGATGGCCCCATCGCCGTCACCCTCGCGGCAGACGGAACGCTGAGGGTCATCAATGACGGGCAGGTGGTTCCACCAGAAACACTCTCGCGCCTCTCCGCGCGCTTTGAGCGCGGCGGCGCAGGCAATGAGGGCAGTGGCCTCGGTCTCGCCATTGTTGCGGCCATCGCCGAGCGATTCGGTACCAAACTCACATTGCGCTCCCCCGCCACCGGAAGCGATCGCGGCTTCGAAGCCGAAGTCAGATTTGGTCGCGCCCCATTTCTGGCAGCAAGTTGATCTGTTTCCGAAGAGCGCGGCGCGTAGAAACTCAGTTCTGACACTCGCCTTATCAGTTCCCGCCCAGATCTAGGCCCATGAACGGGATCTCCGCCTCGTCTCTCGTTCAAGGTGAGAGCGCTCTTTAAAGGTAAGCTTCGATATCGGACGGGGCGGTATTACTTGGGTCACGCAACCGCCATAACCTTGCATCGAGAGATCAGATTATGGGTAAGTCATGTGGCGAGAGCGCCCATTTCTCTAGCGCATGAGCAAGAATTATATTAATGTTTTGGCGATTAAGAAACTCAGAGGTCGCCCATGTTCACATTGCTCAAGCGGATTTCTGTCATTGGATCAGTCCTGCTGGCTTTGGCCGCGTTTGCGCCCTCTGACATCTCCTTAACCACTGAAGCATCCGCAAATGTTTCTGCCCAGCGCAGCCGGCAGTGCTCACAAGAGGCTCGCCGCTATGCCGACCGCAATACCAGGCGCACAACGGCAAGGGGCGCGGCGGGCGGAGCTGCCATTGGAGCAGTTGCTAGCCAAAGCCGCCGCAACACAGGGCGGAATGCAGGGCGAGGTGCGCTTATCGGGGGCGGCGCGGGGCTTTTTGCATCCACCAATCGCTGGAACGTGTATTATAATTATTCTTACCGCAACTGTGTGAGACGGTAGTCACACTCTCTGCTGGGTGGCTGTTATCCCGATAAGATATTGGACGCTCGCAGTGGCCACGACTTTCGCAGGAGTAGGTGAAACACTGATCGGCTGAGGTGACGTTGTTCATGTGCCCTAGGGTCGATTTGCAGGGCTGGAGCTGCCCTGGGGTTTAACGCCGAACAGGATCGGGCCCGTGCATCGCGATTGAAGGTGTTGAACCAAGTGGTGCGTCAAGTCATGTCGTCGCCGGAGTGCATCTGTGCTTTCCGGGCGTAGGGGAGATACCCAGCAGGGAGACGGGTTTTCCCAACAACCTCTCTAGTCTCCCAGATCTGCGCCCATGAACGGTCTCCACCTCGTCTCTTGTCCAGAAGGTCACTGCTAAGACCCCCGAAACGGCGGCGTTATGCGGCCTCCACGCCGAAGGAAAGAAAAAACCGGCTGAAAAAGACTGGGTGGTGGTGGGTCCAGTCCTCTGCGAACCCGTCTCCGTGCGGTTACAGGGAATTAACAGGGAATTTCGCCAGAATTGGCGCCTGCGAAGAGTTGATCAGCGCATATCCTCCCGTGAATTTAATAGTTTACGGGTAAATTCCCTGTTCTGCGGAACAGGGAATGGAATCGCCCGCACCAGGGAATTCTGCGCATCCGAACAGAGATCCCATCTGGCGCAGTCAGACAACGCGCTCCCCGCGGCCCACTGTGGCAGAAACGCCATAGATGTGGTGTTTCTGTTCACAGTTCACACAATCTGTTGCGCACCGCAGCGAGCACCTGTAGAACAATGCACGAACATCTGCCGACTCGCCAGGACCGGCAGAGCAGACAACACCTGGCAGGGGGAAGGAGTGCAACGCTGTTGAGAAGGAATAACGGGCCATGTCCCACGGTCTTGAGATTGAATACCTGCCCCTCGGGGCTTTGAAGCCCTACCAGCGCAACGCGCGCACCCACAGCCGCAAGCAGGTTCGGCAGATAGCCAACTCCATCGAGGAGTTCGGCTTCACCAATCCGCTGATCATCGATGGCGGCAACATGATCCTCGCGGGGCATGGGCGCCTCGAAGCCGCCAAGGTCCTGGGGCTGAGCGAAGTACCCTGCGTCCGCCTCGACACCATGACACCAGCTCAGAAGCGGGCCTATGTCCTTGCTGACAACAAGCTGGCGCTCAATGCCGGATGGGACGAAGAGCTCCTCGGCCAGGAACTGAAGGCGCTGCTGCTGGAGGATCCGGGCTTCGACATCGATCTCACGGGCTTTGCCATTGGCGATGTCGACGGCCTGATCGACGGACTGGCCGTCGAGGAACCGGCATCTCCCAGAGATGAGGAACTGCCGGCGCTGATGGAAGGACCTCCGGTGACGCGTCCGGGCGATGTTTGGCTGCTGGGGCGACACCGTCTGATTTGTGGGGATTCCCTCTCACCTGAGGTGGTCGCTGACCTGATGGCCGGCGAGAAGGCGCAGATGGTGTTCACCGATCCACCCTACAATGTGCCGATCGAGGGTCATGTCTCAGGGCTCGGACGCGTGAAACACCGCGAGTTCGCCATGGCCTCGGGCGAGATGACCAGGGACCAGTTCACCGGCTTCCTGGCGAGGGCCTTCGGCAATCTCGCCGACCATAGCGTCGACGGTGCCATCCACTTCGTGTGCATGGACTGGCGGCATATCGGCGAAGTGCTGGCCGCCGGAGAGAATGTCTACGCCGAGCTCAAGAACCTGATCGCCTGGGACAAGGGTACAGGTGGCATGGGGAGCTTCTACCGCTCGCGTCATGAGCTGATCTTCGCCTTCAAGAAGGGCTCGGCACCCCACATCAACAGCTTCGAGCTCGGCCAGCATGGCCGCTACCGCACCAATGTCTGGTGCTACAAGGGTATGAACAGCTTCGGGTCGGGACGCATGGACGAGATCCAGCTGCATCCGACGGTGAAGCCTGTCGCCTTGATTGCCGATGCCATCAAGGACGTCTCCCAGCGCGGCGGCATCGTGCTCGATCTGTTCGGGGGCTCCGGCTCGACCCTGATTGCCGCCCACAAGACCGGGAGGCGCGGGTATCTGTGCGAACTCGATCCCGTCTACTGCGACCGGATCATCCGGCGCTGGCAGGCCTATGCCAAGGATGATGCCATTCTGCTGACGACAGGGCAAAGTTTCGAAGAGACGGGTGATATCAGGCACAGTCCGGAAGTACAATCAGGTCCGATACGAGAGGTGATCGTCACTACAACTTCACCGGCCCCGGAAACCGTCTCCCAGCCAACCGCCGCAAACCTGGACAGTGTCGAGGACCATCTCGTTTGCTGGCTGCCGCCATTCCACCCGGTGCTTTCACGGCCGGACAACGCCGCCGACCTCCCTCCCCTTCAGGCAGCGGAGTGACGGCACATGAGCGGATCACCCCCCGAGAATACCAAAAGACGCCTCGGGCTCACGCCTCCTCGGACCTATGAGGTCGGATACGCCAGGCCACCTTCACGCACGCAGTTCCAGCCTGGGCAATCCGGTAACCCCAAAGGCCGGCCAAGGGGCTCCAGGAATGTCCGGCCGTCCCTCTCCGAAGACCGTATGAAGTCTCTGATCCTCGATGAGGCCTATCGAACCATCGCCGTCGTCGAGAAGGGTCGCCGCGTCACGGTCTCCATGGCAACGGCGGTTCTCCGGGCGGTTGCGATGAATGCGGCCAAGGGCAACAACCGGGCTGCCACGTTGTTCACCACGCTGGTGAGCAAAACAGAGGCCGAAAACAGGAAACTGGCAACGGAAGCCTTCGGGTCGGCTCTCGACTACAAGATCGCCTGGAACAAGGAACTCGAGCGCCGAAAGAGGCTTGGCCTCAGCCTGCCGGCCCCGGTGCCACACCCCGATGACATCATCCTCGACGCCCGCCGCATGACGTTCAGAATTGCCGGCCCGCTGACCCACGAGGAAGTTCCCCGCTACAGGCTCGGAGCAGAACTAATTCTGGCCTATAAGGAAGCCAATGCCGAACTCAAGGAAAGAGCGGCATCCTTGCCCGAGGGGCCTGACCGGGAGCAACTTCAACGAACCATCGAGGCCCATGACCGGCACATTGCCGAATTGACGCCTCACTATGGACCACGCAGCGAGCGGCTGAAGGAACCACTGGTGCGGGAGATCGAGGAACTCGTTGGAGAGCCACTTGAGCTAGCGGATTCGAATGAAGAGTGAACTCGCGTGCTACCGGCATCAGTTGATATCGACGCCGTCTTGGTCGGGGTCCCAGGTATCGGGCGAGAGGTAACGTCCGAGATTGGGTCCTGGTATCTGGCGTGGAGGTAGATGAGTCCTGTTTCTGGGTCGAAGCGCTCGTTGATGTAGCCTTACCAGTGAGGACGGAGGACCCGTTGGTGGTGAGGGGCTGGCCATAGGGGGCGTAGTCGGCTTTGGTGGCAGCGGCGCCCATGCGGATCGAGAGTTGGCATTATCAACAGAGTTCGGGACATCCCCGGGCGGAGGCCGTCCACCCCATCAGGTTAATTGAACGCTACTCAATTCACGATCGCAAAGTGACGCTAAACGAAGATTTCCAACTAAAAGCAGCCTGTCGCTGAGGGAAATAGAAGAAGATACAGCGGCAACCTCCTCGGCCGTTTGCCCTGCCGCACAATCTTTCAGATCTTCATCTCGGAAAAACACTCCATTTATATTACAACCGAGCGCACTCGCAATCAATGGGATGATGTTATCACCCGTGTATCTCGCACTGGCGAGACCCAAGGAGTATCGTCGACCATTTGAAAGAATATCCGCACCTAAGAGAACCATTTCTTTGCCTTTGACGGTGGCTGAGTCGAGCAGCTCCACCGAAAGCGGCTGAGGATTTCCTTCAAACTTGAATTCGATGGGCTCCGAAACGCTGAAGTGGCACTTAGTCCCTTGGCGATGAGCACTCAAGACAATCTCCTATTGATTGAGCGATTTTGACCAGTCGTCATGGATATGGACCGGTTGATTGGAGTAGTATTCTGTTCCTCCGCCAGGTTGTGAGGTGGCCAAGATTGTAGAAGCCGCTGCGCCCCTCGTCATAGCTGTTGGTGGTGGTCTCGTTGCCGGAGGAGGTGGTGACGGTTTTGGTCAGGAGCCGCGACAGGGCATCATGGGTGAGGCCCGACTGCTGGCTCTTGGCATCGGTCTGCGTAATGAGCCGGGAGGCATTGTCGTAGCCGTAGCTCCAGGTTCCGAGATCGGGGTCCGTGACGCTGACCCGCCGGCCGAGGCCATCACAGCTGTAGGTCCACTGGTTGGTGGCGGGATCAATACCGCGCCAGCCTACGAGCCGCTTCTCAGTTCCTCTGTGTTCTGAGCCAAATGATACAGCTTGTCGTTGCCCTCTCCTAAGTATCTGCTCTCTATTCGACGAATTGAGCCATTCGCTAGCTCCTTTGCCAATGTTGTCTCCACTGCACGGAGGTCTTGATAGTCAGGGTAAAGGTGAGAGAACTGCTTGGCGTATCTCCACAATCGCCAGGCGTCGAACCCCACCTCATGTTGGTTAGCAAATTCAAAATCGATATCATGGTCAGTGTACTCAACTCCACAACCAAACCCGTGTATTTGATATAAAACTCCGTCCGCCAGCTTGCCAGTTTGAGGGATTACGCCTTCTCTCCACGCGCGAATGAGATCTTTTCGCCCAAACTTTTTTTCGAAAAGGGCGAGGCATCTCTCAACGGCCGTCAGATAGTCTAGTATCAATTCCCTGATTGGCATCACTATCTCCTTGGCCGATTCAAGCGGTTTGGCCCCACGCGTCGGGACGCATCTACCACCTCGTCAACGGACTGCCAGCCACGCGATCCGGTCGGAAACGCTGTCGAATCACTGACTTGGACGTTCACCGAAGTGGCTGTGCGCGAAGCGGCAGCCGCTCTGTGATGGCCATCGACGATAACGATCCGTTCTTCACTTCGGATGAACGCAATCTTTACTCGTTCGCCTTCCTTCTCCCCATTATGCTTTAGTCCGCTATTGCATGAGGGGAATTGCTGTTGAGGGCATGCATAATCAGTTCAAGAAGATAACCTAGAAAGAGCTGAAGATCTGCCGATACGCCCCCGCGCTGGCGTTGGCGCCGACGCCGCCCATGCATTAACATTCAGTCCGGACCATTCGTTGGGGGCCGATCAGAACACAATTCTCCGACTATGCACCTGCATGCAGATTCTAACACTAAAGCTAACAAACATCCGAAATCGATATTCAGAACATTCTACAATACATAAACACGGGCGCTAACCCGATTTCCCTCGAGAAGGTCAAAGTAGGTTCCCGATTGCAGCACTTCGCTCGGACCCTCCTCGAATAGGAATTCCGCAGTTCCAGTACAAGTATTCGACGATGCATCGGCAGACGGATCAAATTTTATCACGATACTCCAGTCCTGGTTCTCTAGCATTTCTTCCTTACCGTAAAACTTGGCAACAGTGATATACTGGCCTGAGGTTGGTCGCCGTGCCATCTTGTAGTCGGCCCATTGCAGTTTTATTGGTACTCTTTTCATTTGTCTAATACCCTCAGTTGTCTCACGAGAAACTCTCGAATGGCAAGCCAACATACAACTAGGTTATGCTTTCATCGAAATGAGAATAGAAGATTGGGCACGACCGTACAAAGAGAGCCCTCAGGCTCCGCAGCACCCGATGGTCATTGCTTGCTCAGGCGGCTGCGTTCTGCAAACTCGAATGGCGTCAGCCAGCCGAGCCTTGAGTGGGGTCTGTGGGTGTTGTAGTCATCCCCGGCGTCGACATCAACCGCTAGGCCTATGTCCTCGATGGTCCCAGCAATGGCAGTGATGCCAATGGGCATTCTTATGAAGACTCCCATGATTGATTTTGGGTAACGCTCAGAGCTGGGCGGGGGCGAAAAGAATGACAACTCCCCAGGATCCAGCAACAAGTCCTCGGGGACCGCTAGCCAGAATACGGAGAGCCCAAGCACCGGGTGCAAAAGGCGGGCGGAGATAGCAAAGGATAAGGAGGTGAAAGTCTCTTGCTTAGATGGTTGCCCTCTGGAGGCAGCAGCGGCGGGCTGGAGCGTCTCTCGCGGGTGCGAGGCAATTGCGAACGGCATCTTGACCGGTGCTGCCGCTATAGCCGCGAAGCTTGGATACGATCGCAAGATGTCTTCGGATAAACCCAAGGAATCTAACAAAACCATATCTCCAGGTGGGCAGCCGATCTCGGGTGACCCGAATGATGACGAGCCTGGCAACAGCAGTAAAAAAAATCCGACACTGACGCAAGAGATGTCAAGAGACTTGATTCCAAGAGACTAGACCAGGCGGCAAAGAGAAATGGCTCCAGCGACATTCATGATCCTGAGGAAGGTAGATGAGGCCTGTTTCTGGGTCGAAGCGCTCGTTGATGTAGGCCTTGCCGGTGAGGACGGAGGAGCCATTGGTGGTGAGGGGCTGTCCGTAGGGTGCGTAGTCGGCTTTGGTGGTGGCGCCGCCCATGCGGATCAAGAGGCGGTTCGACGCGAGGTGGTCCTTGAGGAGGAAGTCGGCGGCGGTGCCCTCGCGCTTCACGTCCGGGTGGAGGTATGAGGTCAGGAGTCTCTGAGGGGTTGCGGCATCGAAGGCGACTTCGGCATCGGCGCCTAAGAAGTAGCGGGTCTGGCCGAGAAAGCTCTTGCCGGTGCGTTCACTGTCGGGACCATAGTCGAAGCTGGCGGTATTGCCGTTCTGGGTGACGGAGATGGGGCAGTTCTCTCGGTCATAGGTGATGGTTCTCGGCTGGATGGGCCCCGCACTGCCATCGGGATCATAGGAGAGCGTATTGCCATTGGCATCATAGGTGACGGCAGTGCTGCATATCGAGGTGGGGGCGTGGGGGTGATGCGCCGCGACGGTTGGTCTGACAGACCCTCCATTCAATCAAATCGTTACACGGGGGCCGACAAACGGCACTGGCACCCGGAACCCAAGGCTCCGGAAACTGGAAAGAAAGAACAGATCTTTGCAAACTAACTTTTACCGCTATACTTACACAATGCCCCTCTACCCCAAGATACGTCTGTCCTGCCTACGTGAAATCGGTTGGAAGCTCTGGGATCCGATCGGATTGGCGATTGACGGTAGTTCGCCCCACGAGGGATGCGCGGATGAATATGATGGCTACCTGCTCCAGGTCGCCAGCATGATCGGACGGGGTGAACCGGTGGATGAAGCCACTGCCTACCTTACGGGAATTGCATCTGAGCGCATGGGAATATCGGTTGTAGACGCCGACGCAGCATCGGCAACTGCCCAAGCTATCGCCGGCTACGTCAAATCGCTACAAGCCAAAGGAGAAGACCGATGAGAGTTTATTTCCCTGAAGAGCTGGGCGAACTTGGCCTCGTTCACACTGAGCTGTCTAATCTTCTGCCAGATAGCGTCGATCCATGGTTGTTGAAGGCGACCGAGGTAGATCCCTTTGCGTACTTCAACGTGGAGACAAGCTGACCTGCCCCTGAAGATTTCCTCCAGATAGATTTAGAGTCCGGCCCAGAAAAGCCCGACGGATCGACACACCCCATTCACTGCAAACCTTGTTCACCAGCCGGCGCTTGCGGACAGGACTCAGAGTTTTCGGCGCAGGACATCCTGCAGCATCGCTTTGTCGAGGCAGAGATCGGCCACCAGCTTCTTCAGCTTAGCGTTCTCATCCTCGAGCTGCTTCAGCCGCCGCATCTCGTCGGGGAGCAGCCCATCGTACTTCTTCTTCCAGTTGAAGTAAGTCGCCTCAGAAATCCCCGCCTTCCGGCAGATCTCGGCGACCGGGTGACCGTCCGCGCCTTGCTTCAGGATGAACGCCTTCTGGGCGTCCTTGAATTTTGATGCCTTCATAGTCTTCCACTCCTCCCAGCCAGGGATGGTGCAGCGGAAAACTCCAGTTAAAATGCTCCAGTTTCCTGGGGGCAGAGCATTCTGGGCCGGACTCTAACTCTATCTGGAGAAAATCTTCAGGGGCAGGTCGATTACGTTGTGCCTAAAGCCACACCCAATAGAATAATCCCATCAGGTCACGGTGAAAGTATCCGGAAGCGGAATGGCCTCACGAAAGCCCTTGATCCAGTCGGTCAGGACTAACTCAATGCAACCGTCGGTCAGACCCACCCGCTACCGCGAAACGGCTGCTCGCAATGGCGTGAAACGCGTGCCCACGATCACGTGAAATCGCCGCCCGAGATCCGCGAGATCCTCGAAATTCGCACAGTATGGAGCATACAATTATTCTATTTCGAAGAGCTCACTGTAAATCTTTATGACACTGGCGGTCGATGCCGTCTCAATTCTAAAGCACTTGACAGACCTCAAGTCTGCCCCGCTTTGCGACCACTGCTGGCAGATCGTGCTCAAATGCGGATCCTGCAGTAGTATTGATGCAGACAAGATAGTCTCTCTGGCAATGACTCCGAAATTCATTTCGGCAATCAACGCATAGCAATTGTAGAAGGTAATTACAGAGTTTTCGGCATTGGGCCAAACAATGCTCATTGTCACTCTATCGTGCGTCCCAGGAATGCGCCGATCGATTGTTAGCTCGCGCAATTCCGCATCGTGCCACGGCAAAGAAATGAAATCGCTCGTACTGGTCAAAAGCCTGGATCCTTATCGTTTAGACGAGGGCTGAAGTGACGGCCACTCCCGTTCAAATGGTAGTGAGAATAGTTGGGGCCCTTGGTGCCGGGTGTGGTAGGGGGATCAATTCTCAACCGTTCCTTGAACTTTCCATCAATGAACTTTCCGTAACTCCCTGAACGGAACGGATTCTGGAAATAGTCCTTGGGAATTTGATACTTCGCTCCAGGTGGTGGTGCAACGCCAGTTTTAATAACAGAAATGACTTCATCGATTTTTTCACCCCTGGCCTTGCAACTGTCCCCACAGAACTTCCCAAAGCCGATCCTATCATTATCCGGATAGCCGGTTCGATGTCTCGTCCTTGCTTGTTCCAGTAACTCGACGGCGGCCCAATTATATCGAGCGGAGCGGTGTGCAAGAGATCCACGTTGGTACCAAACTGGGTCGCCATTCCAACGCCGACAGTATGTGCGAGGTCGACCGCTCCCTGTGCGATGCTCTGAAGAATGCCCTTTGCGAACTCACTCCAGACTTCACCAGAGATCGTATGGTGAATGTCGGGTAGATTGCCTTTCGACGGATCCTGTGTATTCTGGGATACCGTTTTGCTTGTATCTGATGGGTTGCTCTTTGTCTCAGAGTTGTCCCGCTTGCTACCCTCTGCGCCATTGATATCCTCTGGGCTTGACGGTCTTTAACGCAGACCGTCTGAGCTATAGACTACAGAGCAAATGCATGAGGTGATTGCCAAAACGCCGATGAGGTCATCGGAATTTTCGGATGCCAGCTGTGCGGGGATAATTAGGGTCGTCCTACATGGCAGGCTGTCTAGCAAATCTTGAGAGGTAGTATCCTATCCATGAGCGTGAGCGACATTGACACGATTGATTTCGCCAGCCTGGATCCACAATCAGGCAATTTTGTATTAACAATTGCTGACCACTTGAACTGGGATAATCCGCATGAACATCTGGTCCTCCTGCAAAGCAAGTTGAACGCTTATCTACGTTTCATTGAAGGCGGTGAGATATACGAACACTGGCCTTCGGCGTTGGACCGACCACTCTTGTTTCAAGTGATAGGAAAATATCCGCTAACTGAAGAGGCGGACCTCTTTTATCGGCAGGCTTCACGGGCAATTGCAAAGGCCGGCTTCAGGCTTTCATTTGAAACTCTAGAGAATGATAGCTCGTGAGATGGAAAGCAGAAGGTGGGGCCTCGCAGTATGGAAGGGTAGTAGAAATAATCGATTTTAATTCCTGAACAATCTTGATATCCTCGAACCGCGCGAGCGCTATTTGGACTGCCGGGTACACGTGATCCCGGTTTTTGCCCCGATTCCGTGACCGAAAAGTAACTAGAAATAGCTTCAGCTCTCTGTTCGACGTTTAGCGATTACCAAGCGTCCAGTTTAGACGGCAAAAGATATTTAACTGTAGATGGTGACAACTTTCCCACACCCTTTGATGCATCAAAGACATGCCCTAATGCCGGCGCCGAATAACGCTCGAAAGTGCCATGTCGATCACTCCATGATCCCCCGGTCAAAACGCCAGGGGAAGGGCAGAACATGGGTCACTTCTCAGTGGAAACTTGTGCTCCTCCCGGGTCAAGCCAGAATGCCGTTCGCCGAGGTCAGGGAGGCGCGGGACCGGGCAGGCGTCATTCACGCGCCACCGAAAGTGGATAGAAATTTTCGTCATCGTCACCCCCGTTCATCTTCAAGCTAAAATTACAGTCCCAATGTTTTTTAACCTTCGTACAACGGATTGGATTCAACGGTGTCAGCGCGTGCCTTCGTTGCAGTGTCATGGGACTTGTCGCTGGTACCGGTTGTTTCGTGTTTTAATCACTCACCGGCCCCTAGCCCGGCGGTTATCCGGCATGGCATCTTTCCCGGCACCATTGCCGAGGCGCATGCTGATGAAGTCCTGAGCCTGATGCCCTTGGGGCGCCCCTTCGACGGCTTCGTGGAGCACAGCAAGCGGGTGCACCCATCCTATTCGTCCATATTAGTAAGCGATACAGTCACAAGTCGTCGCAACGGAGGTTCCTCGAAGTAAAACACTGCACCATTGCCAAAAACTAATACGGTGTCTCCGTCATCCTCAGAACGATTCCCAAATTTGAATAAAAGGTTCTGGGCATTCAGCTCAGTCACAACCTCCCCAAGCATTGGCCTCTTTGCTCGAAATGGATTCAAAACCGTAAGGTCCATCTCCTTCGAGTTCGGAGTGCAGCGGAATTCGTGTTTTGAAAAATCATCCAACCAAAACTCTGCCCACGCAACTTCTAAATCGTTTGGTGCGGATTTGACGCCAATCTCCAAGTTGCGAAATTTTGACACAAACGAGAATTCGCCGCGTGTGTTGAACCCTCCCCAGTAGGTGGGAGGGCCTACCAAATCTCCTATCACCGACAATTTTGCCCCGATACTGAACGGTCCTATTGTGCCTGTGCGGGCAATGTCTAAAAGGGAGACCGTTCGCACCTCTCGATTGCGCAGTGTACTAGAACTCATTTCTCGTTCGAACCTTGATTTTTGTCTGTTGCATTGTCAGAGTCTCGAGTAGACACATCATCATTCTTCTTAGTTTCCTTCTCTATCAGCTCAGACAGTCTCTTTTCCAACAGCTTCTTTATTTTCTCCAGTTCGGCTTTCTTTCCCATTCTCTCATTGCCTGGAAAGCTCAACACGTGATCAACAGATTTCAGCATCTTTTCCAAGTTTCGAGGATCTCGCAGTCCGGCTTCAACTATTCTCTCAGCTTGTTTGAATATTCTATCGGACGGTTTTCCACTGCCTGGCGCTGGGCGAAGGACAGATTCCTCGTTCTTACCAGCTGTGATGCCGACTTTTGGACGCCAGGGTAAGTCGCGCAAGCAGCGGCGCACGACGCGGCAGATGCACACCGATCTTGTTTCCCTGGGCTACGTGGGCTCCTACGGCCGGGTGGCGGCGTTCGCGCGCGCCTGGAAGGCGGAGCGCCAGCAGGATACCCAGCAGATCGATGCCATCAAAGGTATAGGTCCACGTCCTCGTCGTATCGGGAGAGGCTGTGGCGGTGATGAGGCCCTTGGCGTTCCTCGTGTAGGTGAGATCGAGGAGGGTCGCCGTAGACTTCTGGGTGAGCACCCTTGAGAGGAAGCCGCGGCTGTCGAGATAGCTGTAGCTGCTGGTGGTGCCATCGTCATAGGTGATGGCTGTGACCTGGCCTCGGGCGCTGTAGAGTCTCGAGGCGATGAAGTTGGAGGGCTCGGTCGGAGACGGTGAGTTGGCGTGCTGGAAGAGCGCCTCGAATGTTTGACAGCCGCACGAAATGGCGGCGACGACTATTGATATATATCAACGTCGACGCGAGAAAAATTTGCCTCGTGGGCATATTTAATCAGTTCTTTGGGCAGTCTGACAAGCGGATACCGGTCGCATTCTCGTACGATAACAGTTAGTTCAACCTGTGCGTATTCTGAGATATATCTAAATATTTCCTCTTTACCAGACAATCTGTTGCCTAGCTCCTTCCAGTGAGCCTCTACCGAAATAAGCACTTCAGGCCAATTCAGCGGTGGTGCCGAATAAATTCTCCAAGCATTATGAACAGGGGCCCTCGGCTTATTGCCTTTTACTCCCTTTCTGGAAACAGTCGTGGGGGCAACTCCGAGAAGGCTCGTAATCTCGTCAGGATCCCACGCAAAATCTACAATATCGATCACTATTTCTACCAGATATTCCGACATTGATCGATCTCACGGACACTTTACTACTAATTCCATTCTGGCTGTGCCCCTTCGTGGCCGAGCATACAAGTTTCCTTCTTAAACTTCACATATCTCGGTATCTTTTCCATAACCATAGCCATCTTTCATATCATGTACATCCCTGTAACCGTTCTTCTTCGCCGCCTGATCGAGTCTCTTGGAATCAACTCTCTTGAAATCTCTTGCGTCAGTATCGGTCTTTTTTTGCTGCTGTTGCTAGGCTTGTCATCCGAATCACCCGAGATGGACAGCCCTCTGAACTATCTGCCATTTGCCGCGATTGGTCTAAACAGCCCGACGCTTAATCTGTTCGGCAGCTGACTCCGCCAGTATCGGATCAAGATCATTTACCAATTCGCTCAGTGCAGCATCAGCCTCTGTGCCCGTGATGCTACCAAGTGCCCAAATTGCCTTGACGGCTAACGCTCGGCTTTCATCAAAATCAAGATAATCGGGTATCCACTTTGTGAGGACACGCAGCGCTTCTATCGACTTCGGTGATTTAGACTCACTAAGTGCCTCCACAACATCCTCATGCCTAAAGTGCCAAGGCGCGGACGCAAGTTCCAGCAACATATCAAGATGATCATCCGTAAAGCCGAAAACGAACCCCACAATCAAGGCGCATTCCACATCCTCAGGAACTTGGGATTTAATCGCTTCGGCCAAAAGTTCACCACAGAGCTTTTGTCCATCGGTAGAGCCGCGAAAGCGGGTCAAGAAATCGTCCTTCGACAGCTCCCGGGCAGCCAAGGCCAACACCAATTCGCGTTCTTTCGCCGTCATTTTGAGACCCTCTTGAAGTTCAGAATGTTGCCATTGAACGTTTCCAAACCCGCACCTAGGCCAATCGCTCCATTCGCCCATTCGAGAAGTAGCCGATGCATTTGTCGATAAGTTCGCCCTGCACGCGCGATGCAAGGACAAGTCCCTCTTCGTCCAATGACGCCACCACGTTTGCGGGAAACCCAGTAAAATGGGCATGCTCATACTTTCGCTGCCAATTGGCTATATCCGCAACCAGTTGCGCTGACAGCCCTATGTCATCCAGCGCGACATACCCGCCCGCGTCCGCGTCACGTACGCCGGTGCCCGATAGCATGCCATCGATCAGTAAGTCGGTCATCATGGGTGAAAGCTAGCGCCTCGTCCGCGTTGCACGCAACACCCTCCCTCGATTTTGAGTTTACGGCTTTCTCCGGACTAAGCTTCATTGAAGGTTCATCCGGTAGAACGCTTCACTTAAATTTGAAGCGGTCGAGACGAAATAGTCAAGGGATGACCCGACGCTAAACGATGAAGGCATCATTCAACCTCTCACCTTGGACACAAAACGTCCAAAACCGTGGAATTGACATACATGCCGCCCGGAACTCCAGGCTTTCCTGCTCCTGCAGGAACCCATTCGGCATGATGTTGGAGGAATAGCTAGGCACCTGACTAGTCCTCCGGGTCTATCTCACTTGACCGTAGGGCGCGGTTTACTTTCTCCATCCAATGCGTCACACCCTCGCTTTGATAGTGCCTCCAATCAGCCATATGTTCTGCGAAGGTGGCCATGGCCTCCTCTGGACTCATAAAACATTCGTCAAAATCGAGACGGTCCTTGAAGAACATGTAACAAGCGGGGTCATCTTCGAAGAATACGAACCCACCAGATCTTTCTGGCAGTAGAAGAACAAACTCTGTCGAAAACGTTTTTTCATTCAGTTCGTCAAGTACATCATAGCTGAAGCGCGACAGCCCGAAACAATAGTAGGATTTCGAACCAACGATAGGCATCACGAATATGCGGGAGCCAGACGAATTGATCTTGTCCTCTACCAGCTGCCGGAGCGATGACTGGGAAGAGTAAACGAAGTTACGGTAGTGGACGGTGTAAGTGCCCAACAAAGCGCACCTGTAGAAGGACGGCCTAAGAAACATATTGTATTTGGGAAAGCCAGATTCTGCATGCTGAAGGTATGACAGTGCCCTGCTTGCACATTCGATTGCTTCTTCATTGCTACATTGAGTGGTTCCGGGTGGAACTTCCGACTGTCCTAACTTCAAAGGGGGAGGCATTTTATTGCCTCGTAGGGTGAGATCATCTGTCACTGTCGCTCAGTCTCTTATCACTGTCACGATCGCTCCGTTGCGTTGAAGAACCCTGCTTCTGTTTCTCTGTCTCCTCCCTTTGTACATCATTATTTTTTTTCTTAGAGAAGCGATTCTTAACTTTCGTTCCGTCGGGATCGATCACATCTATCGTAGGTTTACCAGTCTTGTTCGATGAGCCAGGCCGTACCGTTATGCTAGTTCCGTCCGGCAGCGTGATTACTTCTCCCTTTCCCCCTTGACGTTCTAGCGGGCGCTCCGAGCAATGAAATTCGCGAGAAAAGGTACCAAGGGCGCTTAAATCAATTAAGATCGCAAATTGAAAGACAGAAGAGAGGTATAGTGAAACGCAAGGCAGAACTCAAAAACGCAGGAAAGAGCGGGAGAGTGATAAAAATGAGCGAGAAAAGAGGGGAGAAGAAGATCAGAGCAGGACAGAAAAGCAGGAGAGCCCAGGAAACGGTGATGACAAAGACCACCTCTAAGGATGAGAAAATCACAGTCTCTCTTGAACAAATTCTGACGGCGATTAAGTTGATCTTTGCTCGAGCACAAGTGAACGGACTGAGCGAAGTGTCACTAGGTCATGACTGGTATTGGCACCTAGATCCAGATAAGGCGTTTGAACTGTCAGAGCCTCCACCTGAAATGACAATAGGCGATCTCTATGATGACGCGGAGGTAGTGAGAGACATCGATGATATTCAGGATGGACTGATCGGCCTTCACCTTATGCACATCGCTTCTCTCCTTGACTTCATTGGTTCGGAGTATCCATCGCTGACTCCTTACCCACGTCCCCGTTCATCTGTAACGGAAACATAGCTAACGCGCTGGACGTCCATCTCCGTTACCCAGAACGGCAATACCGCAAGCTTCGACTATGGCCCCGACGGCGAGCGCACCGCGAAGAGCTTCCTGGGCCAAACCCGCTACTTCTTAGGCGCCGATGCCGAAGTCGCCTTCGATTCCGCAACCCCTCAGGGGCTCGTGACCTCCTATCTCCATGCCGACGTGAAGCGCGAGGGCACCGCCACCGACTTCCTCCTCAAGGACCACCTCGCGTCGAACCGCCTCTCGATCCGCATGGGCTGAGCCACCACCAAAGCCGACTACGCTCCTTACGGCCAGCCGCACACTTCCCCCCTAACATCCTCCTAGAGATGTTCCCGCAAGAGCGGGTTGGCTTGGTATAATGGCGCAACAACCCTGGATTGAGCATCAAGGACGAGCATGTCGTGAGCATGGTGAAGCCCACCATGCACACGGACTTGGGGCGGCAGTGTCCAACTCTGCCCGGCAAGCGTCTTTAACTCGGATTCTAGGGTGGCGGAAATTCGGATGGATAAACCATCATAGGTTTGCTCCGGAAGACTTGTATGCAGATGAGGAGATTCAGGACTTACCAGAGAAAAGCCGCATCCGAACTTAGGTACGAGGAAGTGCTCTGATTGAAGGTCCGGCTTCGCGTAGTATCGCCACAACTCCCTTGGCACAACCACGCAAAGCGCGTTTGACCAGTACGGCTCCGACTCAACGGTCGAAAGATACTCGACATAAAAGCTCCTGCCCTGCAGATACACCCCCTTAAAGGCATCATTTTGAGGTTCTGAAAAGACCCGCCCGACTCCTTTGAGTTTCCAGTTCTCTTCAACGAAAGCTAGGAAAGCGTTGTTGAAGTAAACAGGAAACATGATGTGGTCGACTTGCAACTGCATTTTTTGTTTCACTCCAGTGGAAGGACCTTCGGTTTCTGCGACATTCAACGAGAGCCTCCAATAAAGATGGCCCCCGCAAGGCAAGGAAGGCAGAAAGTTGCCTTCGTACCCACGATTTAAATCGGGAGGCAGTCTTTTGCGAACGGTCTCAATGCTTATACCGTTCGGATGACCATCGATATCCCGAAACGTTCGGTGATCCGGAACATAGGGCGGGCGCGTACCAGAATGCGGTGGAACATGTTCGCGCTTGATGGTTCACGCCAGACGCATATGACCTGATGGGGAGTACGTTTCATTTTACCTAGGCTGTGCCCATATCGTTTTTCGATAGTAGGTAATCGCGGCTTCCAGAAGTTTTGGTAGGTCGGTCTCGTCCATCCTAAAGAAACTTTCTCCGAGTCGCGGTCCACTTAACGTTATCGTATAGCTGGTACCCTCGTCACGAAGTCCATCTATCTTGAAGATGGCGCTGACTCCATCCCGTCCAATCATATCTAGTGAGGCCAATAGATCAGCGATTTCGCGCCAAGCATTAATCCCTTCTTCGCTGAGATGCCCCTCTGCTATGAGTTCGCTCGTCAACTTACGCATTTCTATACCTCATCGCGCGAGAGTCCTTGTGATGTCCGCGACATCTCAAATGTCGCCCCTTGCGACACTATCAATCGCAGACCTGATCCTGGCGGGATCTGCGGTTGGGCCGAGGATCCTTTGAGAAACCGCTAGAGCCGTACGTTTATTAGCGTCATCAAACATGTGGCGTCCAGCAATGTCCCGTATGTCCTCCCAGACGCCGTGCTTCAGCGCCAGGTCCCCGTCTTCGCGCCCGCCTCCTGCTCCCGCAGGACACCGATGATTTGTTCTTCCGTGAATCACTTCCTCTTCATCGTCCGTCTTCTTTTTTTCTGGCCGGACTCTAAATCTATCTGGAGGAAGTTTTCAGGGGCAGGTCAGCCTCGTCGGGTGGCGGCGGAATTCCCCGCGTTCTTTTGGTAGGCGGCACAGGTATTTCACGTAGAGGTCAGATTTCAACGTCGCTGTGAACGCCTTTCCCCGAGCCAGGAATTCGTAACGTCGAATTACACGGAATTGCAACAATCCAAAGCTCGGATAATCCTAACCAGTACAATTCAATTCTCTACACTTCTCCTCACTCCTGGAAGCCCCATCTTCCTCCGGAACTCAACTTCCTCAGAGATGTTGACTGGCAGGAACAAGTTCGAGACTCCGCGGCTGTGCATCCCTGCAATGCTCTTCATGCCCTCTGTGGGCGGCAAGGAACACACAACCTCTATGGACAGGACCGCATCGGATAGACCGGGATAGACATCCGAAAATTGACCAGATCGTACAAACAGCACATAGGGTGAAAGCTTCTTCTTAAACGCGCGTTCACGTTCAGAGCCATCTGTGATTTCACCGTTATCGTATATTATTAACATCGAACGACCTGGTTCACCTGGCAACATTGATACAAGGTCGATGGCGGCGGAATTACTAAGACTCATGCAGGTCCTCTTAATTGGGAGCGGTTTGCCATTCCTTGCCTGCATGAATCATCTCTCTCACTTCATTGATTCTCAGCAGCATCCCATGATCATTATCGATTAATGTCTCTGCCGTCGTCGGCATTAGCTCGACCGCCAAGTTTGCTGAAAACGAGTTACTGTACGGCATCTGGGCAAATATGGGCTCAGGAACAACCCGGGTGATCTGGTCTCGCTCAGATTCCGAGAAGTCCGCCTCAAGCTCGGCGTCAACGTCTATTGCAAACCACCCCCATTCACCTTCAACTACAAGCCTTTTGGGGGATTGTATGCTCGTTCTTCCTTGAGCACTATACACAGTGGCCATGTAGTTCAGATTCGGTTGACCATTGAATATTATTATAATGGATTTCATGGCTTAACCACATCAATGAGAAATCCTTTGTACAGTAGCTGGTCAAGATCGTCATCGCTCAGAGTCATTTCAGAACCAATTGAGTTTTCTTATCGGGTACAAAGTTCGCGAAGTATGCTCTATTCATAATCGTAGGCGTTCATGATCCGCCCGCCCATGCGTTCTGCCAGCGGCGAGAGTTCGCGTAAAATCGCGGCGTGTTGTTCTTGGGGAAAGACCAAGCTTGCTGGCGCAGGAAAGCGTGTCAAAAAGGCAATCCGATCACGGGTCGGTGGATGGGTGGTATCTACCCTCGCGTACTCTCGGGTCATCTGTCGCCTCAGCCGCTCGTGCTCGCTCTGCGGCAAATGGTCGACAACCGTGCGGAACGTCGTCAGCAAGGATTTTCCGACGTTGTCTCCGCCGTAATATGCCTTGTCACAAGCCCTCTTCAGGTACTGGCCGTAACCCAACTTGTAGAGTGCCGAAACGGCACTTTCGGTGCCCGCCACCGTCGCCTCGCGGAAGTCGGCAAGAAACTCGGCGCGCTGCTGACTCCGATACATGAGCAGCCTCAGCGCAAATTCGACGGCCTGAATTGCCCTTCCCAACAGAATGAAGGGTATGCCGCCAATCAGGGTCCAGAATGGCACCTCCTCCCAGTCGGTGTTCATCATTTTCCTCCATATGCGGAGCGCGTAGAGAGCTGAACTTGGGAAAAACCTGCGTGCCGGATCCCCGTTGTGCAGATGTGAAAGCTCATGGGCAATGAGGGATACCTGTTCCTGAGGGGACAGGACGAACCAAAGAGGTAGTCCGATCCCGAGGCACGGCTCTCGCCGAATTCCGGCCTGGAATACGAAGGCATTGAAGTCATCGGTAATGACTACGTTTCGGATACGGGGAATATTCAATCTGTCAGCGACGTCGTCGACAAGACTGTTGAGGGCGGGGAAGGCGCTCAGAGGCTGCACCGACCTAGGCATCTTCAGTATCCTCGGTCGCACGATGGCAGCTAGGAGTATCATCAGCACGGCTATGACTGCCACCGAATGTTCTCGCCAGTGGGTAAGGCCCAGGTAGAGTCCTCCCCCGAAAAGAGCGAAGGCAATGAGAAAGATGATGGCCGAGATGACATTCGCGAGAATGTCTGAGAGGTTTTGCCTTGCGTGAGCAGATGCCGGGTCCTTCTCGACGAGCATATCCTTAAGCAGTTCGGAACCTGCCCTCCGGCTGAACTCCTCGAACCGACGCTCCCAATACGACGTCCCAGGCGGGAGTTCGGATGGCGAGACGTTCCACTCGCATTTTGAGCACCATGGAGAGAAATCAACCTCCAGATGAATCGTCTCACCGCATTCTGGGCACTTGCTAGTCAACTATCCCATACCTGAGTTATCTGAAGTCAGCATATTGGAGTGACGCCTTCTTCTGCAATATGTCAGAGAATACTACGTAAAGAAGTGGGGTTGTATTACGATTGCGGGGAGCGCTCGATGAAGCTGGTGACTGACATAATCGTGTGCGTGGCATTGAGCTGCGTCCTCGTTGTGGGAACTCCCGGCGTCAGCCTAGGTGACACACCCCAATCTGCTTCATCTCTGCTCGCGAGAGGTGACGCAGCAATGTCGGCGGGCAATTACGCGGACGCCGTTGTCGCCTTCGGTGAGGTGGTCGATAGCGCCACCGGCAAGGACAGTAAATCTCTGGCTCTCGAGGGACGTGCAGAGGCATTGAAGAATCTGAGACGATATGACCAAGCGATGAGCGATCTCTCGGCGGCCCTCGCGCTGTGGAACGGCGATGAATGCGGAGATAATGTTTGGCGCGCCGAAATTCTCAATCTTAGAGCAAGAGTGTTTGTGCGAGCCGAAAGCGATGACTTAGCACTCGCCGAATACGCAGCAGCGTTGGATGCCCTGAAGATGTTGCGTTGGAGGCAATGTGACACGAGATCGAAGGGCGCTTCAGAGTCGCTCTATGTGTCGATCTATCAAGGCCGTGGTCGGACCTATAGGATCCTGAAGAATGAGCCGGCGGCAATGAGCGATATCCTGTCAGCGCTTTCCCATGACAAAAACAATGTACCTGTCCTAATGGATCTGGGCGATCTTCAGGTAACGCAGGGGCACTGCAGCGATGCCATCGACACCTATACACGGGTGCTTTCCAGTGACTCCAATCATACCGAGGCTCTGTTGAGACGCGCGGAATGTTGGTCTGATTTGAAGCAGTTCGAATCCGCGCTGTCTGACAGCAAACAGTTAATGCAAGCTGAACCGAACAATCCATTCAACTACATATTCAGAGCCTCTGTTTTCAAGTCTATGCACGAATACGCCCACGCCGACGACGATGCGAGTAGAGCTATTGAACTTCGCTCTGACCTCGATAATTTTTATTCTTTACTCTGCGAAATTCGTGCTCAGCAAAGGCGATTCACGGAAGCTGGTGAAGACTGCGACCGCGCGATTGCGCTCGATCCGAGATACGCCGGTGGCTACAGTACGCGAGGTAAATTGTTCCGGATGCAGGGCCGAATGAAGGAAGCGCTCACTGATTTTACCGCAGCTATAGCTCTCGAACGAGGCACTCTCCATACTGCTCAGCTCGAACGAGCATTCGCATATGCGCAGATGGACAACGTAGAGGCAGCCCTCGCAGACCTTAATGCTGTCTACGATCAACATTCTGATCGCCACAAAGTTGTATTCTTCCGAGGTTGGCTATTCTTGCAGATCGGAGACGCCAAGCGTGCACTGGTCGACTTCGCCCGAGCGAGATCTCTCGAACCCGACGATCCTTACGTCTATCTTTGGGAAGATATCGCAGTCGGTCCAGATATACAGGCCGCGCACTCGGCGGATGGCCTTGCCAGGATTGATGCTGCAAAGTGGCCGGCTCCGATTCTCCAACTCTATGCCGGCTCACTCTCCCCATCTGCAGTATTCCAAGCGGCTCGGGACACCGATCCAGACGTTCAACAAGTCCAACTGTGCGAGGCCAATTTCTACGTCGCAGCTTGGTTACTTCAGCGCACTCGATCACCGGAGGCTCCTCGCTCATTGAAGTTAGCCGTTGAGAACTGTCCCGTGACATATTTGGAGAGTGTGGCCGCCAAATTGCTCAGCCGGACACACGGCGCGAGAATAGATCGATGACCGCTGCTTCATAGCGCCAAAACTTCGAGAAGATGTCGACCACCTTGAGGATTCTGATCTTCTTGCCCATCGCCAGCTGGTCATGAACAAAGTCCATGGCGCAGGTCTGGTTCGGCTGCAGGGCTGGCCGAGAAAGCTCTTGACGGTGCGCTCACTGTCGGGACCATAGTCGAAGCTGGCGGTATTGCCGTTCTGGGTGACGGAGATGGGCCGAGACAGCTAGGCCACTTTCAAGTCTCACTTATATGGCTTGGGGCCGCGTTCCGGAACAACGTCGAAGCAAATCGACTTGCCGGTGTCAGGATCGCGCCAGACGGGGCGAACTAGACCGCCATATCCAAAATGTGCCTCGAGAACGTAACATCCATCCTTTGAGTATAGCTTAATGTCGTCGTCTAGCATCCCCGCTATGTTAATGACTGCATTTGTCTCTTTCACGATTCCGGCTCTCGGCTTCGCATCTTTGAATATCTGCACTACATAACCGTGAGAGCTGATCGTATCCAGCTGCCCGAGTTCAACATGGAAACCGCTTTTTGCGTCCCAGATTGTTGTTATAGGGAAATAATCTCCCTCAGCTGTTTGGAGATCACATCCCGACAGCGCAAGCACAAGAGGAATACACTTCCAACGCACATTCACTTGAGATCTATGCCTTCGTTGTATGCTCGAATGCCAATACTGACATATCCATTGTCTATTGATCTTTTTTATGTCCCAAGGGCCTCCAGTAACCCTTCCCTTAGAGGCATACATAGATTTGAACTCTTGCGACCTAACCGATAGAGACGGGATGAACCCACCGTACGCTCAAATTGCGTCACCTTCAGAACTGATCTGAGATGCCTTCATCTTCGCCGTCTCTACTGAAAATTCACTCGGAGTCGGCTTGCCCATGATCGAGAGTGCTGCTCGGATTTGATCTTTGGTCCAACTCTCAGGAGCCTTTGGGTCATAAATCTTCATGTTGTCGTCGTCGAGCTTGCATAGTCTGTTGCTCGAACGTGGCTCTGTGAATTCAGGCCTTCGAATTGCGCTATGGCATCAAGGCCAGATTGCCTTGGGGAGGGGCAGCGTCATGCGCTGCATAAACGAGATCTGGATTGGTCGACCAGAGACCTTACGGCCGGCTAAAGACCAACACAGTTGCAAGCTTTAATCCCTTCCATGAGTGTTGGATCTTCACCGAGAGTTGCTTCGGTTTCACTGAGTTGCTCATGTTATGAAAGACTGATCAAATCCAGAACGGGGCATTCATGGTCCCGGTAATAAAAATGTAAGCGGCCACAATTCAGCACAGCGGCGGTCTCATCCATTACCTGCTCCTCGAACGACGTCGTGAACTGAATTTCCCTTTGCACAAAGAAGCGCTTTGCGGACTCGAATTCGTTTCCGCCTTGCGGAAGATTATTTCTCAGGCGCAACGAACCACCGGCATACTTGTCAAGGAACCGAACGACATTACCCTTGAACGTCGAGATACTCAATTCGGCGTAACGAACACGAGGCATATCAAATTCAGTTTCAAAATGGACCTCTATACCACCAAAAGAGGCATAAAAGTTCAGCTTCTCCTCCAGGCCAAATCCCCAATATCGCGGCGCATGCAACAACGGCCCTATATCGCGCAGGGACGCCCCGATCGCGATTGGGCCAAATGATTGGCTTCTGGCTAAATCGTCAAGGCCAATCACTACCGGCTTTCGGATAGGCATGTGGGTTCGTCCCTAAAGAGGATGATTTGACATACTTGCAGAACGTTAATTATCTGTTTGTTTTCCTTGGTCTTTCTTTTGGTTTTCACTATTCTTCTTATCCTCCTTAACTCTCTTCTCAACTGCGTTTTTTAGCTTCTCGAGTTCACGCTTTCTGTTCGAAGAAATAGCATTCTTCCGGCCAGCGAGATCAGCAGGCTCCTCCTCCTCGCTTTCCTCGCGCCCGATATAGTCGAAGCGATTATGGCCGGTCGGCAGCCACCTGAATTGACGGCCATGCGGATCGAGAGGCGGTTCGACGCGAGGTGGTCCTTGAGGAGGAAGTCGGTGGCGATGCCCTCGCGCTTCACGTCCGGGTAGAGGTATGAGGTCAGGAGCCCCTGGGGTGTTGCGGCATCGAAGGCGACGTCGGCATCGGCGCCCAAGAAGTAGCGGGTTTGGCCGAGGAAGCTCTTGGCGGTGCGCTCACTGTCGGGACCATAATCGCAACAATCGCTGCCCGGATCTATCACGCGAGCCTACCGCACATTGCGGGTACCCAGCGGTCAACGAAGCGCTACATGAACATGTGGCCGGTGTTCGAGGGCGAGCAAACCCAAGCCCAGCAGCAAAGTGTGACGTTGGTGTCCCAAACTCCAGAGTATACTCAGTTAATGGCATGAGGGAGGCGTAGATCGCCCAAACCCCATATCGCCTTCCATCGTCAAACAGATGCACCAAGTGAAGTCTGAGCCAATGAAATAGTGGTGTTGGGGAATGCCCAAGAGTCCAGGAAGAACTCGCCGGATCGCGTCAACTTGGCCCTCAACTGCGATATCTGTTGCGCTGTCACCGACATAGAGTACAGGGCCGCTGATCTGAAACCTTTCACACACTTCGTCGAAGAACTCGATCAACCGCTGAAGTTGCAGCGATTCGTCAGTCTCTACCCACTCAATAGACCCCGGAACTCGTTTCCAATCAATCTTAGAACCAATTGAAGGGAATATCTTTGAGAGTTGATGGAAGATGGGGCCAGATTCGCCAACTTCATGGACTTGTCCGCCCTTCAACTCTACTTCTAGCGCCTGTCGGAGATCATCGTCGTACGAACTCACGGTCTTTCCTTTTCGAACTGCTTTACGATTTGATTGACCATCGACTGACTCCCTTCAAAACTGAAAGTCTGTTTCTCCTTGCCTGACCACGCATTGATGTGAGCACCATGCCGCTCATCGAACTCAACACGGAAGCCAGACTTACCACTCGCCGACTTCATGCCAATTGGCCTGCCGGCATTTTCACCGAACTTTCCTATAGTAGCTTGTTCAGCATTAGAGCCCCGTCCTTCAAGCCATTTAATTGTCTCACTCAACGCTCCAGTGAAGTCCTTAAAAGCGACGCCTGCCTCCTCGATCGCAATGGACGCCGCTTTTCCTGCTACCTTGGCACTTGGTCCTCCGAGGATGGCTGCTGCGCCAATTGCTGACCCGGCTACGACTTTCAAGCTGTACCAGCCCGCCCCTGATTGCTGAAACTCCTGCCTTCTCTTAGCGATATCAATAGTGTCTTGGAGCAGCATGATATCTTCATATCCACCGATACCGCCAATCCCAGTGGGGTGGCCTGAAACATCGTTGCCACTGCGTGCTGCTTTTGATTTACCCTGGGGATCCTGCGGATCAGTCTTCTTCTCGTCCTTTTCCTTGCTTGAGGAACTGGTGCTCTCCTGCTTACTGCCGCTTACACCATTGATATCGTCTGGCCTGGCCGTAGGGTGCGTCGTCGGCTTTGGTGGTGGCACCGCCCATGCGGATCGAGAGCCGGTTCGAGGCGAGGTGGTCCTTGAGGAGGAAGTCGGTGGCGGTGCCCTCGCGCTTCACGTCCGGGTAGATGTATGAGGTCAAGAGCCCCCGGGGCATTGCGGCATCGAAGGCGACCTCGGCGTTGGAGCCCAAGAAGTAGCGGGTCTGGCCCAGGAAGCTCTTGGCGGTGCGCTCGCCGTCGGGACCATAGTCGAAGCTTGCAGTATTGCCGTACTGGGTGACCGAGACGGGGCGGTTCTCGACGTCATAGGCGAGGGTCCGGGCGGCGATGGGACCGGCGCTGCCGTCGGGGTTATAGGACAGGGTGTTGCCTTTGGCGTCATAGATGACGGGGGCGCCAACAAATCAGCGACTCGCCTTTGGGACAGAAATCAGCGGAGTTTGTTTATTTCGGATAGAATACGGCCTGCCGTATTCTGGATTTCTTTCCATTCAGCAGAGTCAAGTACGGCTTCCAATCCAACTTTCTCCTCCAAAGTGAGACTTCGACTCAGCTTTTTGCCGAGTTTTCTAAGCTCATTATCGATGTCAGGGGAAAAGACGACCTGCTGTTTTTCCAACGCCCAATCCAGATTGGAATCATCGAATAGACCCGCAGTGGCCTCCGTCATGCTCGACATTTCCGTCTTGCTATAACCGAGCCATACGCGCCGCTGAAATGCGTCATCAGCAAGTTCAAGAAGAGAACTCTCGAGGATTGGGAATATTATTTTATCAGAACTCCAAGTCATTGTTGGTATCCCCTATATTGATCAAGTGGGGCGTGTCCGCTCGCATTGTGTTTCGGGACGACGTTACTCTGGTTATCACGATACGGACCATTTCGTACGTCTCTAACGTATGGGCCTTGGGAATGTGGATATTGGCTATTTGGCTTGCCCTGTTCAACCCGGACGTGATTGCCGGGATTCTTTGGGTCTTGGAATTTGATACCGCCTTTTGATCTGGACGGTCCGATGCGCCAATTCTCTGGGATTCCTTCGGGCCGAACGCGGGTGCCAGGCTTTGGGTTTATGCCCCTTCCGACCAGGCCCGCTCCCGCATCTTGCGTTGGCACCGTAGACCCTTTTGGCCCACGCTTAAAGCCGCCCGAGGCCAACATCTTGTCGCACATAACGGCTTCGTCGGCGGTCATCAGCTCCGCCTTGACGAGTGCTCGAATGTCGGCGGGTCCGGGAGTTCCGGCAGCCATGTTCCGGTGTGCCCGCTCTAGTTCGTCCTCTTCGCCGATGTTGTCCCGCACGTCCCCTGCCATCTTCTTGCAGCCTGGGGAACTGGAACTGGATGGAGGGTCCCGAGGCACGAATGCATCCGAACAAGGCAATCGTCGCTGTTGCGGCCAAGATCGCCCGCATTGCCTGGGAGATCATTACGAAACCGGGCGCCCTCTACGAGAGGAAGGACCAGCGCTTCGCATACCCTCGCGCTTCACGTCGGCATGGAGATAGGAAGTCAAGATGCTGCGCGTGTGGCACACTATCCGTTTCGAAAGAGTAATGTGAGAATGAATTATTCTATCCAAACGAATTCATTTGGGTAACCAACCCAAGTAAATCAGGACTAGGCGGCAGAGCCCTGTTTGGCAAGGCCGCCGAATCGGTATTCTTCAGCTCGAAGCGACAGAAATTAATTCCTTCTGTCTGACTTGCCACTGAACTTTCATCCAGCAGCTTTTAGAGTCTTGGCAAGTTGTGAGTAGGAGGCGGCGTATGGACGTTCAAAATAGATCAAAGGTGCTCGCCCAGATCACAAAGGAAGTAGCCCGTCCAATTGCCGGCCATCCGCTTGTTCTTCAGAGGACCTTCCGACCAGTATTTTTAGCTATGGGCACAATCCTGCCCGTTGGTGCAGAGATCGTCGCACTGGACGAGGGAGGCTGTCGGTCACTTTTGCAGATCCCCTACAACCCGATTGAGGAATCTTAGCATTTCCATCGAATCGAGAAATCGGCACCGACGGCCTTTTACTGGCATAACAAGCCTCTGGCCATCGTTCAAAGTAAGTAATAGCGCTTCGCTTTCTTTACCAATTGGCACCTCAATCTTCGTCAGTTCAGCAAATCGGACCTTGACTAGATTGTCATCTGCTTTCCATGAAATTCCATTGCAATATACTTTGACTACTTCCCCAGTCGGACCGGGATTATGATAACTTCCGATCGCTTGGCCAAGGTGTTCATTGACACCTTCGGAGTTCTCGTCTTTCTCTTGGGACTTCCGATAGTTGGCCATTGCTCCGAGGATTCTATGTGCTCTACTTACTACATTCATTGTTTCGCCTTAGCGGAATTGTAATAGTATCTGTAGGTCCTTGTGACGTGAGACCGCATCGCTGCTGCAGCGCGTTATATAGCCTGTCGTTGGCAATAGTACCTTCGATACGTAGACTTGTTGCTCCCTGCGCTCTGGCGGACTTCTCCATATTGCGCATAATCTGCAGAGGATTTGAAATTTTACCCTCAATCATGTCGACGCGTAGGCCACTTTCAAGTCTCACCTATATGGCTTGGGGCCGCGTTCCGGAACAACGTCGAAGCAAATCGACTTGCCGGTGTCAGGATCGCGCCAGACGGGGCGAACTAGACCGCCATATCCAAAATGTGCCTCGAGAACGTAACATCCATCCTTTGAGTATAGCTTAATGTCGTCGTCTAGCATCCCCGCTATGTTAATGACTGCATTTGTCTCTTTCACGATTCCGGCTCTCGGCTTCGCATCTTTGAATATCTGCACTACATAACCGTGAGAGCTGATCGTATCCAGCTGCCCGAGTTCAACATGGAAACCGCATTTTGCGTCCCAGATTGTTGTTATAGGGAAATAATCTCCCTCAGCTGTTTGGAGATCACATCCCGACAGCGCAAGCACAAGAGGAATACACTTCCAACGCACATTCACTTGAGATCTATGCCTTCGTTGTATGCTCGAATGCCAATACTGACATATCCATTGTCTATTGATCTTTTTTATGTCCCAAGCGTCTCAAGCGGTGCGACGAGCTGCCGCTCGACTGGTGTCAACAGCGCAAGGTCCTCGGCTTCCCGGCGTTGGCACATCGCTAAGTCGGTGGCGGTGCCCTCGCGCTTCACGTCCGACGTCGGCATCGGCGCCCAAGAAGTAGCGGGTTTGGCCGAGGAAGCTCTTGGCGGTGCGCTCACTGTCGGGGCCATAGTCGAAGCTGGCCGCGTTGCCGTTCTGGGAGACGGAGAGATGGGGCGGTTCTCCCGGTGAGCCCCCTGGAGAGGAAGACGCGGCTGTCGAGAAGCTGTAGCTGCTGGTGGTGCCATCACCATAGGTGATGACTGTGGCCTGGCCTCGGGCGTTGTAGAGGCTCGAGGCGATGAAGCTCGAGGGCTCGGTCGGAGACGGTGTGTTGGCATTCTGGAAAGTGGCGAGACGGCCGCCGAGATCATAGAGGAATTGCCAGTCCAGCTGCCATCGGCCATGCGCTTGCGCTTCAGAGAACCATCAGACCAGCACTCGTAGCCCTGGGAATATGGATTTATGTAGCTTGCCGATCAAGATCGGCCATATTTCGCCCCTCAACCAAGCAAGTCATGAACTCCTCATAGGGGATAATCTGATTCGCAATCATTAGATTGAAGGCCAATTCAAATTTCCCAGAATTGGAGTATCCAATATCCAGAATTGGAACGTCGTATTGAAGCAATTCGATCAACGCAAAGTCGCGGTTTATATCGGTTACTTTTCGCCAACGAAGTTTTTGAGTCATCTTGATATTCTCACGGATTCTTCGGGTCACGTTTTGGCACAACGTCGAAGCAGATTGTCTTTCCAGATTCCGGATCTCGCCAAGCAGGAGTGATCAAGCCCCCCGTATTAAAACGAGCATTGAGAACATAACACCCCTCTTGGACGATTAGTCGAATGTTATCGTCCTCTAATTTTGACACGTAAATTACGGCGTTGTAGCTACTTATCACGCCTGCCCGCGATTTGGCGTCGTTGAATACTTGAACGGTATATCCAAGAGAACTCATCGTAGCTACTTCTCCCAGTTCAATGTAGAAACCGCTCTTGGAATCCCATAGGGTCGTTATGGGAAGGTAGTCCGCTTCGTAATTGAACAGATCGCATCCTCCCAATAGTGAGGCAAACATCAACCAGGCCAAGCGCGACAGTCTCAACGGCTGATACCTTCAGTTCAAGCGACCGCCTAAAGTGAAATACCCGTAGTCAGCAGGATCTTCACCATAACACTTGACAGTCATCACTTGTCCCCCCGGCTGCGGACGAGGACTACTGATGATGTTCTAATATCTCGGGCAGCCAGAATGCCGTTCGCCGAGGTCAGGGAGGCGCGGGACCGGTCGGGCGTCATTCCGCGCCACCGAAAATGGATAGAAATTTTCGTCATCGTCACCACCGTTCATCTTCAACCTTTAATTACACTCCCAACGTTTTTCAACCTTAGTGCTAAGGATTGGAGTCAACGGTGTCAGCGCGTGACCGGGCTGCAATTGCTCCGTGAGTCTCGCAATACCGCCAAGTCGAAACTCAGGATGTTCAAGTAACCTAGTTGTATACTGGCCTATCATTCGACAGTACGCCGTAGTTGTATTCGTCAACGGTATAAAATGAACTGCTTTGGCCTGTAGCGGAAAGAGCCGTCTTGAGGTCGTCAGAGATATAAAGGATTGTTGAGGCTTGCCTATCTCGTGCAAGATGAAGGCCCCTAAGACAATCTGGATGTAAGACGATTTTGTTAAGAATGAAGATATGGGTTCCGTGTTCATTCTCGATCATGCTGCCTATCTCAGAATTGTATTTGTCGATGCCAACGACCCTGTCGAAAGGAAGCATGAGATAGAACTCCTCACATACTTCCCCTCTTGCCGTGATGCGAGCGGGAACGAATTGGACCCGCTCGGCGGGAACAAAACTAAGAATTATGTCTCTCCATAGTTCATCCACTACAGCAAACGAACCAAGCACCGGCGGACTGTGTCGTTTTCTAAATTTCTTGAGGGAATACTGCGTTTTGAGGACTGCTTGCGTTTCCGTTGTTAGAGGTTCTTCCGTGAAGTAAGGCAGACCTTTCGTCCCAAGAGGTTCTGGATGAAAGCCGTGGAATTCGGCACGGAATTCATATAGTTCTCTAGGTGAAGCCCAAATCCACACCATTTCACGTACGCCTTCTAACAGTTATCAATCTTGAGTCTACACAAACAAGAAGTTGTTAGCCAGTCGTAGGACCGGGCTTTGGAGTGAAGACGGTCGAAGATTCCGAGGAAGGTTGATCGTTGTGTAGCGGATATTGGACCAGGACGTTCATCTGTTCGGTTGAGCGCAATCTTTACTCATTCGCCTTCTCTTCTCCCCAATATGCTCTAGTCCGCTATTGCATGAAGAGAATTGCCGTTGGCTAGGGCATATTTAATTAGTTCAAGTAGATAATCTAGAAATAGCTGAAGATCTGCCGATATGCCGATAGTACGCAGGAGACCAACTTCTGCCAGCAGGTCATCAAGATACTGGACAGCGATCTCAGCATCCTCGTAGTAATTATCGAGTATCTGAATCTTCAATAGACCGTTCGCCGACCCGGCATCTACCAGCTCTTTGTGGAGCTCGACAGTGAGGGGGACGGTCTTACCCGGTGCTCCATCTTTGCCAATTACGCACAAATCTAGCGGCACGAACCTCTCCTACGGCCTAGCTGCAAATTCTGTTTTCCTACATGTCAGCAGATCGGTCAACTTCCCTTGTAACCGGGCCACAGGTCGCGACGAATTAAGTCCAACATCGCCATTGATGATAGGAGAGCATGCTGCCATACCCCACCACCGTCAGCCGCGGCCGCACCAGCATCGCTGCAGCACAATAGCGGGCAGCTGCCGGCGTCTGGCATCGGTGGCGCCCCCCCTTCACAGTGAAGTCGCTCAGCTTGAACGAGGCGTTCTGAATGCGACTTGAGAAACGGGCTGTTGCACTCTCGGCTTGCCGCATGGGACCGGCGAAACTGTTGACCGCCTTTTGCGCGGCCTGCACCTGGTCGAGGAGCTCTTTCGAGGAGTTGAAAGCGGCGTCGGTCTTGCCGCTGGCGACGATGTCGACTCCGAGACGCTGAGTGGGGGCCATGAGGAGCTCCTGCTGATGGCTGCAGATGACACAACGATGAGTGCCGCCGCTGGGCGCGAATAGTGGGTAATGGTTCCCCGAGGTAAGGGATCACAAATCGGTAAAAACGGACGTGTCGGCGAGTTCCTCCTCTGCACCCCAATCGGGCAATACTGATTCTCCTGCGGCGTTTTTGCTACTTGGGCATTCCGATGATTTAATCGCGTTGTTTTCTTGCGACTTATTGCCAGTGCCACTGTTTCCGACCTTGTGAATGGACCCGTCTTTCGCAAAGCTCGATTATAGTCAGTCGGCGGACCGGAGGACGTCGATCACAAGCCATCGAAACAAGGCATTAGAAATGAAAACTCTCGAAATTAGGTTGACGACCAGCACGCTGGCTGGACACCGCTATGATTTTTTTATCTCAGGCCGACCTCTCCGGCAGCTGCTTCCAAGACCCTTTAGACAGATGGCTCCCAGGTTGGGAGGCGAGTATCAACCCGTTGATAGCGAAACCAGAGATAGGTTGCTTCTGGAATTACCTGGAGACCTGCCTAGCGGCAGAGTTACCTTGTATATTTGTCCAGTCTGCGGAGACTTTGGCTGCGGAGTGATCGGAGCCTTCGTGGTACGCGACGGTCATGCTGTCGCTTGGCGTCAGTTTGCTTACGAAGCTTCCCACCTGCCACCAGTCACAATTGAGAATTTGGGGCCGTTCAGGTTCAATGAGGTCGACTACCGAAAATCCATTTCCACAGCAGTTTTTCCTCCAAGCTCGTAACGGTGTTTAGGACCAATTAGGAATCTGCCCTCTTCTTCCGCATGATGTTCCCACGGTGAAGTTTGAGCTGTGGCCTCAAATATGTTCGTGCTGATAAATCTACTGCCCAACGCATGACAAATGGGAGGTCGGTCGCTTAATCGTTAGCGAACCTGGGACCGCAGCGATGACCAGCATCGGGATAAGAGATGTCGGCAGGCCTACCAGCCCTGCAACCATGCCGATCAATGCAGGGCCCGACGAGTATCGGCATCGTCATAGGCTTAAGCTTCATTCTCATCTGCTTCGAAACTGAAGTCTAGTGCGGAATGCGGATACCTACAGCCCTATGTCATCCAGCGCGACATACCCGCCCGCGTCCGCGTCACGTACGCCGGTGCCCGATAGCATGCCATCGATCAGTAAGTCGGTCATCATGGGTGAAAGCTAGCGCCTCGTCCGCGTTGCACGCAACACCCTCCCTCGATTTTGAGTTTACGGCTTTCTCCGGACTAAGCTTCATTGAAGGTTCATCCGGTAGAACGCTTCACTTAAATTTGAAGCGGTCGAGAGGAAATAGTCAAGGGATGACCCGACGCTAAACCCTCGCATCTGTCGGCAGTATTTCAGCTTGAACAAGGCAGACCATCCACGCGCAGAACTGCTGACACTCTGTGTCCTTCCAAAAGTTCAATCTGGGCACCGCTCTCCAGACAATCATGTGGATCTTCACTGACCAAGAAACAGGCCTTGCCGGTGAGGATGGAGGATCCGTTGGTGGTGAGGGGCTGTCCATAGGGGGCGTAGTCGGCTTTGGTGGTGGCGCCGCCCATGCGGATCGAGAGCCGGTTCGAGGCGAGGTGGTCCTTGAGGAGGAAGTCGGTGGCGGTGCCCTCGCGCTTCACGTCCGGGTAGAGGTATGAGGTCAGGAGCCCCTGGGGTGTTGCGGCATCGAAGGCGACGTCGGCATCGGCGCCCAAGAAGTAGCGGGTTTGGCCGAGGAAGCTCTTGGCGGTGCGCTCACTGTCGGGGCCATAGTCGAAGCTGGCCGCGTTGCCGTTCTGGGAGACGGAGAGATGGGGCGGTTCTCCCCGTCATAGGTGATGGTTCTCGGCTGGATGGCCCCCGCACTGCCATCGGGATCATAGGAGAGCGTGTTGCCATTGGCATCATAGGTGACGGCCGTGCCGCAGATCGAGGTGGGGGCGTGGGGGTGAGCCCCTGCGGCATAGACGAGGTTGGGGTTGGCCGCGCAGAGACCGGAATTATAGGTCATGTTGTCGGCATCGTCGTAGCCGTAGCTGCGGTCGAGGCTGTTATCGGTCTGGTTGTCGGCAAGCGTCAGCCGATCGATGCCATCATAGGTATAGGCCCAGGCCCTCGTCGCATTGGGAGGGGCAATGGCGGTGATGAGGCCCTTGGCGTTCCTCGTGTAGGTGAGATCGAGGAGGGTCGCCGTAGACCTCTGGGTGAGCACCCTGGAGAGGAAGACGCGGCTGTCGAGATAGCTGTAGCTGCTGGTGGTGCCGTCGCCATAGGTGACGGCTGTGGCCTGGCCTCGGGCGTTGTAGAGGCTCGAGGCGATGAAGTTGGACCCAACTAGTTTAGGACTCGACTTGAACTATTTCTAACAACGATCCATCGTGTTCGAGTGAGATGACTCCGGGCTCATTTTTGCACTCGCGGGGGAGTAAGAGACTACGCTCCGCAATCATGCTTCGACAATTCGGCGGCAAACAAATCCTAATATCTTGCATGTTACGACTACGGTTCGAGGCTATTTAGATATTCTAGCGCGGACTTGTTGTTTACCGATCTCGCCCAAGATTTTGCGGTTCTCCCATCGTTAGCCTCAACTTGTATGTCTGCTCCATGTTGCACTAAGAATTTGAGGCATGGGGCAACATCGATGCCCCCTGAAAAATACATTATCACCGAGTGCCCTTCGGCATCACGAGCATTTACATCTGCACCCTTGGAGACGAGAAACTGTAGGCCGTCCAGATTGCAACTTCGCATAGCTGCCATCAGAGGAGGATATTTGTTCCTACCCCCAAAGTTTACATCAGCTCCGTGATCAGTGAGGACTTCAGCAATTTCCATATTGCTAACCGGGTGGCCACATCCCGGATCGTCAAAGGCGAGCGATAACGGAGGCATTCCAAAGTCTACGAGGTCGGAATTGGGCGAGCTTCCATTTTCGATCATTTCGACTACACTCTGCGGACTGTTCGCACAGATGGCATCAGCAATACTCGAAATGGGCGCACCCCACCCTGATGATTGGACCAACATCAGGAATAACCATGAAATATAGCCTGTCACTTTACTCACCTACGTAACGTTGAAAAGTCGCGTTCTGGTCAGGTCTAAAACCCCAATCGTTAGTCGTCACGTGCTGCACATTCGAGCTGGCACTCGTAGTTAGGCCGGCACCGGTGACTATTCCTACATGCCTTGTCACAAAGGAAGGCTGGTGTGCTTGGAAGCTTGGCACCAGCTGCTTCCACAGAACCCTTGACGAACAAATTCCATTTGTTGGTGCCAGGGCCAAAAACCGCGGAATGAAAGGAATCCGTAAGCTGTCACTGCGGCAGAAGGGAAAATTGACTGCCGTTCAACATCGGCTCTGTTCAATGCTCTGCCCCCCAAAAAAATTCCCGGCAATTCGCCTGCTCGCCTATAGTCGAAGAATTCTAATTTGATGTCACGGTATAATTTGAGGAATGTAACTTTGTCTCTTGGCTGGCTCAGAAATCTCGGAGCACCCGACAGGAGTCGAACCTTTGACCGCTGCCTTCGGAGGGTATCGGTTTTCGTCGTTGATCTTTGACATTAGACTGGACGGGTGCCGCAAAGGAAGCAGTAGTGCCCTTGTCCTGCGCTGAATTCCACAGCGCCCCTCACTGACCGGCTGATTTCCAGCTAACAGTGGTTCCTTCCTGCCCGCCATAGTGCGGGCTTGCGGTAGTGGGGGCACTGCTGCCCTCGATAACCACAGGAAACAGCTATGACCAAGTCCGCCTCGAAACCCACAAACACGCCGAACACGTTAAGGAAGAACACAAAGACTCCTCCTCATCGCGGCACTCCGGCGGATAGACCGAGGACCAAGTCGGCGTCTGTCCTTGCCCTGCTGATGTCGAAGGATGGTGCGACCATCACGGACATCTCAGCCGCCACCGGCTGGCAGAACCACAGTATCCGGGGTTTTCTGTCCGGCACCGTCAAAAAGAAGTTGGGACGCGAAGTGTCCAGCGCAGTGGTGGACGGCAAACGCCGCTACCGGCTCGCCGTTTGAGGGCAACCCTCATGCGCCGTCATATGCCTGAGGGTCACCGGAACATCGGAGATCTCGTCAACAGCATCCCCGCGCTCAGGCGCGGGGATCTCCTGGTACGCTGGGAAAAGGTTTATGGCACCCTACCCCACAAGATGATCAGCACCAAGCTGCTGGTCAGAGCCGTTGCCTATGCAGCGCAGGCCGAACAGCACGGCGAACTCTCAAAGCGCACCCAGAAGGAGCTTATGAGGCTGATAGCTGTGGACGGCCTTCCATCCGTAGGGAAGCTAACCGATGGCCGTCAGAGCCCGGCCGTGAGGTCCAGGTCTCGTCGATCTGCCCTGCCCCGGCCCGGCACGCAGTTAGTTCGGGAATGGAACGGCAAGAGCCATATAGTAGCCGTGGTAGACAAGGGCTTTGTCTGGCAGGGAAAGACCTACCGGTCGCTGTCGGCCATCGCGTGCCTGATCACCGGCACCCGCTGGTCAGGTCCCCGCTTCTTCGGGATTGTGCCATGACCCGCAAGCGCTGTGCCATCTACACCCGCAAATCTACCGAAGAGGGTCTCGACCAGACCTTCAACTCGCTGGATGCCCAGAAAGAGGCCTGTGGAGCCTTCATCTCCAGCCAGCGTCATGAGGGCTGGCAAGTGGTCCGGAAGGCCTATGACGATGGTGGCTTCTCCGGCGGCTCCATGGAGCGCCCTGCCCTCAAGGCTCTCATGATGGACGTGAGTTCGGGACTGGTCGACGTCATCGTTGTCTACAAGATCGACCGCCTGACGCGATCCCTTGCCGACTTCGCCAAGATGGTCGAGGTGTTCGATGCCAAGGGCGTGTCCTTCGTATCGGTGACACAGCAGTTCAACACCACAACCTCCATGGGCCGGCTGACCCTCAATGTGCTTCTGTCATTTGCCCAGTTCGAACGCGAAGTGACCGCAGAGCGCATCCGGGATAAGATCGCCGCTTCCCGAAAGAAGGGCATGTGGATGGGCGGACCACCGCCGCTGGGCTATGATGTTCGCGATAAGAGTCTGGTCGTCAATGAGGTGGAGGCCGAGACCGTCCGCCAGCTGTTCGAAGCCTATGTTGAACTGGGCTCGGTGAAGGCGCTGACCGGCTGGGCAAGGGGCAAGGGGATCACCACGAAGATCAGGCGAGACCCAAATGGCAACGTGAGAGCCGGTGGCAGGCCCTTCTCGCGGGGCAATCTCCACGCCCTTCTCAATTACCGGGCCTACATCGGTGAAGTTACCCATAGAGAAAATATTTATCGCGGCGAGCAGGACGCCATCGTGCCGCGGGAGCTCTGGGACCGCGTTCACGCGAGATTTGCTGACGGAAAGGCAGGCCGCAGGACGACGTCATCAGGTGAGACCTCCCTGCTCACCGGCCTGCTTTTTGATGATACCGACGATCGACTGACACCCACTTACGCGAGCAAGAAGGGACGCAGGTATCGCTACTACGTCTCAAGTCGACTGATCGAAATCGGCTCGGATGATCCCACGGGCTGGCGCCTGCCCGCGCTGGAAATCGAAGGTGCAGTCCTTGCAGCCCTGGCTGCAAGGCTCAGAAATCCCCAAGAGCTGATGGCGATGATCGGGGACTCCAACCTCGCCGCATCACACCTCACGCAGGTTCTGAAAGCAGCACCGCAACTAGCTGATTCGATTCAGCGTTCAGCCTCCGTAGAGAAGAGTTCACTGATCAAGACCGTGGTATCTCGCATCACCATCGCGAGCGGGACGCTGGTACTGAAGATCCGTCACAGCAGGTTATTGCAGTCCCTTGGTCTCGCTGAAGCGCAGGCCACCAATACCGGCCATATGGACGATGAACAGGACATCACCGTTCCCTACACTCTGCGGCGGCGCGGCGTCGAGACCATGCTCATCGTGGGTGATGGCCAGCGCGACAGATCCGTCGATCCCGTTCTCGTTGGCACCCTAGCGAAGGCCCATTCCTGGTTCAATCAACTGGCAGGCAGCGCCGTCAGCATCAATGACATCGCCGAGCAGCAGGGCCTTCCGGCCAGCGAGATCAGCAGGCTCCTGCCCCTCGCTTTCCTCGCGCCCGATATTGTCGAAGCCATCATAGATGGCCGGCAGCCGCCTGAATTGACGGCCAAGCATCTCAAGCGGTTCGACGACCTGCCGCTCGACTGGTGTCAACAGCGCAAGGTTCTTGGCTTTCCGATACTGGCACATCGCTAGACGGAACTACTCTTCACCCCTCTGAACTCGCAGTCGCTGTGCTCATCTCAGTGCCAGGGCCTGATACTAGTGGCCTTCGGTCGCGAAACCTGACGTTGCGGGAAGGTTCGATCTCTCTGACCTTCTGGCGCCCGAAATCGGCTACTGAGAAAACCGGCCAGATCTGCGCCCATGATCGGTTTCCACCTCGTCTCTGGTCCAGAAGGTTATGGTAAAGACCCCAGAAACGGCGGCGTTATGCGGTCTCCACGCGGAAGGAAGGAAAGACCGACTGAGAGGAGACTGGGTGGTGGTCCACTCAGTACACCAAACCGAAACCAGAAGGTATTTGCAAGCGTCGGAAATTGCGCGACAAAATGGGGGCCCTAACGTCGAGAGACGCCGGAAGACACCTATGAGCCGCATCCCCGCCACGCAGACTCAAAGCCGACGTCTCAATAGAGAATTCGAACCAGTTAGACATCGCAATCATCTGTAGGCGGATTTGATTTTTCTATTACAAATCAAGGACTTAGTGGTGGGCCCACCAGGACTCGAACCTGGAACCAGACGGTTATGAGCCGTCAGCTCTAACCATTGAGCTATGGGCCCCACCCGGGGCGCATGGCTACATCAAATTCGGGCGGCATGCTATAGGCAGCGGGTATGGAACATGACCTTTCCCCTGAAGCCGCCGTCGAGCGGCTGATCGTCCTTTACGGCCAGGCCACGACCCGCCTGAAGGACTGCCTGGAACGCTATTTCGACACGCGCGAGCCCCCTAGCGAGGAGGAGCGGCGAAGCTTCTGCTACCCGGAGCTTCGCGTCGAGTACCGCTCAAACGGCGTGCAGCCGCGGATCGCCCGGGCCTATGCCAAATTCCAGGGCCCAGGCACCTATTCAACGACGGTCACTCACCCGGAACACTTCCGCCGCTATCTGATCGAGCAGCTCCGCTATCTGGTAAAGGATTATGGCGCAGCGATCACCGTTCACCCTTCAGATCAGGAGATCCCCTATCCTTACGTTCTGGAACAGGGTGACGACCTTGGCCGCAATGATGTGACGGCCGCAGAGCTGGCGCTTCATTTTCCGGCCCCCAGGCTCGCGCTGGTGGGGGATGAAGTGGCGGACGGCATGTGGCAGCACCACGCGGGCCACCCCCTGCCCCTTGCCCTGTTCGATGCCGTGCGCGTCGATTATTCGCTGAAACGGTTGCAGCATTATACCGGCACGAGCTGGCGCGCGGTTCAGCCCTGGGTGCTGCTCACCAACTATCACCGCTATGTGGACCAGTTCGTGAAATGGGGGCTGGGCCAGCTTGAGGGCGAGAGCCCCTATTCATCTCTGCATCTTCCCGGCGGCAGCAAGATCCCCCGCGGCATGTCCACTGAGGAGGCCACAGCCATCATTGCGGGCTCGCAGTGGCACCGCTTCCAGATGCCGGCCTACCACCTGATGCGCACCGACGGCCACGGTGGCGTAACGCTGGTTAACATCGGTGTGGGACCTTCCAACGCTAAGAATATCACCGACCACATTGCGGTGCTGCGGCCACATTGCTGGCTGATGGTGGGGCATTGCGGCGGATTGCGCCAGAGCCAGCGCATTGGCGACTATGTGCTGGCCCATGGCTACCTGCGCCAGGACCGCATTCTCGATTCGCTGGTCCCTCCCGAAATTCCCATTCCGGCTTTGGCCGAAGTGCAGGTGGCGCTTCAGGAAGCGGCCGCGCGGGTGACGGGCGAGCGTGGCGACGCCCTGAAAGAGCGCCTGCGCACCGGAACGGTCGTCACCAATGATGACCGGAACTGGGAACTGCGCTGGACCCAGGAACTCCGCCGCATCAACCTCTCCCGCGCCATTGCGGTGGACATGGAATCAGGAACACTCGCCGCGCAAGGTTACCGCTTCCGGGTGCCCTATGGCACGCTTCTCTGCGTGTCCGACAAGCCGCTCCATGGCGAGATCAAGCTTCCAGGGGCGGCCAATGCCTTCTATGACAGGGCGGTGGGCGAACATCTGCTCATCGGGCTCGAAACCATCGAGCAATTGCGCGGCAATGTGAGCCAGCTGCACTCGCGGAAGCTCCGGAGCTTCGACGAGCCGCCCTTCCGGTGATGCCCAACTGGCGCCGCAATCGCCGTACATCCAGATGCCACTGGAAGGAGAAACCCATGCAACGTCTGAGCCTCGCCGCTGCCGCTTTCGCCGGCCTTCTCGCCACCCTGACCCCCGCCCTCGCAGATGGAGGCAAGATGCCCCGCACCATTTCGCTTTCTGGTCACGGTGAAGTCAGAAGCGCGCCGGACCTCGCCTTCGTCACCTCAGGCGTCGTCACGCAAGGGGCAACGGCGGCAGAGGCGCTTGCTGCCAACACCAAGGCCATGACAGCGCTGTTCGCGGCGCTGAAGCAGGCCGGCATTGCCGAGCGGGACATCCAAACCTCGAACTTCTCTGTCCAGCCGCGCTATGATTTCAGCAACAACAATGGCCAGCCCCCGAAGCTCGTGGGCTATGACGTCTCCAACAATGTGGCCGTGACGGTGAGAAAGATTGCCGAGCTGGGCAAGCTTCTGGACACGCTGGTCTCGTCCGGTTCAAACCAGATCACCGGGGTCAGTTTCGACGTCTCGCAGCCGGAGACGGCGATGGACGAGGCCAGAAAGCGCGCCGCCGCGGACGCCGCCCGCAAGGCAAAGGTTTACGCCCAGGCGACGAGTGTCGAGCTGGGCCAGATCCTCTCAATCAGCGAGGGGGGAAGCTTTCAGCCGCCCGTTCCCATGGTGCGCGGCGCCATGATGAAGGCGGATTCAGCCTCCCCCGTGCCGGTGGCGGCGGGCGAGCAGGTACTCGCGGTGGACGTGAACATCACCTGGGAAATCAAGTAAGGCGCGATTGCCGCCGGGCGTGGCGCGGGATAGCCTCCCGCCCATGCCGGTTCTCGAGCGTGACCCGTGGCGGGCCCAGTATTTCGAACATGTTCCGTGCCCCGAGGATGTGTCCATTCCCACGGACGACCCGGATTGCTGGCTCCTGTTCCCCACCGAACGCTGGATCTATGACAAGCTGAAGGTGGCGGAAACGCAAGGGCTGCCCGCTGGGCCCCATGGCGTGATGCCGGAGGCCTTCCCCGTCTTCTCCAAGCCCATGGTGAACCTGAAGGGCATGGGAATTGGCAGCCGCGTGATCCATTCCGCGGCCGAGATGGACCATCACTATCAGCCGGGCCACATGTGGATGCCGTTGCTTGCGGGCGAACACGTCTCGACCGACTGCGCCATCGCTCAAGGGTCGGTTCACTGGTGCCGCCATGCCACGGGCGTTGCCTGGAATGACGGCATGTTCCGCTCCTGGACCGTGCATGCGAGGCCCTTCCCCGTGCTCGAAGAGCGGCTGACCGGCTGGGTTTCCACGCATCTGCCGGGCTACACGGGCATGATGAATTTCGAAACCATCGGCGGTACCATCATCGAGGCGCACTTACGCTTTGCCGACCAATGGTGTGACCTCTATGGCGAAGGCTGGGTGGAGGCGCTGGTGAGGCTCTACGCGGAAGGCCGGTGGGCGTTTGACGATGGCGATAGGGCCGATGGTTTTTCGGTCCCGCTCTTCGCCCGCCATGCGGGCCCCTTCCGCCACCCGCCCGCAGCACTTCAGGAAGAGGTGAGGTTGATGCCGCACATCAAGAGCCTGCAGGTGACCTTCCACGAAGGAAAGCCGCCGGAAGACCACGCGATGCCGCCGGGCGGCTTCCGCCTCGCCGTGATCAATGCCGCCGATCTCGAAAGCGCGAATGTTGCGCGGCGCAGATTGTCATCCGCCTGGCCAGCAGGCCTCGTGCTCCATCAGGACTAGCCACGTCCGGCCTCACGCTTTGCGGCGCGGCTTCCGAGCAGGCGTTGCGGGCACGTCGTCATTGTCATGCTCATCGACATGGAAGCGGTGCAGGATGCGGTGGAAGAGCGGGGCCAGCATGAGGCTCGCGAGCCCGAGGAGCAGAAAGCCCGAGGCAATTGCATAGAGCGCCGCGAAGATTTTGCCACCCGTGGTGAAGAGCGGCGTGAGCGGGCCCATGCCGGACAGGATCATCGCCGCATTCGAAAAGGCATCGATCGCCGGCATGTGTTCGAAATACATGTAACCGCCAGTGCCGACGACCATCGACGCCACGACGATGACCAGCGACCACAGCGCATTGCGAGACAGGCGGCCGATGAAGACGCGGTTGCTCACCAACGGCTGCCCGCGCCGTTCGAACTGCGTGAATTCAGGCATGCTCTTCCACATGGCGTTTCAGCACTTCCTTCATTGATCTCCCGCAAGGCGGGAACTGCGGAGCTGTGGTTTCATTATAGTTCTTCACGGAGGTTTTTGAAATGAAGCGATTGAACCACAATGCCCGCGTGCTGGTGACGGACGGCGGCCGGGCCACCGTGTTCCGCAACGCCGGGCAGATCGGCCACCCGGATCTGCAGCCCTTCAAATCCTACCATCAGGACAATGCATACAACCGGGACCTGGCCACGGACAAACCATCGCGCGTGATGGAAAGCGTGGGCCAGCGCCGCTCCTCCGCCGAGCAACCGGATTACCACCAGCAGGCGGAAGACCGTTTCGTGGTGGAAATCGCCGCCGACATGGAGAGAGACCTGGCTGCGGGGGAATTCTCGGAGCTGATCGTGGTGGCTCCGCCCGTGGCGCTGGGCGTTTACCGAAAGGCTGCGCCCCAGAAGCTGCAGCAGGCAACGGTGTTCGAACTCAACAAGGATCTGACCAAGCATTCGGCATCTGACGTCGCGGCTATCGTCGTCAAGGCGCTTGAAGGCGATTGAGGCCTCGGCTAACGGAGGCGGATGCTCAAGAAGACGACACCCGCCCCCGCCGCCAAAACCCATGACCTGTTCGTCACCAGGCTTTATCAGGCCGAGAACATCGCGCCCGTGAGGCTGGTCAATGCCATCGAGGCCTTGTCCATGTCTCTGGCGGTCGATGACGCGGCGGGCCTCAAATGGTGCGAGACGCATGGCTATCCGGGCTACACCTCTTATGCTTCGCTCAATGACCTGCCCTGGCGCTTTCCCGAATTCGCGCGGCTGGTGAAGCTGATCGACAAGCATTGCTTGGCCTATGCGAAGGAGCTTCATTGGGACCTGCGCGGCACGAAGCCGCGCGTTGACTCGCTTTGGGTGAATGTGATGCCCGAAGGCGGATCTCACACGTCTCACATCCACACCAATTCTGTGATCAGCGGGACCTTCTATGTGGCGGTGCCGGAAGGTGCGGGGCCTATTGTTTACGAAGACCCGCGCCTTGGCTTCATGATGGCCGCACCGCCCAAGCTGGCCAAACTGCCGCAAGCCTTCCGCCAGCATGTCTCCTTCCGGCCGCAGACCGGCACGCTGATGTTGTGGGAAAGCTGGCTCCGCCACGAAGTGCCCCTGAACCGCGCTCAGGGCAACCGCATCAGCGTGAGCTTCAATTACATTCTGGCTTAAGCGAGCCCCCTCACCCGAATACCCGCTCGCCCATCTGGTCCACGATCTGCTGCCCTTTGAGGATGGCGTGGTCGGCAGCTGCGTCCTCATCCGAGAAGCGGTCGGCGCGGATGAAGCGGTGTTCCTTCGTGGCGCCGTCGATGACTTTCGTGAGCACTCCGCAGGTCTGCCACTGGCCGCCTTCCTTGTAGGGCGTGGCGGCAATCACGAAGCCATTGTACTCCAGCTGCTTCTTGGGAGCGGAGGGGGCCGCAGCTTCGGAGGACTTGCCGCCGCCGAAGAGCTTTTTCAGAAATGACATGACAACGGAACTCCAATGGTCAGGGCGCTTCGCCGGACCCTAATGGGCAGCCCAAGCGATTTCAATGGTGCGGCGGCTATCGGGGCACCTTGCCCTTGATGGCATTGGCCCGTGCGCTGAGAGTGATGGGCTCCCCCTCCGCCACGCCGAGCTTCTCCTTCAGTTCCGCCGCGATCTCCCCGCGAAGCTCCGGTGTGAGCGCCTGGGCGGCTGCGGTCATGCGGGGGCCAGTCAAGGTGATGGCCCAGAGCGTTTCGAAATCGGGGAATGTGCGCGCGACGGTGATCACCCGGCTCTCAACCCCGGTCAGGCCTGCCTCGCGCCAGTGTTTTTCAAGCTGGTCGAGATGCGAGGCCTCCCAGGACGGCGGTGCCACCCGGGGCAAGCCCCTGGACTCGATCGCCTGATCCGCGAAATGGAAGGGAAAGCCGCTGGGCCAGTCCCACATGTAGGCCGAAACGAGCCCGCCCGGCTTCACCACGCGGGCCATTTCGGCAACGCCTTTGGCGGGGTCGGGCACGAAGGCGATGACGAGCGCCATCACCGCGGCATCAGCACTGTTTTCCGCCGCGGGCAGATCCATGGCGTGGCCGGATTCAAACCGCGCCACCTCAACCCCGCTGCGCTTGCGGGCAAAGTCCAGCTGTGCGGGAGAAGGATCGACCCCCAGTAGGCCCGAGGGGCTCACCCGCTCCGCCAGGAGCGCGGTGAAAGCGCCATTGCCGCAGCCCACATCGACCCAGGAAACGCCGGGCGGTGGCTGCAGCCAGTCAAGAAAGTCCTCGCCCACCTTTCGGCTCCACACGCCCATGTAAGTCTCATAGGCGGCACCGTCTTCGAAGCGGATCTGCGGCTGTTCGGACATGGGGCGGATCTCCTGTCAGGTGAAAAGACTAGCACGAACGATGTCAATCAGCAGCAGGCACGTGCGGAAGCCTTTGCGGGGGTGACACTGGTCCCCCAGGAGGAAAAAAGGGAGGCGCGGGCGCTGCCCGGCGCGGAATGCTGATCCGGTGAAGGACCAGCGGTAGGAGCGCTGGGCAGCGCCCGCGATCCGGCAGGTTTTTAGGCTTTGGGGAGGAAGCTTACCCGGCAGTCCCTCGGACGGCCCGGCGTGCCTCTCGGCGCGGAGGTCTTAATGCCTCCGGGTCCCTCCTTCAGCCCCCGGGAGTGTGGCACACGTTACGCCGCACCCGCAGGCCTGCCCTCCACCCCGCCCGAGCTCACCGTCATGAGCAGGACCCCGACTGGGGGGAGTGGGAGGTGGTTAGCATAGGGTAGGAATAAAGTCAAGTAAAATTTCTGGTGTCTTCCCTTCTCCCGTCGGCGTGAGCCGATGGGAGAAGGTGGCGCGCAGCGACGGATGAGGGCTGCTTTCGGCATCGGGACTCGGGGGAAGTGGCCCTCATCCGCCCTTCGGGCACCTTCTCCCATTGCTGTGCAACGGGAGAAGGGAAGGCAATGCTTCGGGCTGACACAATCCGGCAAGGCGGTTAAAGGACAACGGTGAGAGCGCTGCAGTCACATCTGCTGCTCACCTTCCGGAAGAACCAGTTCCCCTCCTCGCGCGCATTAAGAACGTCGCCGGGTGACAGTTGATCATATGATTTGGGATGGGTGCTCCGCAAGACGAGATTGCCCTGCTCATCCCTGGTTTCCCTGCGTTCACGTTCGGTCCAGTTCACGAATGTTCTGCGCTGGTTGATCACCTCTCGGGGTCTGACCCCGCATTCATGCGCAAGAACGTTCAGGATGTAATGTTCGTCAGGCGCGAACATCCGCAAGAACCATTCCAGCCTTGGCGTTTCAAGCAGCACGCGGACATGCGGCCTGGACAGGATCACCCACTGATCATGCGCGAAGAACGGCTGGAATGGATGGGTTGGCGGAAGCGCCTGGGCGCGCTGGAAATGTTCCGAGCCCGGCTCCGCCACCGTGAAATTGATGATGGATTGCCCTTTCACCATGTTCAGTTCGCGCTCGACGGTGCCCGGCGGCACAATCGGGATCGTGGTCTCCGACAGGAGGATGAAATGATCGTGGTGGCGATCGAGATAAGCGGTGCGGAACAGGGAAAGCGTGGCAGCGACGAGACTCAGGCCGCCCCAAGAGGTTGGAACCCTGTGCCCGATGATCCGTTCACGGAGGAATGGGGACTGCACCTGCTCAGGATGTTTGGGGTGGCAGTAGAAGGTGGACTCCTGGCACAGGCGCGCATACGCCGCCCAGAGGGAAGGCTGCGTCACATCCCCCATCGTCAGAAAGCACATGGCGGCAGACATCCGGGGATGTTAGCGCGCTTCATCCACTCTGTTCAATAATGGACATAGTGCTACTTATGCAGGTTCCTTACCCTGTCCTATCGATGCAGACCAATGGGCGAAGTGACGGCCAATTGCGTCGTCCCTTTCCCCCTCGCCCCCACGCATGTGGGGGGAGAGGAGGAAGCAAGGCCATAAAAAAGACCCCCGGGACTCGGCCCGGGGGTCGTGATGCTGAGCGGTGGTGGGACGCCTTAGTTGTCCAGGAAGCTCCGGAGCTTCCGGCTGCGGCTCGGGTGCTTGAGCTTCCGGAGGGCCTTGGCTTCGATCTGGCGGATGCGTTCGCGCGTCACCGAGAACTGCTGGCCCACTTCTTCCAGCGTGTGGTCGGTGTTCATGCCGATGCCGAAGCGCATGCGCAGCACGCGTTCTTCGCGAGGCGTGAGCGAGGCCAGCACGCGGGTTGTGGTTTCGCGCAGATTTGCCTGGATGGCGGCATCGATCGGCAAGATCGCGTTCTTGTCCTCGATGAAATCACCCAGATGCGAATCCTCTTCGTCACCCACGGGGGTTTCGAGCGAGATGGGCTCCTTGGCGATCTTCATCACCTTGCGGACCTTCTCGAGCGGCATCGAAAGCTTGTCGGCGAGTTCCTCTGGGGTGGGCTCGCGGCCGATCTCGTGCATCATCTGGCGCGAGGTGCGCACGATCTTGTTGATCGTCTCGATCATGTGCACCGGAATGCGGATGGTGCGGGCCTGGTCGGCGATCGAGCGGGTGATGGCCTGGCGGATCCACCAGGTGGCATAGGTCGAGAACTTGTAGCCGCGGCGGTATTCGAACTTATCGACCGCCTTCATCAGGCCGATGTTGCCTTCCTGAATGAGATCGAGGAACTGCAGGCCGCGGTTGGTGTATTTCTTGGCGATGGAGATGACGAGACGGAGGTTGGCCTCGACCATTTCCTTCTTGGCGATGCGCGCCTCGCGCTCGCCCTTCTGCACCATGGCGACGATGCGGCGGTATTCGGGGATCTGAAGGCCCGTGGCCGTCGCAAGCTCGAAGATCTCGTCACGGATGACCTTGATCGAGTCCTTCTCGTCATTGACGAACTTCTTCCAGCCGAACTTGACCAGCCGGCCCACGCGCTTCAGCCAGTCAGGGTCCAGCTCGTTCGACTGATATTCCTTCAGGAACTCAGGGCGCGGCACCTTGTAGGTTTCAGCCAGCCGCATGAGGCGGCCTTCAAGCGCGTTCAAACGCTTGTTGATGTCATAGAGCTGCTCAACGAGGGCCTCGATACGGGCGTTGTTGAGGGAGAGCGACTTGACCTCCGCCACGATCTCTTCACGGAGCTTCCGGTAGCGGCGCTCCTGGGAGGGGGAAAGCTCCGTGCCTTCGGCCACTTCCTGGTCCTGCAGCTTGCGGAGGCTCTTGTAGTTGCGGGCGATGTTGTCGAAAATCTCGAGAACCTTCGGCTTCAGCTCCGCTTCCATGGCGGAGAGCGAGACGCCGAGGTCATCACCTTCGTCGTCATCCTCCTCCTCGATCTGCGGCTTGTCGAAATCCTCAGGCGAGAGCACATCGCCGAACTCATCGTCAGGCGATGGGCGGCGGACCGACGCGGCCACGCGCTTGGCCTCGGCGCGCTTGGCCTCGGCCTTCTTCTTCACCTCTTCCTTAGGAGGAACATAAGGCGCAGGCGTCTGCACCGGGCCCTGCTTCTTGGCATCGGGGCCGGCGTAAGTCGCTTCGAGATCGATGATGTCACGCAGCAGAATCTTGGCTTCGTTCAGCTCGTCGCGCCAGATGATGATGGCCTGAAAGGTGAGCGGGCTTTCGCAAAGCCCTGCGATCATCGCCTCGCGGCCCGCTTCGATGCGCTTGGCGATGGCGATTTCGCCTTCGCGCGAGAGCAATTCCACCTGGCCCATTTCACGCAGATACATGCGCACGGGATCATCCGTGCGGTCCGCCGGAGTCTTGGCGGCCTCGACCTTGATGAGGGCAGTTTCGGTTGATTCCCCTTCAGCCTCGGCTTCCACCTTGGCAGCGAGGTTTTCGGTTTCCTCTTCGGACTCAACGACGTTGATGCCCATCTCGTTGAGCATCGCCATGATGTCTTCGATCTGCTCGGGGCTGGTCTCGTCCGAGGGCAGAACGGCGTTGAGCTCATCAAGCGTCACATAGCCGCGCGCCTTGGCGAGCTTGATCATCCGCTTGACGGCGGCATCCGACAGATCGAGGATCGGCGAGTCGGCACCATCGCCGCCTGCGGCTTCGGGCGCGTCGGACTCGTCGCCTGCGGCGGGGGCGTCCTGCTCATCGGGGGCGGGTGCGCGCACTTGGGCTCGGGCCATGAAACAGTCCTTGATCTGGCAGGCGGGGAGACCGCCATAGCAACATTGTGATTCGGGGTCAAAACCTAGGAACACCGCGTTAAGCGGCAATTAACCCCGGCCTTGGGCCTTCGAACCCGGTTTGCCCCTCAGGTGATGGCATCGGCCTGGCGCCCTGAGGCCGCTCCGAACCCCTCGATTTGGGCCTCGGAACCGGCATGGGACGACAATTGCTCGCGCACCGCCTTGAGGGCGTTCAGCTTTTCCTCCGTCGGGTCGGCAGCAAAGGCGGCTTCTGCCGCCCGGAGCTCCCGCTCGAGGGTTACAGTTTTCCGGTGCAGGGCGATCATCTGACGGAGGCCTGTGCGGGCGTCATCTTGCGCTGCCCCGCTCCCAAGGAACCATTCGTTCAGTCGTCTCGCCTGGGTTTCGATCCGGTCCAGCAAAGGACCCGAACCCACGTTCAACAAGTGGCCCCGAAGGTCCGTTCCGTCAAGGCCGGACCCCAAGGCCGCGCTATCTATGATTTGTGTACGGAGCGAGTCAAGCTCCGGCACCGTCATTTCAAGGCTGGCGAAGGCATCCAGAAACTCATGCAGGAGATCGGGGTGGTTGATGAGGGTCAGCACAATCATCCGCTCCCGCCGCTCGGCCCCGCCCTGAAAGCTGCGCTGGGCGGCAAGCTGCTTGAGCTGCGGGGTGGGCGGCTGGTGAATGTCCCAGGGCCGCTGGCCCGGCTTGAAGGGGCGCTTTCCCCCGCCACCATAAGGCTGGCGGCGGATCCCCTGCCCCTGGGTGCGGCCTGCGGGCTGGAACAGCGCACGCAGGCGCTCGCCGAATTCCGCAAGATAATGCTTTCTCACAGCTTCATCACCTATCCCGTTGATGAAGCTTCGTAAATCCTTCTCGAACTGGGCCTTTCTTTCCGGCGTCGACCGGTCATTCTGGGTGAGCGCGCGTTGCCAGAGCATCTCGGACAAGGGCTGCGCGGCCTCGACCACGGCGCGCACGGCATCGGGCCCTGCGGACTTCAGAAGGTCATCCGGATCCTGGCCTTCGGGCAAAAGGGCAAAGCGGAGCGAGTGGCCGGGCGCGAGCAGCGGCAGGCTCAGGTCCAACGCGCGGTAGGCCGCCTTGAGGCCCGCCTGATCGCCATCGAAACAGAGGATGGGTTCGGCCGCCTGTTTCCACAGGATGCGGAGCTGGTCTTCCGTCAGCGCAGTGCCCAGGGGGGCCACGGCCTGCGGCAATCCGGCGCGGTGCATGGCGATCACATCGACATAGCCCTCAACCGCGATGATCTGGCCCTTTTCATGAGCGGCGCTGCGGGCCTTGTCCAGGTTGTAGAGAACGCTTCCCTTGTGGAAGAGCGGAGTTTCCGGCGAGTTCAGATATTTGGCCGGAACATCCTTGGCGAGCGCGCGGCCGCCGAAGGCGATGACCTTGCCGCGCGGATCGCGAATGGGGAACATGACCCTGTCCCGGAAGCGGTCATAGGCGACGGGGATGTCATCCCCGGCGATCACCAGGCCCGCTTCCGCCATCTGGGGAACGTCGATCCCCTTCTCCGCCAGATGGTTGCGCAGCGCCGAGCGGTCGTCCGGCGCATAGCCCAGCCGGAACTCCTTCTGGACGGCGGGGCTCAGCTGCCGGTCCGCCAGGTAGCCCCGGGCGCGGGAGCCGCGGGCCGCCTGAAGTTCAGCCTCGAAGAATTTGGCGGCGATTTCCATCACGTCGTAAAGGCTGGCGCGCTGCTCCTCACGCTGCTGGTCTGCATCGGACAGCTGCGGCATGGGGAGCCCTGCCTCCTGCGCCAGCCGCTCCACGGCCTCTGGGAAGCTCACCCCCTCCTTCTCGACCAGGAAGGTGAAGATGTCGCCCGAGGCCTTGCAGCCGAAGCAATGGTAGCGGCCTTTCCGGTCATCGACGTGAAAGGACGGGGACTTCTCGCCATGGAATGGGCAGCAGGCCCAATAGTCGCCCTTGCCCGGATTGGACTTCCGCCGGTCCCACGCAACCTTGCGTCCGACGACCGAGGAAATCGTCACCCGGCCGCGGATATCTTCCAGGAATGAGGGCGGAACGCGCATGAGGGATCATGTGCGCTGTTTGGCGCCAGACTTCAAGCAGCCCTCACCGCAGCACCGGCGCGTCCGGGAGCACCTCCTTGGGGCTGCGGAGGTGGCGGTAGAGGTGGCGTTCCACGTGGCGGAAGCCCCAGAGGGTGAGGTAGGTGAGCGCCAGATAGATGAGGCCGATGGTGATGAAGAGTTCGTAAGGCGAGAAGGTGCGCGCGATGATGACACGGGCGACGCCGGTGAGGTCCATCACCGTCACCAGGCTGGCGAGCGAGGTGGATTGCAGGATGAAGATCACTTCGTTCGTATAGGCCGGAAACAGGATGCGCAGTGCAATCGGGAATTTGATGCGGCGGAGGATGGTGAAGGGGCCCATGCCCATGGCGCGCGCGGCTTCAATGTCGCCCAGCGGCACATTGCGAAGAGCGCCTGCCACGATCTCGATCGTATAGGCGGCGGTGTTGAGGGTGAAGGCGATGAGGCAGCACCAATAGCCTTCGCGCAGCAGGAACCACAGGCCTGAACTCCGCACCGCCTTGAACTGGGCGAGGCCATAATAAATCAGGAACAGCTGGATCAGCATCGGCGTGCCGCGGAAGAAATAGGTGTAGGCCCAGATCGGGCCGCTGACCCAGCGGTTGGGCGAGGTGCGCAGAACCCCCAGCGGGACCGACAGGATGATGCCGCCCACGATGGTGAAGACGGTGAGGTTCAGCGTCATCAGCAGGCCGGAGAAAAGCTCCGGCAGGCTGTTCCAGACGAGGCTTAAATCGAAGGGACCCAGCACGCTCAGCTCCGGCGGAAGCCAAGCGAGGACCAGCGCTCCGCCTTGATGCGAAAGACGTCCGATACGGCCGTCATTGCGAGATAGAGGAGGCAGGCGGCGAAGAACACCGTGAAGGGCATTTTCGTGGGCGCCTTGATCAGGTCTGCCTGGCGGGCGAGTTCCGTCAAGCCGATGACGGAGGTGATGGAGGTGGCTTTGAGCAGCGTGAGCCAGAGATTGCCGAGGCCCGGAATGGCCAGCCGCCAGGCCTGCGGCAGCTTGATGCGGAAGAAGACCTTTCGATGCGGCATCCCGAAGGCCTGTGCGGCCTCGATCTGGCCCTTGGGGATGGCCAGAAACGCGCCGCGGAAAATCTCCGCCGCATAGGCGCCATAGACGAAGCCCAGCACCAGCGTGCCGGCGAAGAAGGCGTTGATGTTGACGCGCACATCCTCACCCCCCATCGACAGCAGATATTGCAGCAGCACCGTGCCGCCATAATAGACGAGCAGCATGAGGACGAGCTCAGGAATGCCGCGGATCACCACCACATAGATGGCGCCCAGCCACTGCAACACGGGCGATGGGGAGAGACGCGCCAGCGCGCCGAGAATGCCGAGCGCCAGGGCAACCACCATGGCTGCCGCGCCCACGGACAGGGTGATCATCGCCCCGTCAATGAGCAGGTGGCCATAGCCTTTGAGATCGAAGAACGAAGCCAAGGCGGAAGATCAGCCGCCGTAGATATCGAAATCGAAATATTTGTCGTTGATCTGCTTGTAGGTGCCATCCGCGCGCATGTCCAAGATGGCCTTGTTGATGGCCTCCAGCAGCGCCTTCTCACCCTTGCGGACGCCGATCCCCTCGCCCTTGGAGCCAAAATCCTTCTCGCCCCAGATCTTGCCCACGCGCTCGAAATCATCCTTGCTGTCACCCGAGAGCAGGCCGGTCTTGAGCACGATGAAATCATCGAAGCGGGCATCGAGGCGGCCGGCCGTCATGTCAAGGTCAGCGCTCTCGGAGGAGTCATAGACGGTGACTTCGGCCTTGGGCCATTTCTCCTTGGCGAAACTCTCATAGGCCGTGGCGCGCTGCACGCCGATCTTCTTGCCCGCCAGCGACGCCGGATCGACAAAGCCATCCGCACCCACGGTGATGCCGGCCGTCTTGGCGGCGACGAGGCCCGTGGGGCTCTGGTAATAGGGGATGGAGAAATCGATCTTCTCCTCGCGCTCCGGCAAGATGCCCATGGAGGCGACGATCACATCGTATTTCTTGGCGATGAGGCCGGGGATCATCCCATCCCAGTCCTGCTTGATGATTTCGCATTCGGCATCGAGCTTGACGCAGAGGGCCTTGGCGAAATCGACGTCGAAGCCCTGCAGCGAGCCGTCGGCGGCAACGAAATTATAGGGAGGATACGCACCCTCCGTGGCGATGACGAGCTTGGTCTTGTCTGCCAGCGCAGGCCCGGCCAGCACGACGGCGGCCAGCGCCATGGCGGCGAATTTCAACAGTTTCATGTTTGCTCCCCGTTTTTCTTTAACAACGGGAAGTTAGCCAGAGATTGTGACGGTTTGTCCATAGCCAGGAATCGTGGAAAGAAGGCGCCATGCTGATGGTCACCTACAATATTCAATGGGGCAAGGGCCGCGACGGGCGGATTGACCTGGCCCGAATTGCCCGCACGGTTCAGGGCGCTGACGTGATTGCGCTTCAGGAGGTGGAGCGGAACTGGCGGGATCAGGACCACCCCGACCAGGCGCAGCACCTTGCGGAGCTGCTGCCGGGCTATGACTGGGTCTATGGCGCAGCGGTCGATCTCTCCGGCGGCGCACCCGGAACGAGACGGCAGATCGGGAACATGGTGCTCTCGCGCTGGCCCATTGAATCTTGCCGCACCCTGCCCCTGCCCGCCTGGCCGGTTCTGGGCCACGTTAACGACCACCAGTCAGCCATTGAAGCGGTGATCGGCCGGGGCGCTTCGTCACTGCGGATCTACAACACCCATCTCAACTATATGTCGGATGAGCAGCGGGCCGATCAGGCGGCGCGGCTGTGCGCCATGGTGGCGGAGGCCCCCGCCTGCGGCGGTGCCGTGAGCGCGCCGGGGAGGCAGGCACTGGGCCCCGGGGATGAGTGGATCGTGCTGACGGACGGGCGATTCCCCGAAATGCCGGAGGCTGCCGTTCTGCTGGGGGATTTGAACGCGGGGCCCGCCGCGCCGGAATTCTCAGCCATCCGCGCGCTGGGTTTTGTGGACGCGCTCTCGCTTGCAGGACTTGGCGATGACGAAGGCGTGACCTTTCCCGGCGGCGGCATCGAGCCGCCCCAGCGGCTGGACCACATCTTCCTCAACCAGCACCTGCTCTCCCGCTTCCGCCGCGCCTGGATCGACGAGGCGGCGGACGGGTCCGACCATCAGCCGGTGTGGCTGGAGCTCAATGAATGACGCGAGCGCGAATTCTCAGGCTCCGTCATTCCGGCGCAGGCCGGAATCCAGCTTTCTTTGCAGCGCGTGGTGAGCCAAAGCGGAATCCCGGCCTGCACCGGGATGACGAAATTTAGGGTGGATTCCAGCCTGAGCCATACCCGCAACACATGTGCGCCCTTCAGCCACAGCGGTAGCGCCGCACAGTTGGCCGGACGATGATTTCGCAATGAATGCCACCTCATCCCTTCCATCATGACATCGCATAAGCCCATATGGCTCATCGGGGCGTCGGTGGTGTTCCTGCTGCTGTGGTCAGGAGGCTTCTCGGTGGCGAAGCTGGGGATCACCCATGCCGAACCATTGAGCTTCCTGTCGGTCCGCTATGCGGCGGTGTGCGGGCTGCTGGCGCCGCTCGTGATCATCATGCGGCCGCCCATGCCCAAGCTCAAGATGGATTACGTCCATCTCGCCATTGTCGGCTTCCTGATCCAGACGCTTTATTTCGGCCTCTCCTATATTGGCTTCAAGGCGGGCGTCTCCGCCGGGGGCCTTGCCATCATCGTCTGCCTGCAACCCATATTGGTGGGGCTGATCGCGCCGCGCTTCACCAGCGAAAAGGTGAGCCTGCTGCGCTGGGCGGGCCTCGCCCTCGGCATGATGGGGGCGGCAACCGTGATCGTCTCACGCTCCGGCGTTGAGCTTGAACACCCGCTGGGGGTGATGGCCGCCGTGGGCGCGCTCTTCGCCATCACTGCGGGCACGCTGTGGGAAAAGCGTTTCGGCAAGAGCCACCACCCGGTCGTTTCCAACTCCGTGCAGTACCTCGCGGGCCTTGCTGGCACGCTGCCGCTGGCGATTGCCTTCGAGAATTTCCAATTCACCTGGAACTTGCCCTTCCTGGGGGCGCTTGCCTATCTGGTGATCGGCAATTCGATCATCGCCATGTCACTCCTGCTCGCCATGATCCGGGCAGGGGAGGTGAGCCGGGTCTCGTCCCTCTTCTATCTCGTGCCGCCGCTTTCAGCCCTGATTGCCTGGCCTCTTCTGGGAGAGGAAATGCCGCCGCTGGGCTGGGTTGGCTTTGCACTTGCCGCAGCGGGCGTGATGCTGGCGCGGCGCTGAGTGCTTGATCGGGCGGCACTTTCACTCCAAATAGGCCCTGGAACACCGACAGCTCAACTTTCAAGGAGACTCTCATGCCGATTGCCTACACAGCCCATGCCACCTCGACCGGCGGCCGCGACGGACGCGGCAAGACCGATGACGGCAAGCTCGACCTCGCGCTTTCGCTCCCCAAGGAAATGGGCGGCGACGGCAAGGGCACCAACCCGGAGCAGCTCTTCGCCGTTGGCTATTCGGCCTGCTATCTGGGCGCCATCAAATTCGTGGCGGGCAAGGAGAAGGTGACGATCACGCCCGACGCTTCGGTGACCGCCAATGTGGGCGTGGGCCCGCGCGAGGACGGCGGCGGCTTCGGCCTCGAAGTGGCGCTCGACGTGAACCTGCCGGGCCTCACCAAGGAACAGGCCAATGACATCGCCACCAAGGCCCATGTCGTGTGCCCCTACTCCCATGCAACCAAGGGCAACATCAAGGTGACGACCAACATCGTCTGACCGCCTTTGTGTTGAGGATAATGCGGATGCGGGGCTGCATGGCGGCCCCGCATTTTTCTTGGGTGACGGGTCCACCCGCCGCGCATAGCCTCCGTTCTGGATACGGAGTAAACCCATGGCCCTGACAGACCGCAAAGTGATGACCTTCGACGTCGTCGGAACGCTGATCGATTTCGAAAGCGGTATACTCGACTACGTCCAGTCCCGCGCCAAGGCTGCGGGTGTCTCCCTCACTGACAAGGCCATCCTCGAGGCCTATGCCGTGGCCGAGGACCGCCAGCACCATGAGACGCCGCGGCTGCCCTTCCCTTCCATGATGGCGCCCATGTACCGTGAAATGGCGGAGGTTCTGGGGCTTCCTGATTCACATGCCGATGCCGAGGAATTCCGGCTTTCAATTCCGCACTGGCCGGCCTTTCCCGATTCGATCGCCACGCTGAAGCGGCTCAGGAAAAAATTCTATCTGGCCGCCATGACCAATTCCGACAATTGGGCGCTCTCCCATTTCGCCCGCACGCTGGACCAGCCCTTCGATGACCTGGTGACGGCGGAAATGGTGGGCTGGAACAAGCCGGACCCGCAGGTTTTCGCCTTTATGCGCGGCAGGCTTTCGAAGGAAGGCTATGGCTTCAGCGACATCATTCATGTGGCGCAGAGCCAGTATCACGACATCGCCGTGGCACGGCGGCTTGGATACCACACCTGCTGGATCGAGCGGCGGAAGGGAAAATCCGGCACCGGTGCCACGCCCAAGGTGCAGACGGTGGCGATTCCGGATTATCACTTCTCGAGCCTGGCCGAACTTGCCGATGCGGTGGAGGCCGGGAAGTAGGGGGCCACAGGGGAGATGTTCTTTGGACGCGCGCCCTCACTTGTGCGGGCTTGAACGGGCGTCTTGTTTAGAGCATCGCGCGGTCAGTTGAGATCAGCGTAAGATCTATGCTTCATCCGTTCCGTCACCCCAGCGAAGGCTGGGGTCCGGCTCTGTATCAGCATTTACGACAACGAAAGCGGGATGCCAGCCTGCGCTGGCATGACGGTGCGCGTTGAGAGGTGATGTCACTTGAACGCGCGCCGCTCTCGTGGTGGGAAAAAGGATCGCCGGATCGAGTCCGGCGATGACGAGCGGGGGTGACGATGATGAGAAGGATGTCCCCCGCCTACCCCAGCAAGCTCTTCACGATGGCGCCGGCCTTGCCCATGTCCATCTGGCCGGCGAACTTGGCCTTGAGCTCCGCCATGACCTTGCCCATGTCCTTGACGCTCGTGGCACCTATCGCCGCGATGACGGCGGCCACGGCGTCCTTGGCTTCCTCATCGTTCATCTGCTTCGGCATGAAGGACTGGATGACGGCGATTTCATCCCGTTCGGCCTGGGCCAGTTCCGGGCGGTTGCCCTGCTCGAAGGCAGCAACCGAATCCTGGCGCTGCTTCACCATCTTGGCGAAGAGCTCCGTGAGGCCGGTGTCAGACGTCAGGACGGAGTCATGGCCATCGGTGCGGCTGTTGATGTCCTTGTCCTTGATGGCCGCCTGCATCAGGCGGAGCGTGCCCAGGCGCTTCTTGTCGCCGGACTTCATCGCGTCCTTCAGTGCAGCCGAAATCTCGTCGCGCAGTGCCATATGCCTGTTCCTTCGTGGAAATCCTGGATTGGAGCCCCACTTAGGGCGGATATGGCGGCACCGCAACCTTGACGGCTGAGGCCCCTTCCCTTAACCAGCCTCAAATTCCCCAGGAGTCTGCCATGCCGACTGCGAAAAAGCCTCACCCGGCCAAGACACCCGCACGCCCCCAGTTCGGCGACTGGGACGCCCCGCGCATCACCGCCGTGATCGTGCTGGCGGACGGGACGGTGATCGAGGGTTTCGGCGTTGGCGCCGAGGGGGAGGCCGTGGGCGAAGTGTGCTTCAACACCGCCATGACGGGCTATCAGGAGGTGCTGACCGACCCTTCCTATGCGGGCCAGATCGTCACATTCACCTTCCCGCATGTGGGGAATGTCGGCACCAATGACGAGGACATCGAGACGGTGAACCTGGCGGCCTCTGCCGGTGTCGTCGGCTGTATCGTCAAGGAGCCCATCACCGAGCCAGCGAATTACCGCTCTGCCAGGCACTTCGACAAGTGGCTGAAGGCGCGCGGCATCATTGGGCTATCAGGGATCGACACGCGGGCGCTCACCGCCCGCATCCGCGAAAAGGGCATGCCCAATGGCGTGATCGCGCATAATGCCAAGGGCAAGTTCGACATCAAGAAGCTCACCAGAATGGCGGCCGCCTGGCCGGGCCTCGTGGGCCTCGACCTTGCGAAGGACGTCTCCCTGACCCAGCGCCTGCACTGGGATGAGAAGCTGTGGGACTGGGAGACGGGCTACACCCGCGCCACGGCAAACCCTTTTAAGGTGGTGGCCGTCGATTACGGCCTGAAGCGCAATATCCTGCGCTGCCTGACGTCTGCTGGCTGCGATGTGACGGTGGTTCCGGCAGCAACCAAGGCGGAAGACATTCTGGCCATGAAACCCGATGGCGTGTTCCTCTCCAATGGCCCCGGAGACCCGGCGGCGACGGGGGACTATGCGGTGCCGGAAATCCGGAAGCTTGTTGACTCGGGCAAGCCCATCTTCGGCATCTGCCTTGGCCACCAGATGCTGGGGATCGCGCTCGGTGCAAAGACCGTGAAGATGCACCAGGGCCACCATGGCGCCAACCACCCGGTGAAGGACTTCACCACCAACAAGGTGGAGATCGTCTCCATGAACCACGGCTTTGCGGTGGACCGCGAGTCGCTTCCCGATGGTGTGATCGAAACCCATGTCTCGCTGTTCGACGGATCGAATGCCGGAATTGCGCTCAAAGACAGGCCGGTCTTCTCCGTCCAGCACCACCCCGAGGCTTCCCCCGGCCCGCAGGACAGCCACTATCTGTTCAAGCGCTTTGTTGGGTATATGGAGAAGGCGAAGGGCTGAGTGATGACTCCCTCCCCGTTTGGGGAGAGGAAACTGAATATCTCACAGGAGAGTTTATTGGCCCGCTACAGCACCAGCTACCGCATGAACCGCGTGCTCCGCCCCGATCGGGCGGCACTGGTGGTTCCGATCGATCATGGCCTCGTATGGGGGCGCGTGAAGCAGCTTGAGGCGCCGGTTCAGGTGATGAAGCGTTTCCTCACAGAGGACGTGACGGGCTTCATGGTCTCGACCGGCATCATCAAGGCTTCCGAAGTGGAAATGGCGGCCGCCCCGCAATTGGCGCGCATTCTGGCAATCGATGCCTTCTGGCCGACCTCTGCCGCGGACACCGGCACGGGCACGCTGGTGGCGAGTGTGGAAGATGCGGTGCGCATGGGCGTTGACTGCGTGAAGCTGCTGCTGCCGTGGAACGTGAATGATGCGGAGAAGGTGCTCTATTGCCAGCGCATTGGCGCCGTCGTCTCCGAGGCGTCCAAATGGCACATGCCGGTGATGGTGGAGCCCGTGTTCCTCGCCGCACCGAGGAGCCCCGAGATCATCGAGGCCGAAATGGAAGTGGCGCGCGTGGCCTATGATCTGGGCGCGGACATCATCAAGATCACCTTCCCCGGCCCTGATGCCACGGCGAAGCTTTGCGATGAGCTGGACATTCCCATCGTCGTTGCCGGCGGGCCGTTGAGCGGGGACGCCCAGTCGACTCTCAAGGACGTGACGGACGCGATTGCCGCCGGCGCGCAGGGCGTGGTGGTGGGCCGCAAGGTGTGGCAGCGGCCGGAGGAGGAAACGCGCTGGCTCATTGCCGAGATGGCAAAGGTCTCGCGCAGCGCCTTCCGCCGCCGCTGGTAGACGCCAATGATCGCCTGCGGCCTCGACATCGGGAGCACCAATGTGAAGGCGGTGCTCGCAGGCGAGGATGGCCGCACGCTGTGGGTCAAGTCCGTTCCGACACCCAGGGCCGATGACGGGCTGGGCGTCACCACCGATGCGACGGCCCTCATCACGCTGCTGGAAGAACTGATCATCGAAGGCTGGCGCGCCGTGGGCGGGGGCAAGCCGCTGGCAGCCATATCGTCAGCGGGTGTGGGTGAGGATGGCGTCTGCGCCAACCAGGACTTATCCTCCCGCGGGCTGGTGATTGCCTGGTTCGACAAGCGCGCCATGGCGGAGGTGGCGCGGTTCCGCGCGGCTTTTCACTTCACCCGCGTCGACTTCCACACGTCGGCCGCAAAATGGATGTGGATGCGCCGGCACCGGGCTGACGAGATCGGCGGCGCAAGGCTGTGGATTGCGCTTGCTGACTACTGCACCTCGCTGTGGTGTGGCGCACCCTTCATGAGCGAGACGCTTGCGGCGCGTACCGGCTGCTACGATCTGATCAACCGCTGCTGGAGCGCAGAGGCGCTCAGCTTCGCCGAAGCCCCGCCCCTGCCCCGCGTGCTGAAGACAGGCGAGATTGCGGGAACGGCTGGGCCCGGGCGCCTGCGGGAGGCAGGGGCCGTCTCATCCGCCACACTGATGGTCGCGGGAGGCCATGACCATCCCATCGCCTCCTCCGCCATTCTGCGGCTGAACCCGCTGGCGCGCATCGACTCGCTCGGCACCGCCAATGCGATCTATGGCGAGACGCGCGCCTTGAACCCCGCCGTGGATGAAAGCCTTGAGGCGACGGTGCCTGCCATGTGCGGGCCGGGGCTGGCCGTTGTGGGGGTGACGGAATTCGCGCTGACGCTGGAGAAGCACTTCGGCAAGGAGGCGATCCGCACCATCCTGGCCCTGCCCCGGCTTCCCGGCCCACCGGACCCGAAGGGCGATGACGAGCCGTCCCGCATCCGCCTGGTGCTGGAGGAGATGGCGCTCAGAGGCCGCGGCTTCCTGCGCTGCTTTGATCGCGCCGGCGTGCCGCGCGGCGTGCTGTACGCGACGGGCGGCTGGGCGCGATCGGCGGCGCTGATGGAACTCCGCGCCAGCGTGTTCCGCGAGCCCATCACCGTGGTGGCGGAGCCGGAGCTCGTCGGCCTCGGCGCGGCACTTCTGGGGCTCGAAGCGGCAACGGGTGCGCCCGCAAGCTTCACACCGGAAGGCGGCGTTCACGTGGTGGACCCGCTCGGCCGCTGGGCAGAGGCCTATGCCGGCCTGTAAACCCACTTCATAAATCCTGATTTTCGCATGTAAGGAATGACGCCCATGTCTTTTGCCGAACTGGACCATCTCTGCCGCAGGCTTGAAGCGCTGGACCATGCACAGGCCATGCTGGGAGTGGATGAGGCCGTGAACATGCCGGAAGGCGGCGGCGAGAAGCGCGCCGATGCGATGAGCGTGATTGCCTCCATGGCGCATGAGCTGGCATCGGCCCCGCATATCGCAGACTGGATCGCCAAGGCCGAGGGGGAAGAGCTGGACGGCGCACAGCGGGCGGCGGTGGCCGAATTCAAGCGCAGCTACATCAACCGCACCTGCCTTTCCTCCGAATTCGTGGGCCGCCAGGTGAACGCGCGGCTGCGCTGCGAGCAGCTGTGGCGGAGCCTTCGCGCGAAGAATGACTGGACGGACTTTCTCCCCTCCTTCGAGAATATCGTGTCGCTCGCGCGCGAGGAGGCAGAGCGCCGTGCCGAGGTGCTGAAGCTTTCACCCTATGATGCGATGGTGGAACAGTTCGATCCGGGGAGCCGCTCCGCCGAGATCGGCCGGGTGTTTGCGGACCTCAAGACGTTTCTCAAGGGCTTCATACCGGAGGCGCTCGAAGCCCAGGCGCGGCGCCGGGCGAAGCACCCGGTGAAGGCGTTTGACGGCCCCTTCGCTATCGAAAAGCAGAAGGCGCTGGGGCTTGAGCTGATGAAGGCGGTGGGCTTCGATTTCAACCACGGGCGCCTTGATATTTCTCACCACCCGTTCTGCGGCGGCGTGCCCACGGACGTGCGCATGACCACGCGCTACCGGACGGATGAATTCCTCTCCTCCCTCATGGGCATTCTCCATGAGACGGGCCACGGGCTTTATGAACAGAACCTTCCGCATGACCTGTCTCACTGGCCCTCCATGAAGGCGCGTGGCATGGCGGCGCATGAGAGCCAGAGCCTGTTTCAGGAAATGCAGCTTTCACGGCGGCCCGAGTTCTGGGAATTCGCATTGCCGAAGGCGCGGGAGATTCTTGGGCTCGACGGCGTGACCGTTGCAGACATGCTGGCCCATGTGCACCGGGTGGAGCGCGGTTTCATCCGTGTCGACGCCGATGAGGCGACCTATCCGCTGCATGTGATCCTGCGCTTCGAGATCGAGCAGGAGCTGATCACCGGGAAGCTTGCGGCCAAGGACGTGCCGGAGCTTTGGAATGTGAAGATGCAGGACTATCTGGGACTTTCGACCGCGGGTAATTACAAGGACGGCCCGATGCAGGATGTGCACTGGCCCTCGGGCGCGTTTGGCTATTTCCCCAGCTATACGCTGGGCGCGATGATGGCCGCCCAGCAATGGGCCGCCGTGGCCCGCGCCCTTCCCGATGCGCCTGCCCAGATTGCGCGGGGCGATTTCACCGGCATCAACCAGTGGCGGAAAGAACATATCTGGTCCAAGGCATCCATGCTTTCAACGCCGGAGATCATGCGGCAGGCAACGGGTGAAGCGCTCAACGCGAAATACTTCGAAACGCACCTGAAAGAGCGTTATCTGGACTGAGGACCAAGACCGTCACATATCTGTTAAGTGCCATATCTAGGCGTTCCCTTCCGACAGTCCGGACAGGAGATTCCCATGCGCGCCTTGTTGTTCAGCACCGCCCTTGCCGTTTCCACCGCCACCGCCGCTTTTGCAGCGGATGTGACGGTGAGCGAGATCAAGCTTCCCGACCTGCCGATGGGCCAGGTCACCTATAGTGGCGGCAAGACGCTGACGCTGAACCGCGGCATCGGCTCTGGTGCCTTCCGCGATGCGGCCGATCCCACCGTGATCTGGACGATCACCGACCGCGGGCCCAACCTGGATTGCGAGGGAATTGAGGAACTGACGGGTCTGGGGCTCGACACGCTGTGCGCGGGCGATGGCAAGGCCAAGAACTTTCCGCAGCCCGATTTCAACATCACCATTCAGAAGCTGTCCGTGACGCCCGGCAACGCGGCCACCATCGTGGAGACCATTCCCCTCAAGACCAAGTCCGGCAAGCTGGTCAGCGGCCTTCCCTACTCTGCCGACGGCTTCAAGAGCGAGGCGGCCTATGACCTGAGCGGCAAGCTTCTACCCGCGGACGTGAACGGCCTCGACACCGAGACTCTGGCCCGCCTTCCCGATGGCAGCTTCCTGATCGGTGAGGAATATGCGCCCTCGCTCGTCGAAGTTGCCGCTGATGGCACCGTTCTCAAGCGCCATGTTCCGGCAGGGCTCGAAGCGGTGTTCAAGAACGATGACGTCGACGTCGTCGGCTCGCTTCCCGCCATCATGGCCAAGCGTTATCTGAACCGCGGCATCGAAAATGTGGGCGTTTCCGCCGATGGCGCCACCCTCTATGTGCTGATGCAGAGCCCGCTCGCCAACCCGGACAGCGATGCCTACAAGAAGAGCGCCAACACCAGGCTGTGGAAGATCGACCGCGCCACCGGCAAGCTGCTTGGCGAATATCTCTATGTGATGGACGACGCCACGAGCTTCAAGGCCGATAACAAGAAGGAACCGCAAAAGCAGAACGCCGTCCGTATGAGCGAGATGGTGTGGCTGGGCGGCGACCGCCTGCTGGTGATCGAGCGCATCGGCAAGACCACCAAGTTCTACGTGATCGACCTCGCCAGCGCCACGCCGCTGGATGCGAGCCTTGACGACGAGAAGACGTCACCTTCGCTCGAGCAGATGAGTGCGGCAGACGTCGAAGCCAAGGGAATCAAGCCGGTGGTGAAGACACTGGTTCTCAGCTCCGACGATGTGGACGGCCTGCCGAAGAAGGTCGAAGGCGTGGCCGTGGTGAGCCCCACCGAGATGATCGTGTTCAACGACTCTGACTTCGGCATCGAAGGCGACGGCAACATTGCACTGCGCGTGACTTTCGCGGAACCGGTTCTGCAGTAGGGAGTGGGCTTCGCCAGTTGTCTTTATGCGAGTTGAATTTTCCTCTCCCCCACTTGCGCGGGGGAGAGGATTAAAAGGGAAGAATGGGCGCAGAATTGCCGGCGTCACGCAGCCCTTGTGCGGTCACCGCGGCGCAGGACCAACTGTGCCAGGATCAGCAGCACGAAAGATGTCATCAGCACGACAGAACCCACCGCGTTGATCTCCGGCGTTACGCCGCGGCGGATCGAGGAGAAGACATAGATGGGCAGCGTCGTATCCGGCCCCGCCACGAAATAGGCGATGATGAAATCCTCGAACGAGAAGGTGAAGGCCAGCAGGAACCCTGCGAGGATTGAGGGGGCGAGCAGCGGCAGCACCACCTGAATGAAGGTGCCGAACGGCGTGGCGTAGAGATCTTCCGACGCATCGACGAGGCTTCTGTCCATGCCCTGCAATCTCGCCCGCACGAGAAGGGCAACGACAGCAATGTTGAACAAGACATGCGCGGCGATCACCGCCCAGGTGCCCATCTCCAGCCTGATGTTCACATGCGCAAGAAGCCATGGGTTGACCATGTCAAAGAGCGACACGAAGGCAATCAGCGTCGAGATGCCGATGACGATGCCGGGCACCATGATGGCGATATAGAGCAGCGCATCGAACGCCGCGCGGAGCCAGCCTTTCACGCGCTCCAGCCCCAATGCGGTGAGCGTGCCGATGATGGCGGAGAGGAAGGCCGTGGAGAGCGCGATGAAGACGCTGGTTCGCAGCGCCCCCATGATCAGCGGGTTGGAGAAGGCCTTGCCATACCAGAAGAGGGAGAAACCCTGCCAGTCCATGGCGTATTTGCCGGCATTGAAGGAGAAGAGCACGATGAGCGTGATCGGTGCATAGAGGAAAATGTAGATGAAGAGCGCGTAAATCCGCAGCATGCTCACACCAGTGCCGCGCGGCGCGTGTCGGTTTTCGACAGCACGAAGCGCATGTAGAAGAAGATGGTCACGAACATGATGACGACGAGTGCCACGGACACGGCCGCCCCATAGGGCCAGTTGCGCGACTGCAGGAAGAGATCAACCAGCGCATTGCCGATGAAGAAGACTTTTCCACCCCCGAGGAACTGCGGCAGGATGTAATCCCCCATCAGCAGGATGAAGACCAGCATGGAGCCGGTGGCAACGCCCGGCAGCGCCAGCGGCAGCGTGACTTGCCAGAACGTGCCGGACGGTGTGGCGCCGAGATCGGCCGAGGCTTCGAGCAGCCGCTTATCGAGCTTTTCAAGCGAGACATAGATGGGCGGCACCATGAGCGGCAGGAAGCCATAGACCGCGCCGATGAGCACGGCCCAGGGCGTGTTGATGAGGCGGACGTCCGTGAGGCCCATCCACGCGAGCCAGCTTGGAATGCCCTTGTTGCCGAGGATCATCATCCAGGCATAGTAACGCAGGAGCTGGCTGGTCCAAAACGGCGCCATGACGAGGATGAGCATGGTGACCCGCCATTTGGGGCTGGTGCGCACCGCCAGGAAATAGGCCATCGGAAAGGCAAAGAGCGCGGTGAGCAGCGTACCGAGGGGTGCCAGCGTCAGCGTGTTGTAGAAGGCCTTTCCGCGGGCGGGCAGGTTTGCGTAATTCTCGATGGTGAAGGCCGGCATGTAACCGCCCGCCGGCGCGCGGAGGCCGAAGGAGAAGATCAGCACCACAGCCAGCGGCACCAGCAGCAGGAACACGAAAAACACGCCCGCGGGCAAGAGCAGCAAGGCGGTGACGAGTTTGGGGCGTGCCGCGTTCAAGGACATCCCCAACAATTCGTAATGCGCGGGCTCGACCCGCGCATCCTCTTTGTGGCGGAGGAAAAGGATGGCCGGGACACGCCCGGCCATGACGAAGCGCGAAGGGTCACGCCGACTTGAAGCGCGCCATCAGCTCGGCGCGGGCCGGGCTGGTGAGGGTTTCGGCGGCGCCATATTCCAGCGCCGAAAGCTGTTCAGCGGCGGGATAGAGGATCGGGTTGTCCAGAATGGACTTGGGGAGCAGCTTGATGACGCGGCTGTCCGTTGTGGGCGTGCCGTGGGCCTCGATTTCCTTGGCGTTGATGTCCGGCGTCAGGATGAAGTCGAGGAAGGCGTAGGCGGCATCGCGGTTGGGGGCACCCTTCACCACGGCATAGTGATCAACCCAGATTTCGCCGCCGTCCTTGCCAAGCACATATTTCATCTCCGGCAGATCGCGGTTGAGCTGCGCGGCATCATTGGTCCAGCACATGGCCATTGCGGCATCGCCATTGCGCATGGCGGGCTGATAGTCAGACGTGATGCCGAAGAGATGGGGCTTGGTCGCAATCAGCAGCTTCTCGACCTCGGCGAGCTCCTTGGGGTCAACCGTGTTGAAGGAATAGCCAAGCGACTTTGCAGCACTGCCGATGGTGGTGAGCTGATAGTCATGCACCGTGACCTTGCCTGAGAGCGGGCCTTGCGTGAGGGCGAAGAAATCCTTCCAGCTCGTGGGGCTTTCGGTGGTCGACTTGGTGTTGACGATGAAGCCCGTTGTGCCCCAGTCCTTCGGCACGGCGTAGACGACGCCGTCGATATTGCCGGGGCCCAAGAAGCGCGGGTCCTGCGCGGCCGGATCGTAATTCGGGAACAGCTTGAGGTCCAAGGGCTCGATCAGGTCCAGCTGCTTATAGGTGGAAATCGTGTAGTTGGTGGGCACGAACACGTCCCAGCCGGTGGAGCCCGCCTGCAGCTTCGCCAGCATCTCCTCATTGGAGCCGAAGACGTTGACGTTGATGTTGACGCCCGTCTGCTTGGTGAAATTGTCGTAGTTTTCCTGCGAGAAGTAATTGGGCCAGGTGGTCACGTTGAGCGTGCCGGAGAGGCCTGCATAGGCCTTGCGGGCTTGAAGCCCGGCACGGCGCTGCTCATCACTGCCGCGGCCAGCCCCAGGCCGGTGACGCCCAGGAAGTGGCGGCGGGTGACGCTGCCCTTCTGGTAGCGGCGGAGTTCTTCGATGAATTTCTCGGCTGAGATATGGTCCGGATGCTTGGTCATGTTGTTCGCTCCCTGTTTGGTTTTTTAGTTGTTCGGTAAAATGCGTTCCGACTCGGCGCGCCAGCCGGCTGCGATGACGTCGCCGATTTCGTAGACACCTGCTTCGCGCTCCGACTTCCGCGGGGCCACCACCATGAAGGCCCCGAGCAGATCATTGGCCACCACATATTCCGTGTGCTCGCCCAGAAAGATGCGGTTGACGATCTTCACCGGCAGGCGGGCGGAGAGGCCATCGGGAAGATGCTTGACGGTGGCGGCAATCTCAATCAGCTCCGGCCGCACACTCAGCACTTCGGAGGATGAGGGCCCTTCGAAGAAATTCGTCTTGCCGACGAAATCCGCCACATAGCGGTTGACCGGCCTGTCATAGAGCTCGCGCGGGGAGCCCGTCTGGACGATGCGGCCCTCCCGCATGACGCAGACGCGGTCTGACATGGAGAGAGCTTCTTCCTGGTCATGGGTGACGAGAAGGAAGGTGATGCCCACGTCGCGCTGCAGATTCTGCAGCTCGATCTGCATGTCGCGCCTGAGCTTGCGGTCGAGTGCTGCCAGCGGCTCATCGAGGAGGAGAACGGCGGGACGGTTGATGAGGGCGCGGGCCAGCGCCACGCGTTGCTGCTGACCGCCTGAGAGCTCATAGCTCCTTCGCTTGCCATAGCCTTCGAGCCGGACCATGGCGAGGGCTTCGTCCACCGCGCGGTCCACCTCTGTCTTTGCAGGCCTGGGGCGGCGCTGGCGGAGGCCGTAGGACACATTGTCGGCAACCGAGAGATGGGGGAACAGGGCGTAATGCTGGAACACCATGTTGACCGGGCGGCGGTAGGCGGGAACGCCCGTCACATTCTCGCCCCTCAGAAACACGTCTCCGCTGGTTGGCTGTTCGAAGCCCGCCATCATGCGCAGCGACGTGGTCTTGCCGCAGCCGGAGGGGCCTAAAATCGAGAGGAATTCACCCGCGCGGACGGACAGGTCATTGTCGGCCACGGCCGCGACATCGCCAAAGCGCTTGGTGACCTTGCGGAATTCGATAACGCTCTGAGTTTCGTTCACGATGCCCGGGAAAATAATTTTCCGGAAGTTCCGCCAGCGCATGGCGTTTGTCAACCGGAGTTACCCTTGCAAATGCCTTGTTTTTCAGCCATAAGCCGCCTCGTCTTACGGCATCTGGCCGGGGGCTGAACGGAAGGGCCGCGTGCTTTCAAGCACATGGCCAGGGGGAAACCCCGTCTTCCCGTGTCTCCGCTCTTTCGTTTGACCGGTCTTTCGAGCCTTTCCTACGGGTTCGCAAGAGGCTCTGCGCCAGGTGCTGCAAGTTGATGCAATGGAATGAAAGGCAAATCCAATGGCTCTTTACGAGCATGTGTTCCTGACCCGTCAGGACGCTGCCCCGGCACAGGTTGAAGCCCTGACCGAGCAGTACAAGGCCCTGATCGCCGGCGGTGGCGGCAAGGTGACCAAGACCGAATACTGGGGACTGAAGTCCCTGACCTTCCGGATCCGGAAGAACCGCAAGGCGCATTACACGCTGTTCAACATCGACGCCCCCTCGGCTGCCGTCCAGGAGATGGAACGCCAGATGTCGATTTCGGAAGACGTGATCCGCTTCATGACCGTGAAGGTCGAAGCCCATGAGGACGGCCCGTCCGCCCAGATGCGCCGCCGCGAAGACCGTGAACGCCGCGACGACCGCGTTGAAGTGACCGAGGAGGCCAACTGATGTCCGCTCCGCAAGCCAGAAGGCCTTTCTTCCGCCGCAAGAAGAGCTGCCCCTTCACCGGCGATAACGCGCCGAAGATCGACTACAAGGACGTGCGCCTTCTGCAGCGCTACGTGTCCGAGCGCGGCAAGATCGTGCCGAGCCGCATCACCGCGGTGTGCGCCAAGAAGCAGCGCGAACTGGCCCAGGCCATCAAGCGCTCCCGCTTCCTGGGCCTGCTGCCCTACGTGTTGAAGTAAGGAGAACGCGACGATGGATATCATTCTTCTCGAGCGCGTTTCCAAGCTTGGCCACATGGGCGAAGTGGTGAAGGTAAAGGACGGCTATGCCCGTAACTTCCTGCTCCGCCAGGGCAAGGCCCTGCGCGCCACCGAAGCCAACAAGGCGAAGTTCGAGCGCGACCGCGCGGCCCTCGAGGCCCGCAATGCCGAACGCCGCGCCGCAGCCGGTGAAGAGGCAAAGTCGCTTGATGGCAAGAGCTTCACGCTCATCCGCCAGGCAGGTGAATCGGGCCAGCTCTACGGCTCCGTCTCCCCGCGTGACATTGCCGATGCTGCCGCCACCGTTGGCGTCAAGCTCGACCGTGGCCACATCCTGCTGAGCCTGCCGATCAAAACGATCGGCCTGCACGAAGTGATCGTCTCTCCGCATCCGGAAGTCGAAGTCAAGGTGACGGTCAACGTCGCCCGCTCGCCCGAGGAAGCGGCCGCCCAGGCCCGCGGCGAAGACCTCACCGGACCCACCTCAGACCGCGCCGAGATCCGTGCGGCTGCCGAGGCCCTCTTCGAGGAAGCCCAGGCCGAGGACGAGCAGGACAGCGCATAAGCCTCCCGCAACGACTGACATCAGGCCGCCCCGCAAGGGCGGCCTTTTTCATGGGCGGCATACCTCCGGAAGGTGAAGGCCGATCCGGAATTCTCTTACTGGTTGCATAGTTGAACGAAAACGACGTTAAATTGCATTCAGTCACTACCCTAAGTTATTGAGGCCCATGCATAAATGCCCATTAACCCTTGCACATTCAGCCCCTTGCGCAGCTCCACGTCATCACATTAAACTTTCGTTAATGTTTGATGACACCGGGAGAGTGTCGGCCGCCTTTCTGCGGGGCGGGGTGTGGGAGCACATGACATGTACGGACTTCTCGATCGCGCATTGAAAATGGTGATGGTGAAGGGAACCCTCCGGGTGACAGGCCCGGACGGCGTGGTGCGTGACTATGGCGATGGCACCGGAACGCCCGTGAACCTCCTGATCAACACCCCGCTGGCCGCCGCCAAGATCGCCGCGGACGCGGACCTCTGGCTGGGCGAATGCTACATGGATGGTTCGGTCGATGTGGGCGGCGGCACAACGCTTTATGATGCGCTGGCCCTCCTCACCGAAAACGGCCAGGCCCACCGCCTGCCGAAAGTGGCGAAGGCCGCCTATGCCGTGCGGAAGGCCCTGAAGCGGGTGGACCAGTATAATCCGGTGGGCAAGGCCAAGAACAATGTGGCCCACCACTATGATCTCTCGGGCGCCCTCTATGACCTGTTCCTCGACCGGGACCGGCAATATTCCTGCGCCTATTTCGATACCGAGGACGGCTCGCTCGAGGATGCGCAGCTTGCCAAGAAGCGCCACCTGGCGGCGAAGCTGGACATCAAGCCCGGCATGAAGGTGCTGGACATCGGCTCCGGCTGGGGCGGACTTGGCCTCTATATCGCGGAAATCTGCGGGGCGGAGGTGACGGGGGTCACCCTCTCCGAGGAGCAGCACAAGCTCTCCAACGAGCGCGCCCGCCAGCGCGGCATCTCCGACCATGTGGAGTTCCTTCTGAAGGACTACCGCCACCTCGACCAGAAATATGACCGCATCGTCTCCGTCGGCATGTTCGAGCATGTGGGCGTTGGCCACTTCAAGGAGTTCTTCACCAAGGTGAACGGCCTCCTCAAGGATGACGGCATTGCGGTTCTGCACTCCATCAACCGCTCCGACGGGCCGGGCGCCACTTCGGCCTGGATCAAGAAATACATCTTCCCCGGCGGCTATATCCCTGCCCTGTCCGAAGTGCTGCCGCACATCGAGAAGTCCGGTCTCTATGTAACCGATATCGAAATCCTGAGGCTGCATTACGCCAAGACGCTGCATGAATGGTACCTGCGCTTTGCCGACCACCGCGCGCGCGCGAAGGAACTCTATGACGAGCGCTTCTGCCGCATGTGGGAGTTCTACCTGGCAGGCTCCGAATGCGCCTTCCGCTATGGCGGCATGAATAATTTCCAGATCCAGTTCGTGAAGAACCAGCACGTGCTGCCGCTGACCCGGAACTACATGATCGAGGCCGAGGAACGCCTCCGCGAGATCGATTCGAAACTACCGCGCTTCAAGACGGTGTCGGCCGAGTGAGCTGACATCGAAGCCAGTGCGCTTCCCCACAGGACGAACCGTCACGCCAGCGAAGGCTGGCATCCCGCTTTGTTTGCAGTGTACGCCGCAACGAAGCTGGACCCCAGCCTTCGCTGGGGTGACGGTGCGGATGGAGCATAGATTTGCCAGTGATCTTACATGTCAGCGCGATGCGTGAACCCGGCGAAGAGGGACAGGATGCGCATCCCCGTTGTGGATAGCGGGCATAAGGGACATAAAAGTGCCTTGCAGTTCCCTATTTGTTTACAACAGTCCCATGGCACCGATTCCCAACCTTCGCCCCGTTGAAACCCAAGACGGGGATGACAGCTATCGCTCCCCGCCCCACAATCTGGAGGCGGAGCAGGCGCTGCTGGGCGCGATTCTCGTCAACAACGAGGCGTGCGACAAGGTGTCGGGCTTCCTGCTGGCCGAACACTTCTTCGAGCCGCTGCATTCGCGCATTTTCGAGGCGGCCTCGACGCTCATCAAGATCGGCAAGCTCGCAAGCCCCGTCACGCTGAAGAGCCATTTCGAGAATGACCAGACGCTGAAGGAAATCGGCGGCACGGCCTATCTCGCGAGGCTGGCGGCCAATGCGACGACCATCATCAATGCCGAGGAATATGGCCGCACGATCTATGAGCTGGCCCAGCGGCGGAAGCTCATCTCGGTGGGCACCGACCTCGTCAACGAGGCTTTCGAACCCGACATCGAGGACAGCGCCAAGGACCTGATCGAGCGCGCCGAGCAGACGCTCTATTCCATGGCGGAGACCGGAAAATATGGACAGGGCTTCCAGCCCTTTGCCCGCGCGCTGACCGATGCGGTGGACATGGCCGCCGGCGCCTATCAGCGCGACGGCGGGCTTTCGGGCATCTCGACCGGCCTCAAGGATCTGGACGAGAAGATGGGCGGGCTGCAATCATCCGATCTCATCATCCTGGCCGGAAGGCCTGCCATGGGCAAGACCTCGCTTGCCACCAACATCGCCTACAACATCGCGCGCGCCTATAAGGCGGAGCACCTGGCCGATGGCTCGGTGAAGGTGGCGGACGGCGGCGTCGTTGCCTTCTTCTCGCTCGAAATGTCCGCCGAGCAGCTGGCAACACGCATCATCTCCGAGCAGGCGATGATCCCTTCAGAGCGCATCCGCCGCGGCAAGATCACGGAAGATGAATTCGCCAAGATCGTCGAGGTCACGCGCGAGCTACAGTCCCTGCCCCTCTATATCGATGCCACGGGCGGCATCACCATCGCGCAGCTGGCGGCCCGTGCAAGGCGCCTGAAGCGGCAGCGCGGTCTTGGCCTGCTTGTGGTCGACTACCTGCAGCTCCTGACCGGCTCATCGCGCCGCGCGGCCGAAGGCCGTGTGCAGGAAGTCTCCGAAATCACCGTGGGACTCAAGGCGCTGGCCAAGGAACTGGCGGTGCCCGTCGTGGCCCTTTCACAGCTCTCGCGCCAGGTGGAGAACCGGGACGACAAGCGCCCTCAGCTGGCGGACCTGCGCGAGTCGGGTTCAATCGAACAGGACGCCGACGTGGTGCTGTTCGTCTACCGCGAGGAATATTATCTTGCCCGCAAGGAGCCGCGCCCCAACACCCAGGATCACTTCGACTGGCAGGAGCAGATGAACCGGGTGAACGGGGTTGCGGAAGTGATTATCGGCAAGCAACGCCATGGCCCCACCGGAATTGTCGAACTGCAGTTCGAGGCGAGTCTCACCAAGTTCCAGAACCTCGTGCGCGCCGACTACCTGCCAGAACGCTTTGAGTAACAACTAAGTTCAATTTTAAGTTGCTTTGTTCGCCCGTTTTTAATCATTTTGATGTCTCATTTCACGCAGAATACGATTACTATTTTCGCGTAGCTGGTGCATTATGCACCCGAACTGAGTAGGTCACGGCGACGGTGAACCCCGCAATGAGCATCGAAGACAATTCACGGATGCATGCAATCCATTGCATAGGCACTGGAGCGTACTGCTCGTGAACGAGACTGCTCCATTTTCACCACATCAGAATTTTGCAGATAATTTACGAGCCCTTTGTACAAGGCACGGCTCGATTGCCGCCGTGTGCCGTGCCCTGGGCATGAACCGGCAGCAGTTCAACAAATATCTGTCCGGCTCGACACTTCCCAATCCGGTGACGCTGGAACGGCTCTGCGCGTTCTTCAACATCGAAACCGAAGCGCTTTTTCATGATCCGCGGGGTTTCCGCGGTCCGCCGCCCCGGCATGAGTTCATGGCCGATGGTGGGCTTCCCTTCGAAGGCTTAGGGTTTCCGGCCGCGGCGCTGTCCAAGATGCAGCATTCGACGATGCGCACGGGCTGCTACAATTACTATTGCCCCTGGCCGCGGGATTTTTCGAAATGCCTGCGCGCCGCGCTTTTCGTCTATCGCAGGGGCGGCTCAACCATGTTCAGCCGCTTTACCAAGTTCAGGCCGGTGGGCCAGCGCCAGCGCTATTATCTGGGCGGCCGTCATGACGGCATCATCCTCGAATCGGACAAAGCAAAATACCTGCTCTCGCTGAACCGCAAGGGCTTCGGCGAGATGAGCCTCGTGTCTCTCGGTGTTGAGAATTCCGCCAGCCAGGATTTCTTCAGCGGCCTGGCATTGGTGATGGGAACATCGGGCACGCCCATGGCCCTGAGGGCCACCCTCGAATACCGCGGCTCCGCAAACGCCCTGCGCCGGACGATTGCAGACGCAGGAATCTTGCCGCTGTCAGACCCCTCCATTCCGGAGGAGGTGCGGCAGTCGGTGCATTCAACACCGCCTGCCCCGTCATACCTCAGACCCTTCAGCTTGCTGGACAGCCTGCCGGCCGCCCTGCGCCCTTAGGCAGCAGGCACGTCCGGGCTGAACCGGTTCAGCGTCAGCATTGCCGCCACGACCTTGCGGGTTTTGACTGCAATCGGTTTCGATGCTTTTAAACGGCGAATCGATCCGGGCAGCTGGTCACGGAAGGCATTGAGCAGAACTTCCTGATACTGATCATAGCGGCTGGGGCCGCCCGGCGAGACGGGCTGCCACAGCACGCTGCCATCGCTCCGCGCGATCTTCTTGACCGAGCGAAGGACGCGGCGAAGCTCCTTCGTATCGGTCTTCGCCACTGTGCGTGCTGCTGTGGCGGGTCGCTTCTCATCCCTCGGCGTGACCGGCGAATGGTCCTGCGAAGCGGTCGTTGTTCCTTCCATTTAGTCATCTCCCCGGAAACGGAATGGCGGAATGAAACACATGCGCGTTCATCTGGTTGCAAAATATGCAATCGCTTGCAGAAGAGCAATTTCGCTCTGCTTTCGCTTGTGGAGCGAAGGGTGCACCGAAATCACCACCCTTGAAGGTGGATGCGAGCGCACTTGATCCTGGAAGCTCCCCCCCTTAATGGCAGCGCTAGCGGAAGGACTGCGGATGACGCCGACCCCACAAGACCTCGCAGGAGCGGTGCTGACCATTGATCTGGTCGCCCTCAAACAGAACTGGCAGACGCTGAAAGCGCGGGCCGGCACGGCGGAGTGCGGGGCGGCGGTCAAAGGCAATGCCTATGGGCTGGGGATTGCCCCCGTGGCGCAGGCGCTGTGGGAGGCAGGCTGCCGCAGCTTCTTCGTGGCCAGGCCCAAGGAAGGCGAGGAGCTGCGGGCGATCCTTCCAGAAGCGACAATCTATGTGCTGGACGGGCTTTTTGCGGGCCAAGCGGAGTTCTACGCCAAGCTCGATCTATGCCCCGCCCTGATCTCCAGTGCCGAGGCGCGGGAATGGGCGGCCTTCGGGCGCGCCTATGGCCGGAAGCTGCCCTGCGCCATCCACGTCGACACCGGCATCAACCGGCTGGGTTTCTCAGCCCCCGAATTCGAGGCCCTGCTGGAGGACCGCTTCACCATGGAGGGGCTCAACATCAGCCTGCTGATGAGCCACCTGGCCTGCGCGGACGATGCCCCCCACCCGATGAACCAACGCCAGGGTGAGGCCTTCGCTGCCATTCGCTCCCGCCTGCCCGGAATCGCCGCCAGCCTGGCAAATTCCAGCGGAATATTTCTGGGGAAAGGCTTCACCCATGATCTGGTGAGGCCGGGAATCGCGCTTTACGGCGGAAATCCCACGCCGGGGGAGCCGAATCCCATGCAGGCCGTCGCGCTACTGGAGGGCACGGTACTGCAGCTCCGGGACGTTGCTGCGGGAGAAAGCGTGGGCTATGGCGCCACCTGGACGGCCGCGCGGCCGAGCCGCATCGCCATTCTGGGTGCGGGCTACAAGGATGGTGTTCCACGGGCCCTGTCTTCCCGCGCCGCCGATGGCCCGGCACAGGTTTTCATTGCCGGCCGGCGCTGCCCGGTGATCGGGCGGATTTCCATGGACATGATGGGGGTTGACGTGACGGACCTGGCCGCCGGCACCGTCACGAGGGGTACGCGCGGCGAAATCCTCGGACGGCACATCATGATCGACGAGGCTGCCGCATGGGCAGGCACGATTTCCTATGAATTGCTCACAAGACTCGGCAGCCGCTCCGCAAGGCTCTATACGGGACTCGAATCGGACATGACGCGTTGAACATTCTCGCCCATATCGGCCGCGCGACGCTCACCCTCTTCGAAGAGGTGGGCCGGGTCGTGCTGTTCCTCAAGGATGCGCTGCTGCAGGGGCTGACGCCCAAGATCTTCCTGCGCCAGATCCTCGAGCAGATGATGCGCATCGGCTATTTTTCGCTTCCCGTGGTGGGCTTGACCGCCTTCTTCACCGGCGGCGCCCTGGCACTGCAGATCTATCTGGGTTCGTCACGCTTCAACGCGGAAAGCCTGGTGGCCTCGATCGTGGCCTTGGGCATCACGCGCGAACTGGGCCCGGTGCTTGCGGGCCTCATGGTGGCGGGCCGGGTGGGTGCGTCCATTGCCGCAGAGCTCGGCACCATGCGCGTGACCGAGCAGATCGACGCGCTCGTCACCCTTGCCACCAACCCGTTCAAGTATCTCGTGGGCCCGCGCATCATCGCGGCCGTGGTGACGCTTCCCATTCTCGTCGGCATTGCCGATGTGATCGGCATAATGGGCGGCTACATTGTGGGAACCCGCACGCTCAGCCTCAATGGCTATGCCTATATCCGCAACACCGCGGATTTCCTGGAGCTGAACGACGTGACCTCAGGGCTGATCAAGGCCGCCGTCTTCGGCTTCATCATCGCGCTGATGGGCTGCTACCACGGCTTCAATTCGAAGGGCGGCGCGCAGGGCGTTGGGCGGGCCACCACCAATGCCGTCGTCTCCTCGGCGATCCTGATCCTCGCCGCGAATTTCGCCCTCACCTCCTTGCTGTTTGCGGATTGAGGGCGATGGCGGAAGGTCACATCGTTCTCGAAAACGTCCGCAAGAGCTTCGGGCCCAAGCATGTGCTGAACGGCGTGAATGTGGCCGTGCAGAAGGGCCATTCCCTCGTGGTGATTGGCGGCTCGGGCACCGGCAAATCGGTGATGCTCAAATGCATCCTCGGCATTCTCCAGCCGGATGCAGGCTCGATCCGCATTGCCGGGGAAGAGGTCGTGGGCCTCCGCGGCACGGCGCGCGACGCCTATCTGGCGCGCTTCGGCATGCTGTTCCAGGGTGCGGCCCTCTTCGATTCGCTCTCAGTGTGGGAGAATGTCGCCTTCGGGCTGATCCAGGGCCGCCACATGGCCCGCGCCAAGGCGCGCGATGTGGCCATCGACAAGCTGGGCCAGGTGGGACTGGGGCCGGAGGTTGCCAAGCTCTACCCCGCCGAACTCTCGGGCGGCATGCAGAAGCGCGTGGGCCTCGCCCGCGCCATTGCGGCCGACCCCGAAATCATCTTCTTCGACGAGCCGACCACGGGGCTTGACCCCATCATGGCGGATGTCATCAACAACCTGATCGTCGATTGCGTTAAGCGCCTGGGCGCCACGACAATCTCCATAACCCATGACATGGCGTCTGCCCGCAAGATCGCTGACGACATCGCGATGATCTACAAGGGCGAGATCGTCTGGCAGGGACCGGCGAAGACGATCGACACGAGCGGCAATCCCTTCGTCGAACAATTCATCCACGGCCGCGCCGAGGGGCCCATTCAGATGGATGTGCTGAAGCCTTAGGCGGCTTGACTCGTGGTGAGGCCCCCTCACCCTGCCCTCTCCCCCGCTGGGGGAGAGGAAAATGCAATGTTGATGGATGCAAAAAAATTTCCTTACTTTTCCTCTCCCCACTTGGGGGAGAGGGCAGGGTGAGGGGGGTGCGTCCATGGTCTCCAATGCCAATGACAAGAAGCGGCTTCTCGCCATGGCCAAGCGCATGCGGCGGGAACCAACGATGGCGGAGGCTCGCTTCTGGCACCATGTAAAAAACCGCGGGCTTGGCGGACTGAAATTCCGTCGTCAGGTGGCGGTCGGGCCATATATCGTGGATTTTCTCTGTTCCGAAGAAAGGTTGATTGTCGAGATCGACGGCGGACATCATGGCGAAGAGCGGGACGCGAAGCGCGATAACGATTTGCGAGATTTCGGATATCGCGTGCTGCGGTTCTGGAACAATGATGTGCTGAGAGATATTGGCGCAGTCCTCGAAACCACGCTCGCTGCGAGACCCCCTCACCCTGCCCTCTCCCCCGCTGGGGGAGAGGAAAAGAAAAACAACGCGTGAGAACAAAAAAGGCCGCTCTCGCGAGCGGCCTTTCCGTGAGATGCGCCGGGAGGCGGTCTCGAGTGGCGTTAGCTCCGCGTTCCCGCGGAGGCTACGATCCGGCTGCCCGGCACTGTGAACTCACTCGACATCGGATCACCTCCTTTCGCTGTTGACACTGGCATGCAAGGTGGGGGCTTGCCGGGATTTCGTCAAGCGGGCATTTTCCGCCTAAACCCAAAAGGAAATAACCCAATATGACTGCCGCCGACCTTCTGATCACCAATGCACGTGTGCTGACGATGGACCCTGCCCGCCCCCGCGCCGGCGCTTTGGCCATTGCGGGAAACCGCATCATCCGGATCGGGACGGACGCGGACATGGGAGGCCTCAAGGCCAAGCACACGCGGGTGATCGATGCCGGGGGCAAGACGGTGATGCCGGGCATCATCGAAGGCCATGTGCATCTCTTCGGCGGCGCAGTTGAGCTGGAGACGCTGATGCTCAACGGCATGAGCGGCATCGATCAGGTGGCCGAGGCCGTGGCGGCCTACCGCAAGGCGCACCCTCATGATGGCGTGCTGCTCGCAACCGGCATTGCGCATGAGGCTTTCGGCCAGCCCATCACGCGGCAGATTCTCGACCGCATGGTCTCCGACATTCCCTTCATCATGGGCTGCTTCGACCACCACACCATGTGGGCCAACACCAAAGCACTCGAAGCCGCAGGGATCATGCAGGGCCGCGTGCTTCCCGTGGGAAACGAGATCGTGCTGGACCACAACGGCATCGCGACGGGTGAGTTGCGCGAGCCCGCGGCCTATATGCTGGTGCAGGCGCTGACCCCCACCGGCGGGCGCGAGTGGCTGGGGATGACCACGGGCGAGAACCCCACTCCTCCGGCGACCGCGGCCCAGCGCGAACTCGACATGAGCTTTTTCCGGAAAGGCATCGACCACGCGGCCTCTCTCGGCATTACCTCCATGCACAATATGGACGGCAACTGGTATCAGCTCGAACTTCTCAACACGTTGCTGGAGCGAGGCGAGCTCAATGCGCGGGTTGAGATTCCCTTCCACCAGAAGAACACCTTCGAGATCGCGCGCGTCGAAGAAGCAGCGGAGATGCGCGCCAGGTATCAGGGCGACATGCTCCACTGCGACCGGGTGAAGGTGTTCATCGACGGCGTGCTCGAAACCTATACGGCGCTGATGCTGGAAGGCTACCCCGACCAGCCGGAGAACATGGGTGCGCCACTCTTCACGGCAGAGGAGCTGAACGAGATCGTGCGCCGGGCGGACAGGCACGGGCTTCAGGTTTCGACCCACGCCATCGGCGATGGCGGCGTGCGCCGGACTCTCGATGCCTATGAGGCCGCGCAGCAAGCCAACGGCAAGCGCGATTCGCGCCACCGCATCGAACACATCGAGATGATCGACCCTGCGGATATTCCGCGGCTGAAGCAGCTGGGCGTCATCGCCTCGCTCCAGCCCATCGCAGGCGTCGGCGTTCCGGGGAGCCCGCATGAGCCGATCCTGTCCCGCGTGGGGGACAAGCTGCCCTGGTCCTATGCCTGGCAGACGCTGCGCGAGGCCGGTGCCACCATCGCCTTCTCCTCCGACTGGCCTGTCGCTCCCTTAAGCCCCTTCCTGGGCATGCAGGCAGCCTTGACGGTGGTGCCCATCCGGCCGGACTGCCCGCCCCAGGCCCAGAGCCTGATGGACACGCTCCACAGCTTCACCGCTGCCGGGGCCTATATGGAATTCCGCGAAGACCGGAAGGGCACGCTGAAGGAAGGCTATCTGGCGGACGTCGTGGTGCTCGATGCCGACATGGAGGCGGTGCCCAAAACCGAGGTTGTGAATGTAAGGCCCCAGGTGACGATCTGCGATGGGCGGATCAGTTTCGAAGCCTGAGGCCGGACGTGATTCCACGGCAGCCATGCTGACATAAAAAGTGATTTCACAACCAGAGAGGGTGAACTAACCTAGGGTCATCGTCGTCTCTCAGCCTTCATGATCGGGCAGAGATGATGCGCAAGGTCTGCCTGCCCCGGCCACCTTGCATCGTGCCTGATGAGGGATGCTCTGCGGCAGCGCCACGCTGCCATTCCCCCGAGAGCGCGTTCCCATCGGTCCCGGAGGCGCCCCACCCCTCCGGGACCGAAAAGGCCATCGCTTCAACTTGCCCCTTTGCGTTCCTTGAATGTTCCGGTACAGAAGGGCATGGCAAAATCCAGTGTCTTCGTCTGCCAGAACTGCGGCGCGACCTCCTCCAAATGGTCAGGCCGCTGCGACAGTTGTGGGGAATGGAATTCAATCGTCGAGGAGCAGGCGGCGGCCCCCCTGTCCGGCGCCAAGGGTGCGAGCCTGCCCAAGGGCCGGGCCACCCGGCTTGTGGGCTTGAGGGGTGAGAGCCCTGCCCCGCCCCGCATCGTGACCGGCATTGGCGAGTTGGACCGCGTGGCGGGCGGCGGCTTCGTGCCGGGCTCTGGCGTGCTGATCGGCGGCGATCCGGGCATCGGCAAATCCACGCTTCTGCTGCAAGCCCTGGCGGCGCTGGCCCGCAAGGGAGAGCGCGTGGTTTATATTTCGGGCGAAGAGGCGATTGCCCAGGTCAGGCTCCGGGCCCAGCGGCTGGGCCTGGATGATGCGCCGGTGCTGCTGGCAACCGAAACCAATGTCTCGGACATCATCGCCACCCTGTCCGAAGAAAAGCCGCCGTCGATTGCGGTGATCGATTCGATCCAGACACTCTGGGCGCCTTCGATTGAGGCGGCGCCTGGAACCGTCTCGCAGCTCAAGGCTGGCTCCGAAGCGCTGATCCGCTTTGCCAAGCAGCGCGGCACCGCCGTGCTGCTGGTGGGCCACGTCACCAAGGATGGGCAGATTGCGGGCCCCAAGGTCGTCGAGCACATGGTGGATGCCGTTCTCTATTTCGAGGGGGACCGTGGCCACCAGTTCCGCATTCTCCGCGCCGTCAAAAACCGCTTCGGGCCCACGGACGAGATCGGCGTGTTCGAAATGTCGGATGGGGGGCTGGCGGAGGTGACGAACCCGTCCCGCCTGTTCATGGGCTCAACCGAGCACCCGACCCCGGGCACCGCCGTCTTCGCTGGAATGGAGGGCACGAGGCCGCTGCTGATCGAGGTGCAGGCACTCGTTTCCCCCTCGCCCCTGGGAACGCCCCGGCGGACGACGGTGGGATGGGATTCGAACCGGCTGGCCATGATCCTGGCGGTGCTGGAAGCCCGTGCAGGGGTGCAGATCGGGCAGAATGACGTCTACCTCAACGTGGCGGGGGGCCTGAAGGTGCGCGAACCCGCGGCGGACCTGGCGGTGGCGGCGGCGCTCCTCTCCTCCCTTACCGGCACGGTGATCCCGCCGGGAACGGCCGTCTTCGGCGAAATTGCCCTCTCAGGCGCAATCAGGCCGGTAGGCCAGACGGAATCCCGCCTCAAGGAAGCCCAGAAGCTGGGGTTGAAGGAGGCGGTGATTGCGGCGGCGGCCGAGCAGCCCGGGGTCAAGGGCATCAAGGTGAGGTCTATGGACACCATCATGGACCTGGTCGCCTGGTCTGCCGCGCAGGACCGTGGACAACGGAGAATTGCCTGAAACCGCACCGGCGCGGCCTGACAAAAGTTTGAGACTGTTTCCAGCGCAAAAGTGCTATCGAAACGGCAGATCATGCTCTAGTCGGCCCGGGAAAACTTTTCTATAAGGTGCCTTCAACCGGGTGGCGCACCCCTTAGGACTGATGATGCCTCTGACGCTCCTCGATTTCATTCTTCTCGGAATCATGCTGGTTTCGGGCCTTCTGGCCCTGATGCGCGGCTTCACACGCGAGGTGCTCTCGCTCATTGCATGGGGTGCCGCAGCCGTGGCGGCCTATGTGGCCATCAAGCAACCGGGCCTCGTCGAATGGGCCAAGACGACCATTCCCTATCTGGAAAAGGAAATTCTGGCGCAGATCGCAGTGGGGGCGGCGGCCTTCCTGGTGGTGCTGATCATCGTATCCGTCATCAGCGTCAAGATCTCGGATTACGTGGTCGATTCGGCTGCAGGCTCCTTCGACCGCACGCTGGGCTTCATTTTCGGCGTGCTCAGGGGTTTTGTTTTCGTGGCGATTGCCTATCTGTTCTACGGCTGGCTTCTGCCCTACGACAAGCAGGAGCCATGGGTGCGGAATGCCTACAGCCTGCCGATGATCAAATCGGCGGGTGAGGGCCTCCTCTCCTTCATGCCGCCGGATATTGCGGACACGCTGAACAACACGGCCCTGCTCAAGAATCAGGGGCAGGCACCGGACGCTCAGACCACGCCGCAGCCGGAGAGCGGCTACAAGAACAATGAGAACCAGGGGCTGGAAAACTTGATCCAGGGCACGGGCGGCAACGACCAGCAACCGGCGGCAAGCGGACAGGGTGACGGCCAATGAGCATGGACCTCGATTTCGAACTGAACGCCGACCGGCTGCGCGAAGAGTGCGGCGTGTTCGGCATCTACGGCCACCCGGATGCCGCAGCGCTCACGGCGCTGGGCCTGCACGCGCTGCAGCACCGCGGCCAGGAGGCAGCGGGCATCGTCTCGTTTGATGGTGAACGCTTCCAGACGGAGCGGCGCCTTGGCCTCGTGGGCGATCACTTCTCCTCCGAGAAGGTGATCAACCGGCTGCAGGGCTCGTCCGCCCTGGGCCATGTGCGCTATTCAACCACGGGCGAAACCATCCTCCGCAACGTGCAACCGCTTTTCGCGGAACTCGCCGCCGGCGGCCTTGCGGTGGCGCATAACGGCAACCTCACCAATGGCCTGACGCTCCGCCGCGAACTGATCGCCCAGGGCTGCATCTGCCAGTCGACCTCCGACACCGAGGTGATCCTCCATCTCGTGGCACGCTCGCAGAAGGGCCGCATCGTGGAGCGCTACATCGATGCGCTCCGCGCCCTTGAAGGCGCCTATGCGCTGGTGGCCCTCACCAACAAGAAGCTGATCGGCGCAAGAGACCCGTTAGGCATTCGTCCGCTGATCCTGGGCGAGTTGAACGGCGCCTATATTCTCTGCTCCGAAACCTGCGCGCTGGACATCATCGGCGCGAAATTCATCCGCGAGATCGAGAACGGCGAAGTCGTCGTGATCTCGGATGAAGGTGTCGAAAGCCTCAGGCCCTTCCCCAAGCAGATGGCGAGGCCATGCATATTCGAATACATCTATTTCTCACGGCCTGACTCCATTCTCGGCGGCCGCTCGATCTATGAAGTGCGCAAGGCCATGGGGCGCGAGCTGGCGCGCGAATCCGAGCTTGAAGCGGATGTCGTGGTGCCCATTCCCGATTCCGGCGTTCCCGCAGCACTTGGTTTCGCGGAGGAGACCGGCATTCCCTTCGAGCTCGGCATCATCCGCAACCATTATGTGGGCCGCACCTTCATCGAGCCCACGCAAACCATCCGCTCGCTCGGCGTCAAGCTGAAGCACAATGCCAACCGCGCCGTCGTCAAGGACAAGCGCGTGGTGCTGATCGACGATTCGATCGTGCGCGGCACGACCTCCGTCAAGATCGTTCGCATGATGTATGAGGCTGGTGCACGCGAAGTGCACATGCGCATCTCGAGCCCGCCCATCAAGCACCCGGATTTCTATGGGATTGACACGCCGGAGCAGAAATCGCTGCTGGCCGCCACGCACACGCTGGAGGAGATGCGCGAATACATCGGCGTTACCTCGCTTGCCTTCCTTTCGGTTGATGGCATCTACCGCGCCGTGGGGCTTCCCGGCCGTGACAACGCCCGCCCGCAGTTCACCGACCACTGTTTCACCGGCGACTATCCCACCCACCTGACCGATCTCATCGGCGAATCCAAAAAGCAGCAGCTCTCGCTGCTGGCAGAAGCAGGTTAATTTCCATGACAAGACGGCTTGAAGGGCGCGTCGCCCTGGTGACGGGCGCTTCGCGCGGGCTTGGCGCCTCCATGGCCATCGCCCTTGCGAAGGAAGGTGCCCACATCATCGCCACCGCCCGCACCCAAGGGGGCCTGACCGAGCTCGATGACGCGATCAAGGCGGCGGGCAGCTCGGCGACGCTGGTGCCCGTCGACATCAAGGATTTCGACGCCATTGACCGGCTGGGCGCGGCGATTTTCGAGCGCTGGAAGAAGCTCGACATTCTGATCGGCAATGCCGGCGTGCTCGGCAAGCTCACCCCCATGCCGCATGTGGAGCCCAAGATGTGGGACGATGTGATGGCGGTGAATGTGACCGCGAATTATCGCCTGATCCGATCCATGGACCCGCTGCTGCGCCAGTCGGACGCCGGGCGCGCGGTGTTCGTGACCTCAGGGCTTGCGCACAAGTGCTGGGCCTATTGGGGGCCTTACTCAATCTCGAAGGCCGCTCTCGAGGCGATGGTCAACACCTATGCCGCAGAGATCGCCACGACCAGCCTGCGCGCCAATTGCTTCAGCCCTGGTGCCACGCGCACCGGCATGCGCGCCACCGCCATGCCCGGCGAAGACCCGATGAGCCTGCCGCACCCTGATGAGGTTGCCGAACAGCTGGTGCCCATGTGCCTGCCCGATTTTGCGGACAATGGCGGCGTGTGGAAATACGATCCCAAGGGCCTGTTCAAGCAGTATTGAAGACGAGGATCTCACCATGAGCGATGCCACTGTGATCGCGGCCTTTGCCGCTGCCCGCAAATCCCAGTCGCCGCTCAGCCACCTTCCGGAAGACCAGGCCCCGAGCCTCGCCCGCGCCTTTCAACTGCAATGCGCGGTGACGAAAGAACTGGGCTGGGAGCAGGCAGGCTGGAAGATCGGCTGCACTTCCTTGCGCGCCCAGAAGGCGCTGAATGCCGAAGGGCCCTTCCCGGGAACGATGTTTTCAAATCGCATCTACCGGTCGGGCGAGCAGTTCCCCACCATTGCAGAGAACAAGCGCGTGGTGGAGCCCGAAGTCTGCTTCACCATGAACAGCAGCCTGCCGCCGCGTGGAGCACCTTACACGGTGGATGAGGTGATGGCGGCCGTGGCCCATGTGTGCGTGGCCATCGAAGTGGTGAACCCGCGGACGCCAAATGGCTTCGGCGACGCCGTGCCGTGGTTCATCGTCGATGGCGGCCTCAATGAGGGGATTGTTCTGGGTGAAGCAAAGCGGCCGCTGAGCCGCGACGCCTATGCGTCCCTCAAGGGCCAGGTCTGGTGGAATGGCCGCGAAATGCAAGGCGGCGTTGGCGCCAATGCCCTGGGCGGCGGAGACCTGGCACTGACCTGGCTCGCCAATCATCTGAACGGCCACGGGCTGGGGCTGGCGGAAGGGGAGATCATCACCACGGGGGTGATCACCGAGTTCTTTTCGGTTGGCTTGGGCGACGACATCGAAGTGCGCTTCGAGCATCTGGGTATGGTGACGGTGAAGTTCTGAAGGCGATCTTCCCTTCTCCCATCGCGGCGCGACGGGAGAAGGAAAGCTTGAATGGCCTACTTGTCCTTGTCGAACGGGTTCTTGCCGCCGCGCAGGCTGAAGCGGATGGGGACGCCCTTGAGATCGAAACTCTCGCGCAGGCCGTTCATCAGATAGCGGATATAGCTTTCCGGCAGCTTGGACAGCTGATTGCCGAAAATGGCAAAGGTCGGCGGGCGGGCGCTGGCCTGGGTCGCATAGCGGATCTTGATGCGGCGGCCTGAGGGTGCGGGCGGCGGGTTGCGCGCAATCGCGGCTTCGAGCCAGCGATTGACCTGAGAGGTCGAGATGCGGCTGCTCCAGCGCTCCATGGCGACCAGCACCGTCTCCAGCAGCTTGTCGATGCCGCGTTCCTGCTTGGAGGACAATGTCACCACAGGCACGCCGCGAATTTCCGGCAGCACGTCTTCAAGGTCGCTCATCACGTCCTTGAGTTTCTTCTGTTTTTCCTCGACGAGATCCCACTTGGAAAGCGCCAGCACGACAGCCCGGCCTTCACCCGCGACGAGATCGCACAGCGCGAGGTCCTGCCGCTCGATGGGGAGGGAGGCGTCAATCAGCACCACCACACATTCGGCAAAGCGAATGGCACGCAGCGCGTCAGACACGGCAAGCTTCTCGATCTTGCCGACGACGCGCGACTTGCGGCGGATGCCCGCCGTATCCCACAGTTTGATCTTCTGGCCGCGCCACTCGAACTCGGAGGAAATCGCATCGCGCGTGATGCCGGCCTCAGGGCCCGTCAGCATGCGGTCCTCACCGAGGATGGTGTTGACGAGCGTGGACTTGCCTGCATTGGGCTGGCCGATGATGGCAAGCCTGAGCGGCCCGTCACCCCTGTCGTCCCCCTCGCCCTCCCCGGCCTTTTCCTCCGTATACGGAAGAAGCGCATCATAGAGGTGGTCGAGGCCCTCGCCATGTTCGGCGGAAATGGGAAGCGGATCGCCGAAGCCCAGACCGAAGGCATCGAGCAGATTGGACTCATGCCCCCTGCCCTCGGACTTGTTGGCAACGAGGATCACGGGCTTGCCGCGGCGGCGCACGCGCATGGCGAATTCACGGTCGGTCGGGGTGACGCCCGCGCGGGCATCGATCACGAAGAGCACGACGTCGGAATCATCGACGGCCGTTTCGGCCTGCGCACTCATGCGGGCTTCGAGGCTGTCTCCCTTGATGTCATCAAGGCCTGCCGTATCGAACAGGCGGAAGCGCAGGTCGCCCAATCTGGCCTCGCCCTCGCGGCGGTCCCGGGTGACGCCGGGCTGATCATCGACCAGTGCGATCTTGCGGCCAACCAGCCGGTTGAAGAGAGTCGACTTGCCAACATTGGGACGCCCCATGATGGCGACTGTAACTGTCATTGCGGGTCTTTGAATGTATCGCCTGTCGTGGCGGGCGGCTTGCAGCTCTTGTCATCAGGCGCGCAGTAGGGCTCCGCGCCGCTTGCGGCGGAATCCGTGGGTGTGCTGGTTGAACCCACGGTCACGTCCTGCTTGTCCGGGAAGGACGCGCGGCCGGGAATCGCGTCCTCGCGCTGGCCGGGGAGAACGGTGTTGTTCGTCTGCCCCGTCAGGCTGTTCAGATAGGTGCAGCCAGACAGCAGGGTGGCGGCCGTGGCAATCAGCACGAGCCTGGGGATAAGCTTCATTGTGAGGTCACCATGGGCTGCAGCAGCTGCGCCATGGTTTCGGCGCGCTGGCGCTGGCCCGCAGGCGTTGCCGGATCCGCGAGGATGGCCTGAACCTGCTTGTCCGCCCCCTGATAATCCTTGAGGCGGAACTGCACAGACGCCAGAAGCTCTCGCGCCATGTGCCGCCAGGGATTGTCAGCTGCGTCAAAGCCCTTGAGGCGGGTTTCCATATCGGCGAAGGACGCCGTGTTGGCGAGAACAGCTGCCGCACGGATTCGCGCCAGGTCCCTCAGCGAAGAATCAACCTTCGCATCGGCCGCGACGGCGTCATAGATCTTCACCGCTTCGTCAGCCTTGCCCTGGGTTGCGTATTCGGCCGCCATGCGCAGCCGGGCCAGATCGGCAAAGCCCGTCTGGGAGATGGCCTGAAAATCCTTCAGCGCCTCATCCGCCTTGCCGGAAGACGCGAGCTGCGCTGCGGTGAAAAACGATTGCCCCGCCGCTTCGGACTGCTTCAACTGCCAATAATGCCAGCCCTGGAAACCAGCCACACCCAAGATCACGAGCACGCCCAGGCCCACCACGGCATTGCCGTAGCGTGACCACAGTTTCTTGAACTGTTCCTGGCGAACTTCTTCGTCCACCTCGCGAAACAGGGATTCATCGCTCAAAGCTTGAGGCTCCTCATATCAGCCAAGGGGTTGAGAAGCGGCGTAGATCAGGCTTAGGACCAAATCAAGGCAATTCAGGCGCGCTGCCTGCCACCCCGGATGCCATTGATCCCATGGATGCCGCGCATCACCCGCTCGCTGTCACGCCGGTGGAGCAGCCAGAGGGCAGCACCGATCGACGCAACGCCGGAGAGAAAGCCCGCAACCTCAAAGAACATGACACCAACCCCATGAATCTGATGCGGGTTAAATCTTGTCCTCTTGCGGTTAACAAAATCTTAAGTAGCAATCACTCTTCGACGCGGAAGGTACCGATCAGCCCGCCGTCCGCCCGCTCGGCGACCAGGCCGTGCAGGGCCCAGAGGCCGGGATTCTCCGCCGTGAAGGCCAGCGTGACCTGCTCCCCGCTTGGGATCACCACCGTGTCCTGGAAGACGCCCGAGGGCGCTTCCGCGATCACCTGCCAGACATGGCCGTGGATGTGGAGGGGCTGCGGGAAGGCGGTGCGGTTGTCGATCTCGAGCTGCAAGGTCTCGCCGCGCTTTGCGGTAAAGATCGGTTCGGCGGATGGCCCCGCAACCCCGTTGATGGCCCAGCCCTTGCCATTTTCCAGCAGCGTGCGGAGATCCCGTTCCACGCCATTGAGCTTTGCCGCGGTCAGGCCCCCCTTGATGCCGCCCTCGAGCACGAGGTTGATGGTGCGCGCCTCATCAAGAGCCCCGAGCGGGGTCACGGGATTGGCCGGGAGCGCAAAATCATCCGGGATCACGGGAGGTGCCGCACTGCCCTTCGGCGCCACCAGATAGCCGATTTCCGCGGCATCCTCGAACAGGTCGAGCGCGAGGCCGATGTCACCCTCTGCCGAAGCCACCAGAAGGTCGGCACGCTGGCCCGGTGCCAGCACCAGCGCCTTCCGCCCGAGCGGCTCCGGCTTCACCGGCTGGCCGTCGCGCGCGATCACCATGGGATCGGGTCCCTTGAACAGAAGGTTCATGGTGCGGACATTGGCGGCGTTGAGAATGCGGAGCCGGGTGAACCCCTCCTTCGCCAGTGCCAGATGCGGGCGGTATTGATTGTTGATGGTGAACCAGTTGCCCAGCCGCCCCTCGCCCACCATCGTCTCGACATCGCCGAAATTGCCCTCAACCACCCCGGCGTCATCAAGCTTCCAGTCATCGAGCACCAGAACGAGATCGGTGAGGCCGGGAACAGGCTTCGCTTCTTCGACCACGAGCACGGCGGAGAGGCCCATGTCCCGCAGGCGGGACTGGTCCGACATGGGGGCGATCCAGAATGTGCCGGCATCGGGCGGGGTGAACACGCAGTCAACCGCATGATCTGCACCCGGTGGCACGTTGATGGTCATCACATCGGAAGGGCCACGCACACCGAAGAAATGCAGCCAGATCTCGCGGTCGAGATCATTGATGAGGCGAAGCTTCAGTGCCTCTCCCTGGCGCGCGCGGATGATGGCGGGGCCCGGGCCGTTACCCAGAAGCCAGGCCTCGGTCTTGCCCACGCCCCCTTCCAAAAGCCCCAGCTCAACGCGCTGCGCCCGAAGCTCAATGAAACCATCGGCGGTGAGCGCCTGCGCAAAGGCAGGGCTCCGCCAGCCCGCGAAAACCAGCGCACCTCCCAGCATTTGCCGGCGCGAAATCAACACGTCCAAAGCCCCTTCAGTCACGTGGTGAAAGGCTAGGGACAGTCTGTGGCGGCAAGATGTTGGGGAGAGGACCCCGGCTAATCCTTCAGCTCATAGGTATTCTCAGGCGCTGGAAACGCGCGCGAGCGCACGTCTTCGGAATACATGCGGATGGCGTTCTCGATGGCAGCACCCACCTTGCCGAATTCCTTCACGAATTTCGGCACGCGCGGGCTCAGGCCCAGCATGTCTTCCATGACCAGGATCTGGCCGTCGCAGGCGGGCGAGGCGCCGATGCCAATGGTGGGGATCGGAATCTCCGCCGTGATCTTGGCGGCCAGTGGCTCGGCAATGGCCTCCAGCACCACGGCGAAGGCGCCTGCCTCCGTCACCGCATGGGCATCTTCTTCGATGATGCCCCATTGCTCGCGCTTGCGGCCTTGCGTCTTGAAGCCGCCAAGAATGTTGATCGACTGCGGCGTGAGGCCAATATGCGCCATGACCGGAATGCCGCGCTCGGAGAGAAAGCGGATCGTCTCCGCCATGCGCTTGCCGCCTTCCAGCTTAATGGCGCCGCATTGCGTTTCCTTCATCACCAGGGCGGCATTGCGGAAGGCCTGCGCCGGGCTCTCCTCATAGGAGCCGAAGGGCATGTCGACGACGACCAGCGCGCGCTTGGCCCCGCGCATGACGGCGCGGCCATGGAGGATCATCAAATCCAGCGGCACGGGAAGGGTCGACTCGAAGCCGTGCATCACCATGCCGAGCGAATCGCCCACCAGCAGAAAGTCCACGTATTTGTCGGCAATGGCCGCCGTGTGGGCGTGGTAGGAGGTGAGCGACACGATCGGCTCTTGGCCCTTGCGCGCGGTGATCTCGGGCGCAGTCAGGCGGCGGCTGGCAACATGCTGTGACATGGGCGGACCCTAGTCCCGCAGCGGCTGAGCGGCAAGTAGACCTTCCGCCCCGACCTTCAGTTGAGCTGGAACACCGGCACGCCGATCAGCGCGCCATGGAGCTGCGCCATCACCCCATAAAGGGCGATCCCGGCCAGGATCGACAGCAGATCATGCCCGCTCCGCACCTCGGGCGAAGGTCTGACGCCATTGGCCGTGCCGATCAGGATGTGGAGAACGGCATAGATCAGGAAGCCGCCAAAGAGAATGAGGCTGGCAAGATCGCCATTGGCCAGGAGATGCCCGATGGACCAGAAGATCACCGCAAACCCCATGGGAAAGCGAATCCTCTGCCGCAAGCTGCCGCGGAACAGGAAGATGCCGAGAAAGATGAAGGCAATGAGGGTCAGAAGGAAATTCGCGTGCTTGCCCCATGTGGGCGGATCATAGACGGGAACGAAGGCCGCAGAGCGCCAGCCGAGCACGATGATTGCGATGCCGATGAGCGAAGCGATGCCGAAGACCGGGCCATAGGCCCTTTCCCCCACCACCGCCTTGAGGCGCCCCTTGAGCGATGGAACCGCCGCAATCAGATGAAGTGCGGCGGTGAGGATGACGCCAAATGCGAGAAGGATCATCCTGCGACCCGCACATTCAGAACGTAAGGGTGGAAGCCGAAGAGGAACACCGCATAGAGCACCAGCCCTATGACGACGGCGAGAACATCAGACTTCACGCGCGGAATGTAATTGGGGCGCTTGCCGCGGATTTCCGACATGACGATGTCCGCGAGGCCCACGACGAAGAAGGTGCCGAAGAGCCACACGTCGCTGCGCTGGCCATTGACCAGAAGATGCCCGCCGGACCACAGCACGATGCCGAGCGACATGGGGTTGTGCACCCATTTCTTGATGTAGCCCTTGCCATGCGATGCGCCGATGAGGATGAAGGCCAGGAGCACCAGAAGCATGGTGAGATGGCGCATCTCATACCAGCCCGTATAGAGAATATCCGCCGCAGCAGGGCCGGCGCGCGAGCGGCTGTAGCCGATCACCAGCAGCACCAGGCCGATGAGCGAGACGATGGCGTAAAGCGCCTTCCAGGGCTTTGCGCCCAGCTGCGCCCGGAAACTATCCCGCAGGCCCGGAAAAAGGATCGCGAACAGATGGATGCCGCCGAACAGCAGACTGCCGATGTAGAGCAACGTCATGTTGAGATCCTTCTTGCCGCTAGAGCTTGTGCCAGAAAACCCTCTCCGTTCCAAGCCCGCGCTCCATCTGGGCTGTGCACAGCGCGCTCCCTCCGTCAATCTGCCGTATACGGACGAACAGACTCATGTTACATCCTGCGGTCGACGGAACCGTGCAATGGGGGCGAATCATGGGGACTGCATGCAGCACAGCCGTGTGCCAGGGGCACCGCTCCGAACTGCAGGACTTCGCTGTTTGACAGGCTGCCCACATGCCCGCCCCGCCCACCATCTTCATCATCTGCTCTGACCGGAGCCGCAACGGCAAGACCTTGCTGGCGCGGGTGCTGACCGATCACCTGCTCATCCAGGAACATGATCCCTTCTGCTTCGACCTGAGCGCACCCGAAGGTGCCTTGCGGGCCTATTTCCCTGGACGCACGGCCTTGATCGACTTCGACCAGGAAGAAGGTCGCGCAAAGGTTTTCAACAGCATCCTCGCGCGCTACGGGCGCGACTATGTGATCGATGTTCCGGGCGCCCTGCTCGCCCCGTTCTGTGAGGCAGCCGAAGCCCGGGGATTTTCGGAAGCGGCCCAGGCCGAGGGCTTTCGCATTTGCGTGCTCTTCGTGATCGACCGGGACGAGGGTTCCCTCAAGACGGCCGTGGCGGTGGAAGAGGTGCTGCAGCCGGACCTGATGGTTCCTGTCGCCAACCGCTTCGTCGGCACGGCGCTGCCCAAGGGCGTTCCGGGTCCGGTGCTCGCCATGGAGAGGGTGGACAGCGAACTTCACCCCATCGTGACAAACCGGCGCTTCTCGCTCCGCGGCTTCCTTCTGGGAGACGACGCGGCGGTGCCGGTGCGGCTCCGCGCCAATCTGCAAAACTTCCTGCACGGTCTTCTGGGGGGCTTGCGCGATCTGGAACCCGAACTGAGCCTCCGCACCTTGCGGGAGGCGGAACTCCGCCCGGCAAAAGCAGTTTGAACGAAGACGCTGCGCCCGGTAGATTGTGGCCTGACAAGACCACTGGAGAGATCATGAACATCCTCAAGGCATTGCCTTTCGCCATCGCCCTTGGCGCCTGCGCCACACTGGCCCCGTTCGCAGCGCCAAAGGCCGTGGCCCAGGTCAGCCAGATCGACGTGAGCATGGCGATCTCCTCGATCATGAATGCCGGGCGGCGCGCGGCGCAGGTGCCGACAATCGCCAAGGTGCCGAGCGTGGGCGTGATCCGCCTCGACGTGCCGACGATCCCGTCCTTCTCCGGTGACATTCCGAACTGGCAGGAATTCAAGATCATGACGCAGAAGAACGCCGCCGGCGTGGCCAAGCTGCAGCAAGCGCTGGCCGCGAACCCGGTCACCCGCGCTGCGCTTGCCAAAAATCACGTCCAGCCCTGGCAGGTGGCCGGCGCCCAGATCGGCAGCCACGGCGCCCTCAGGCTCTATATCTTCTCCAGCCGGAACTGGTAGCCTCGCCCTCTATAACGTGCGGGCCAGGGCTTCCAGCTGGTCGGCGGCTTTGCCCCAGCCTTCGTGGAATCCTCTGTCTTCATGGCTCTGGCGGGCGGCTTCCGTCCAGTGGCGGACGCGCGCTTCATAGCGTGTCCCCTGCCCCTCATCGGCGAACGTCACGATGGCCGTCATGAATGGCTCTGCAGAGGGCGTCCACGCATCCACATAGGCATCGGTGAAGACCAGCTTCTCCTGCGGAACGACCTCCAGATAAATGCCGCGATTGAGGAATTCCTCGCCATTGGGTCCACGAAACAGCATGCGGCTTGCACCGCCGGGGCGCAGGTCCATCTCCACCTCGGGCGTCGTCCAGGGCCGGGGCGTGAACCATTGCTTGATGAGACCGGGCTCTGTCCAGCAGCGCCACACGATGTCCCGGGGCGCCGCAATGAGGCGGTTGATCGAAAGCTCATGCGTGGTGTCAGTCATCTGTCCTCAGCCTTGCTTGGTCATGCCTGAGGCTGAAGATCGCGCATCCGGCCGTTTCGCGCCAGAAGCTTGTGGTTGACGGGCGGGTGTGGCGCCCAAGGGAACCCCGGCAGCTCGAGTGCGTTCGGCACGTGGCGCCGGGTTCCGGCATGCGAAGGATGACATGGATCAGGCGACGGTTCCCTTTGATTTGACCCGCATGGTTCTCGGCCCGCAGCCGTTCCTGTTCTACGTCGAAATCCTGGTCCGCATCGTCATCGTCTACATCTACACGCTGGTGCTGCTGCGGTGGATCGGCAGCCGCACCATTGCACAGCTGTCAACTGTTGAGTTCCTGCTGGTGATTGCGCTCGGCTCCGCCGTGGGAGACAGCATGTTCTATCCCGAAGTGCCCCTGCTGCAGGCGCTTCTTGTGGTGACGGTGGTGATCCTCATCAACAAGGCGATCGACCTCCTCCTCTACCGCTCCGATATGATGAAGATCGCGGTCGACGGCCGCGCGGTGGAGGTGGTGCACAATGGCCGCGTCGCCAAGGAGGGCCTGGCGGCGCGCAACATGTCCGTGGCCGAGCTGCAGGAGATGCTGCGCCTGCAGGGCTTCAGCAATCTCGGCGAAATAGCCACGGCCTATATCGAGACATCCGGCCAGATGAGCGTGTTTCCGTTGAAGTCGCCGCGCGTGGGGCTGCCGCTCATTCCGGTACGCGAGGACCCGGATGAGAACGCCATCCGCACCGCCGCCTCCTTCGCAGAGGGCGAGGATTATGCCTGCACCCATTGCGGCCTCACCGGCGCGCCGCCGAAGATGACGGACAAAGGCTGCTGCGATCAGTGCGGACATTCGGCATGGACGAAAGCCTGCATCGGGCCCGCGGACGAAGATCTGGGTGAAATCCGGCTTAAAGGCGGGGAGGATGAAGAGATCAGCCGGAAGGCGCGTCCGTCTTCCGGGCGTCCGCGCGGTCGATCTCGAGCTGCAGAAAGAAATTCAGCGCCGTCCTGATGGTGGCGATGGCGGCAAGCTGGCCGATCTCGGACCAGCTGGGTGCGACGGCCGTGCGCAGAATATCCGCGGCGAGCAGGAACTCGAGTGACAGCGCCAGCCAGCGCCCAAGTCTCAAGCGAATGTCTTCCTTCGCTTCATGCGATTGCGACACACGCCCCGGCAGCACGCCCTGGAATATGAGGATGGCCGTCCGCGCCACGCCTTCGATGACGGCGATGGCGATGATGAAGGCTGCGGCCCCCTCCGTGATCGTGGAGAGCCACAGCGTCAGTTCCTTGATGACATCCCCCAGTGGCATGGAGAACGCGCTCGCCTTAACCGATCTGGGCGAAGTTGGCGTGCGCCACCATCAGCCATGTGCCCGAAGCCTTGCGCATGACGGAGAGCCGTGGGGCGAGCTTCTGCACCTGCTTGTCGCCGATTTTCTGTTCGAGTTGCAGATTGTAGCGGGCGACCAGGAGATCGCCTTCGGAACTATGCACGAGATTCAGGATCTCGGGGTGGCCGCCGAATTTCGGAAGCGCCTTCAGATAGTCCTCGCGGTCATAGCCGCTGCCATCCGACCGAAGGATCTGGAATTCGGGCGCCAGGATCTTCTGCACCTCCGCAGGGTCCCCGCCCTTGAGCGCGTTCAGCCAGGACATGACCGCCGCCTTCGCCTCGTCTTCCGAAACGGCGCCGCCGGCCGCAAAGCCGCTGAGCGGCGCCAGTGCCGCACCTGCAAAACCGGCCGCAAGGGCCAGTGCCATGTCACGCTTGTTCATAAGTCCACTCCCAGCCAAGTCCGGCCGAACTGATATAGCCCACGCCGGCCATTGGGGGCATAGCGCAATTTTGGCGTCAGAACCCGCAGTTTTTCAGAAGCCCAGCGCTTTGAGCGCCGCACCCATGCCGGCAACGTCCATCTTGAACTGAACTTCCTTGCCGTCGAGGCGCGTCATGGAGACGGTTGCGGATTTTGTGGTGCGGAGCCGCTCGATCGCATCGTCATCAAGCGCCAGCGAGGCCTGGCAGCCGCTGGTGGCGCAGGACACATAGCTGGCGCGCAGCGGATCGCCCTCCTCCAGCGCAATGCCAACGCCGGGCTCGATCAGCACGTCCGTCAGCGTGCGGAACTCCGTCATCTTGTCGCCCTTGGCATTGCGCCCGAAAAGCCAGACGAGCAGAACGGACTGGTTCTGCGTGTTCACCACCCGGTAGCTGGCGCCGCAATTGGCCGACTTCTGCTCAGCCGTGCGCGAGCAGACGACCGTCCAGTTGTTGAAGGTGGTTGTGGTGGTGGTGACCTGGGTGGGTGCCGTCTGCTTCTTGTTGTCCGTCTTGGTTTCCTGGGCCAGGGCGGGCGTCAGGAGAAGGCCAAGGCCCGCGGCGGCAGTTATCGCAAGCCGGGCGCGGCGAAGGAGATGTGCTGGGCTTCTGTGGTGCATGATCAACTTCCAATTCTTCTGAAACAGGACGTGGACGGGCTTCATGATGCGAAAGACCGGCCGCGAGGATACTCGCGGCCGGCCCGATTCTGTTCGAAAATCTCCGGCGCTGCTTACCAGTTGTAGCGCACGCCGAGGTTTCCGCCGTAGCCCAGGAAGTCGTCCTGGCCGAACTGCACGGAGCCGTTCACGAAGCCGTTCCAGGCACTGTCGACACCGAAGAAGTTGGCGCCGATTGCAACTTCGCCATAAGCACCGCCCAGGTCCAGATCGGTCTTGGGGCTGTAGGTGTTGCTGCCGAGGTGGGCCGTGTAGTCACCCATGAAGTCGTTCCACACGCTGCCTTCGAGGTAGAGTTCGGACTTCACGCTGCCGCCGGCGATGCTGGCGCCGAGCCGGGCGCCGAGGCGGCCCTGCAGGCTTTCGCCGTCATCGAAGTTCACCTTGGTGCCAACCACGTTCATGTTGTCCATGTTGGTGCTGACATAGGCGAGCGTTGCCTTGGGCTCGAAGAAGGCCGAGGTGCCGAGACCGATCCGGTAACCCGTATCGACCACGCCGCCGAGCGAGGTGAAGCTGCTGTCCTGGGACTCCTTGAAGCCGCCGCCGAGGTTCGAGTCGTAGTCCATGGTGCCGAAGTCACCCTTCAAGGTGCCGTCGATGAAGAAGCCACCGTTCAGGTAGGTCGTGTAGATGCCGACCGAGAGAGCGGAGTAATCAGCACTGGTGGAGGACTTGTCGAAGTCGAGGTTCGAACCCGAGTAGCCGCCCATGATACCAACCAGCCAGGCAGCGTTGCGGCCGCTTTCGGTGGTCCACTGCTTGCCCGTGTCGGCGCCGATCACGAAGCCCCACATGTCCTGATCGTAGCTGTTGTCATACTTGTAGCTGTTGCCGAGCATGCCGGTGGGCGGGCTCGAGGTGTTGTGGTCGTCACGCTGCTGCGTGGCGGCGAAGGCCTTCATCCAGACGCCGGGGGTCACGTGGCCGGGTTCGGCCATGCAATCCTTTGCGCAGTTCGGATCGGCCATGCCATCACCAAGAACCGTGCGGAGATCCGCCGTGCGGTCGAGCCAGGTGCCGGTCGAAGCATCCCACAGGGCCTGGGCGCCAGCCATGATGGCCGTGAACTCATAGGCTTCCTGGTCGAGGGTGCTGGCAAGATACCAGCCGGCGTCGCCGCCCAGATCAGGATCGTTCTGGCGGAGGTAGGCGTCATACCGGTAGAGGCCCTTGTCGATGCCGCCATTGGTCGTGAAGTTCGTGGTGTCGGTATAACCGCCGACCGTCGCGAACAGCACGCCGTTCGGATCATACTGGCCGGGGTTGGTATCTAGGTCGTTGACCAGGAGATTTGTCGTACCGTCAGCATCGCCGCCAATGTGCAGGTGGTCGGCTTGGCCGCCGGGGGTGAGCTCGGCATCGATAGCGAGATCGCTGTGCGCGCTGTAGTCACCCGAAAGGATGAACTCATCGCTCGCATCATCCTGCACCATGTTGACCAGGTTGTGGTTGTAGAACACATCCAGGCCCTGGAAGTTGGTTACGCCGTGGATATAGACCTCGCCGTCATTGTCGAAGTAGCTCGTCGGCGAAACAATTCCAAAGGCGTTGAGCCCGAGGAAGTTGATCCGCGAGGTATTGTCGTTGAAGATCTCGACGCCCTCGCCCGAGACGATGCCGCCGCCGGTCACACCGGCGAAGGTCAGTTCCGAGCTCTCGGAGTTGGTGATGCGGGCCTTGCCGAAGCCACTGTTGTCGACATCCGCCAGCATCAGCGCGCCGTTCAGGCCGCCGATGGACATCGTGCTGCCCTTGGTGTTGATGAGCTCTGCGTCGTCATCGGCCACCATCACGTTGCCGGTGAGACCGGTCATCGAGAAGTCGCCACCCTGCTGGTTGACGATGCGGGCGTCACGCTCGGCATTGAGATAGTTGCCGACGATGCCCGTCATGTGGAAATCACCGCCCTGCTGGTTGATGATCTCTGCGTCACGTCCGGCGATCAGCGCGTTGCCGGTGATGCCGCCCATGGTGAAGTCGGCACCCTTTTCGTTCAGGATGCGCGCATCCTGGCCGGCCTTCAGATAGTTTCCGGTCACACCCGTAACGTTGAATTCGCCGCCCTTGCTGTTGATGATCTGGGCATCGTTGCCGGCGGTCATCAGATTTCCGGTGATGCCAGTCATCACGAAGGTGGCGCCCTTCTCGTTCAGGATCGTCGCATCGTGGCCGGCATCCATGTAGTTGCCGGTGAGGATGCCAGCGAGACTGAAGTCGCCGCCCGTCGTGTTGTGGATGGTGGCGTCATTCTTGGCGATCATGATGTTGCCGTTCAAGGCACCGATCATCGAGAAGGTCGAGCCCTTCTCATTGGTGATCTTCACATCATGGTTGTCGGAGTACATGAAGTTGCCGTTTGCCAGCCCGTTCAGCGTGAAGCTGCTGCCCTCGCTGTTGATGATTTCGGCATCATTGTCGGCAACCATCGCGTTGCCATTGATGCCGGACATCGTGAACGAGCTGCCCGAGAGGTTCTTGATGCGGGCATCATGATCGGCATTCATGTAGTTGCCGTTCAAGAGGTTCGCCATCGTGAACGAACCGTCATTCTGGTTGATGATCTCGGCATCATTTCCGGCGAACATCAGATTGCCGCTCAGGCCACCCACGCCTGACATCGTAAAGTCGCTGCCGTCGTTCGTGATGCGCGCATCATTCCCGGCGATCATCAGGTTGCCGCTCGTTCCGCCAAATGAGATCGAAGAGCGGATCGGATTGAGCGGATCCGAAACATCGGCCGAGTTGTTGATGATCACGTCCTGGTCAGCGGCCATTGCGAGAAGGCCGTTGGTGATGCTGACATTGGAGCCATTCAAGTTGTTCAGCGTGGCGCTGTTACCAGCACCTGCAGTGGCGAGAATGGAAATCCCTTCGGAGGTCCAGGTCGAAAGATGATCGTTGTTCAGCGTGACGTTGCCGCCAAGGCTGATGAGTTCTGCTTTGCCGAGGATGTCAGATTCATTGTCGTTCTGGATCTTGATGTCCTTGGCGGCACCGACATTCACGCCGAAGCCGGAGGCGCCCGTCGTATTGGTGATGGTCGAATTCTGGTCGTTGGTGATCTTCACCGAACCATCTGCCACCACACCGATGCCGGCCTTCAGAAGGTTGTCGCCCGAACCGCTGATCAATGCGCCGCCGATCAGCGGACCACCTATGTTGTCGATCCGAACATCATTGTTGCCGCCGAGCGCAATCACGGCCACACCCGGGCCATTGGCACCGGTGATGCTGCCCGTGTTGCTGACGACGACACTTTCGGTACCAGCGTTGGAAGCACCGAGCTTGACGGCCACCACGCCAGCACCAGCTGATGTGACCGTGCCATCCAGATCATTGTTGATGATCACATCGCCCGTGCCGGTGTTGAGACCGAACAGGCCAATCGCGTCTGCGAGAACCGTGCCGCCGCCTGTGTTGATCGTCGCATCGGACGATCCACCAAGAACGATTGCAGCCATGCCGATCGACGGCGGATCGATGGTGTTTCCGTTGAGGTTCGCCGTCGCTGCGCCACCAAGCGAGATCGCAGCAATACCGAAGGAACCGCCTGTCGCGACGCTGATGTCGTCATGCGCGTTGACGGTCGTGCCGCCAATACCCGACACGCCGATCACGCCGCCGCTCATGCCGAGGCTCGGCAGAACAATACCGGCGATGGGGGGCAGCGCGGGAAGCGCCAACCCTGCGAATGCGTTGGCGCCTGCCTTCACTTCGCCAGAGTCGATCTTTGTGGCGCCGGTGCCCAGCGTCACGGCGATGATGCCAGGTCCGTTGGTCGATTCCGTCAGTCCATCTGTCGTGTCAACCGTTGCACTCGTCACACCGGATGCGAACACGCCGGGTCCGTTGACCGTCTTGATGTCGCCATCAACACTGGTGACCTTGGCAGCGCCGCCGGCCACAACTGCAATACCGCCGAACAATCCGCCGAGGCCGCCATTGCCCTGAGCATTGATCGTGCCGCCATCATTGTTGGCCGTGCCATCAGAGCCAGCCAGCACGACGATGCCCGACTTGTCGGTGGTGATCTTGCCGGCATTCGTGACAGTGCCCTTGCCCAGCGTATTGAGCGACACACCGTCCTTCTTTGCGTGAATGTCGCCGTCCACCGTGTTGGTGACAGAGGAGTCCAGACCGGACACCACGGCAATGCCGCCGCCGTTGGTAGAGTTGATGATGCCCGCATTGCTGACCGTAGCAGCGCCGGAAATGAAGATATCGATACCTTCGTTCTTGGTATAGATCGTGCCAGTCTTCGAGTTGGTCACGTTGGCATTAAGAGTGCCAGACGTTCCCAAACCATAAAGCGAGATACCATCGTCGCCAATGGTCGTTGCGGCCGTGCCGATCTTGCCGTTGTTCACCACTTTGAGCGTGCCATTCACGGCACCCGCGGAAAACGCACTCGCTTCGATGCCGTCATCGCCTGCGTCGATCAGTCCGTCGTTGGTGACGTCAAGATTGAGCAGCGACGACTCAGAGAGAATATTCGTTGTGGCATGAATGCCATCATCGCCTGCGTGGATCTCGCCGGTCTTGTTGTTCTTGACGGTCAAGTCGGTTGTTGCCAGCAGCGTCGTTCCACCACTGAGATCAGCTGCCCAGCTGGTGGCAGACACGCCATTAGCACCACCCCTCATCAGGCCATTATTATCGACCACAACAGTTGCGGTCGCATTGCCGGAGGGTACCAGGCTTGCGGTGGACACCGACACCACGACAGCATCGCCACTCGAGCCATCGACCTGGCCGCCATCCGCATTGTTGACATTTACGGTAAGGGAGCGGCTGCTGCCCGGCTCGAAGAACAGGCTGGAAGAGGCATCGATACCATCGTTCTTGCCGCGAACAGCGCCGGTATCACCAACGTTGAAGGTAACCGTTCCGTTCTCGCCATTGTAATGAACGGCGTCGGCGCCCGTTGACTGCACAAAGCCATCAAGATCAACAGTTGATGAAGAATTACCCGACGCATTGCTTAACGTGAGTTCGATAGCGTTCTTGTTGTTTCCCGCGACGATTGAGCTATTCGGGGACAACATGTTGAAGTCGACGACAGCGCCTGAGCCTGTCCCGGTCACTTCCATGGCAGCGTTCCCGCTGTCATCAGTGTTGGTAACGAGTGCGCCGGACGAAATGTCGACAACGATCGGAGTGGGCGTCCCGGTCTTGGAGATATCACCGCCGGTATCCGTGCTTCCTGTACACGTCAGCGTGGAGCCGCTGGTGTTACAGGCGGCCAGCGCTGCCTCCGGAAGGAGTGGGGTCAAGAATAGCCCAATTGCCACCAGTCCAGCAGAATTCCGGAGTGTGGCAAGTCCCTTGCGCGTCTTGGCGTTCTTTTCGCGATCGTTGGTTGGAAGCATGTCAGCAAAACCCCTGCAATGGCTTAAATCCCCACCCGTCCACCTGATGATGGTCCGGCCAAGTAAATTTTTATAGACGCTAGTTACCCCCATTCAACCTGCCGGAGATTGCACGGGCCGCCAGTTTGGCGAAACTGTGTGCAACTTGCGGCGAGTGTGCCTTATTTCCAACACTCTCAAAAATGAACACACCAACTTTTGCGGGAAATAATCTCCTTTTATTTTCATGCCTGCACGCATCAAGCGAATCAGGGCGCGTTCCGCACACAGCAACCGTGTAGTTTACCCGGCGACTCACATCTGCAATCGGGCATGTATCGGCACGAATGTGGCGAGGGCTGCTCTGCGGAACCATTCTGCCGCATCACGCGTTCTGCAGCACTTCCTTCACAACCAGACGGGATACATCATGCCTGAATCGATCCCAGCCGTGACGCGCGAAGAGCTTGCGGCGTTGCTGAACGAAGACCTCTCCCGCGAGTATCAGGCGATCATTGCATATGTCGTCTATTCGCAGGTGCTGAAGGGGCCGCAATACATGAGCATCGCGGATCAGCTTCAGCAGCATGCTGCCGAAGAGCTGAAGCATGCCCTCATCATCTCGCGCCAGATCGATTATTTGGGCGCCCTGCCGACGGTTGAGGCAAAACCGGTGAAGGTGACGGATGTGGCGGAGGAAATGCTCCGCGCCGACCTCCAGAACGAAGTTGAAACCATCCGCAATTACCGCACGCGCATCCGCCAGTGCGAAGCGCTCGGCGAATTCGCCATTGCGGAACACATCCGCGAAATCCTGCTGGACGAGCAGGACCATCTAATCGACCTGGCAACCGCCCTGGGCGAAGACACGCCGAACGTCAGCGATCAGTAATGTGGCGGCGGCGGCTCGCTGCCATCGGGCCCCGGCCGCGCTGACGCATCGAATTCATCGCGCAATTCGCCAAGCCGCCGCTCGAGATGATCGAGCTTGCGCCACTGCGAGACCACCATCTCATTCAAATCCGCGATCACCCTGTCCTGTTCTGCAATTCGCAACTCCAGCTGGATGATTGTGCTTTGCGTGCCGTCAGGGGGCGTGCTGTCCCGTTCCTTTGTCATGCGCTCTCTTAGCTGAAAAACTGGGCAGCTTCCAGGCCGCCCGCAGCGCATCCATGCCTTGCAAGCACTTGCTGCTCCCATGCCAAGTTTGTAGAAGCGTCATGGAAGATGCTTGAATGGTGAGCGGGGATTTGGCGATGGCGAATGAAGCAAATCCTGACCGGCAGATGGGCCGCATCGGCAGGCGCGCGCTGCTGCTCGGTGCCGGCGCAATCGCAGCCGGCACATATGCGGCGGGCACCGCAGCAGCAAGCCAGGTGTCGATCGACCGGTCCTGCACCGTCAGCGCCGCAAGGCTCGATGCCGAGGTGGCCCGGGCTTTCCCGTCCTTCAACAACCCGGCCATTCTTCCGGGCTTCGACGCGCAGAAGAATGGTGCTGCCTCCTTCGTCGAACTCCATCGCATCACCACCACGACCATCGTTCCTGAAACCGGCGAGACGCTGAAGATCAGCGGGTTGCTGGCGCTGCCCGCGGGCGCGCGTGGCGTGCTGCCCGTCGTCTCCTGGCAGCATGGCACCATCTTGTCATTCGATCAGGTGCCCTCCAACCTTACCCGCCTGTCAGACCCCGCCTATCAGCTGACGGACGCGGCGGATTCGCTCGAGACCCTGTTCAACGTTCATCGCTTCGCGGCACAGGGCTATGCCGTGATCGCCGCGGATTATGTGGGCAAGGGCCCGTTCCGCAACGGCCGCGGCGAAGCCTATGCGGTGAAGGATGTGAGCATCCGCACCTGCCTCGATATGCTGAAGGCAGGCCAGTCCGTGATGCGCTCCCGCGGGTTGAAGCCCGGCAAGCTGTTCCTGAACGGCTGGTCGCAGGGTGCCCTCAACACGCAGTGGCTTCATCAGGCGCTGCGCAAGCAGTCCCAGCCCATTGCCGCAACGGCCGTGGCCAGCCCCTTCAATGATCTGAATGAGGCGTGGAATTACTGGTCCGGCAACCAGACCTTCGCACTTCCCAAAGGCGTGGACTCCTACCCGCCCATGCCGGTGTGGATTTCGCTGTGCATGATCGTGACGCTCGGAAGCTATGAGCTGAATTATAAATTGCCGGGCCTGCTGCGCGCCGCGGTCAGGCCCGAATTCCGGGAGATGGCGCTCAAATACTGGAAGGACTATGACGCGAACTTCGACCCTGCAGCGCCCTTCCCCACCGGCTCGAATCTGCTGGTGCCCGGCTTCTACGATCAGTTCACGGACAATCGCATCAGTGCCTTCCTGAGGCACATGGCCGCCAACCGTGCCTCATACTGGAATTACGATTCTCCCATTCGCTTTCACTATGGCCTGGCGGATGAAGCGATCCACCCGGCCATGGTCTACCGCGCCCTCACCGCCGGCGGCAGCCTCGCCAGCGGCGTGCCCATATCCGGTGGCAGCCACCGCGGCACATTCCTCGCAAGCCTCTATGGAACGTCCGCAACCCTCAAGGGCTCCGACAATATCCTGACCTGGTTCCGCAGCTTCGGCTGAGAATATTTCTATCTCTGCATCCGCTGCACCTCGCCACAACTTCTGCTTTCACCACTCACGCATCCGTATTAGCTTTGGGTTCCGGCGTTGCAGGAGGCAGTCATGGCGGATCCAGTATGGACGGATATTGGCGCAGCAGAGGTGCTGCGCGCAGCACCGGTGACGCGCTTGCGGGCCGGCACCAAGGAGGTCGCCGTCAGCTATCAGAACGGCAGCTTCGGCGTCATCTCGAATGCATGCAACCATGCGGGAGGACCACTGGGTGAAGGCCGGCTGGACGGCGATTACATCGTCTGCCCCTGGCATAACTGGAAATATCACCGCTGCTCCGGCCAGGGCGAGGCCGGCAGCGAGGATGACAAGGTGCCATCCTATCCCGTGAAGGTCGAGAATGGCCGCGTGCTGGTCGATCTGGCAAATGTCACGGCGCGCGCAAAGTCTCCCCACAGCCCCCACCCGCTGGCGCGGCCCACGACCCGGGCGCCGGGGCCTTTACGCCTGCTCGGACTGTCGACCACTGCCATGGATGCGCAGAACCCGCGCTTCTCCGGGTCAGACCATGTGCTGGCCGCTGCCGTGAAAGCGGCGGGCGCGCAAGGGGCCGAGACAAAGACCATCCACCTCAATGACCTCCGCTTCCGCAACTGCGAGGGCTACTACTCGAAATCCGCTCATGCCTGTACCTGGCCCTGCTCCATCACGCAGATGGATGACAAGGATCAGATGGATCAGGTCTACGAAGCGCTGGTGCATTGGGCCGATGCCGTGATCGTCGCAACCCCCATCCGCTGGGGCGCCGCCTCATCGCTCTATTTCAAGATGGCGGAACGGCTGAACTGCATTCAGAACGCCATCACGCTGCACAACCGGGTTTTAATCCGCAACAAGGTGGCAGGCTTCATCATCATTGGCGGGCAGGACAATATTCAGTCTGTGGCGGGCCAGATGCTGGGATTCTTCGGCGAGCTGGGCTTTGTGTTTCCGCAATTCCCCTACATCGCCCATTCGCGCGGCTGGTCGCATGAAGACATGGAAAACAACGTCCGCATCGTGGAATCGTCGGAAGAGCTCAGCAAGGGCGCGGCAGAACTGGCGGAGCGATGCCTCGGCATGGCCCGCACATTGATCGAAAAGGACGACGCCCCCGCCTCGATCGAGCGCGGCGGCCGCAAGGCACATCCCCTCATCGTGGAGGGCGGCCGCCCGGCCTGAACGTGCCTCAGGCGGCCTCTGCCTCACGCTCCGTCATTCCCACTCGATGATTAACCGGAGCGGTAAGTATTTGAATTTTCGATGAGTGTAAAACGGAGAAATCGACGATTACCGTCAGATATACCGTCAGATTCATACGCAATTGTTTTTCCACAATAAATGTGGCGCGGTGCGCGGCGTCGATCTGTACGCTTGCATTATATACGAAGCGCGGGAGAAATAGCTAGAGCCGATCTCAAACGTTCGCGATTGACTGCGATAGACGGCGAAACCGTGTGCGCGTTCCGCGTTGCTCTGCAGGTTACGCATCCGATGCCCCCCAGCCTTCGCCGGGCTTCCAACGCTCATCCTTTTCAGCGGGCACGATCAAGGGAAGCAGAAATCCGGCGAGGTCGGAGACAACGACAGCCAGTTCGGTCGGCGCCGAGGCCATTCGCTCTCGCCCCAGAAAGGCCCTCCACTGTCGCCCCCAAGCTTCGACGTAAGCATCGCTCAGACCGATCGGCTTTTCGGTTGGAAGCATGGTCTCGCGCCGTGCAAAGGTCTGACGGACGGCCTCGGCAAGCGATGCCCGGTCAAACTCGAATGTCTGAGCGATCAGCCAGAGGTCGTAGAAATCCTTCAGCCGGCTGTTCGCGATGCCGAGCAGCACGAGCGCCTGGAATTTCTCGGCCACCACGGTCGTCACCGGATAGGCGCGCAGGCGGGGCGCCGGCGCGTCGAGCAGTGACGGATAGACGATCTCGACCGCTCCCGGCGTGACGGCATCACCGAAACCGATGTCGACTTGAATCGGAACGCGGGCGCCGGCGATCTTCGCGGAGGTGCGCACACGAATGCCGCCGTATTCTACGTCTTCCCGGATCGGAACAGCCGTGATCGCTCCGATATCGAACTCCACGCCATCATCATCGACAGGCTGCCCGCAGATCTCGCGAAAGGTCCCGCCGATCGCCTCCGGGCTGTTTTCGCCATAGCCGAGGAAGTCGAGATCGCGCGTAGGCCGGAACGGGTCTTCCACCCAGGTCACGAACAGCATCGCCCCTTTCAGAACGAAGCGGTCGCGATGGGGTGATTGGCTCAGCCGATAGAGAAGTCGCTCCAGCGCATAGCGCGTCAGCAGAATCTGAAAATCCATGCGTTCGACGCGAGACCGGTCGAGCAGACGAGCCCGGACCGAAGCGCCGACATTTTTTCTCGGTTCACGCGCCATCGGCCACCATCGCCTCCACATAGGGTTTCATGGTCGACCAGACCTTGCCTTTGGTCCCATAGGTCCAGAGCTGGTCACTCGTGACTTTTCGCTGTCGAAGCCCCTCGCGCAGACCTTCCAGGGCGACATCCAGCCCGACCTTCGCTCGATAGCGAAAGCAATCGACGATCGTCCGCGCCGGATTGGTGATCGCCACCTCGACGCCATCGACGGAGTGTCGCTCCACACCTTCCGTCAGCGAGGGACCGGTGAAGCGCACAAAGCGAATGGGTGGATAGTCGATCTTGGGGCGCCAGGCGGTGCGATCGATGGCCATCCAAACGGCCGACGGCATTTGCAGCGTCAGCTCGTGGAACTGCAGCGCCGAGGTCAGACAGATGACGCCTTTGGGAACGAGCACCGAAGCTTCCGCCAGAATGCGAGCCGCATCGCCCGAACTATCCGCAAGCTGATAGAGACCGCGCGCGGGACGAACGACCTCGCCGTCTCGGACAAGACGCGCCAGGGTTTCGGGCGCGATGCCGCGGGCGGCAAAGTCCTTCAACCGCATCATGGGACACGTCTTCAGCAGCTTGAGCGCTTGGGCGCGTTGCGAGTCCATGGTCGTATCGATGTGATGTTTCCTCGGCAGATTCAAAGAGTAGCAGAGGTTTTATCACATTCCAGAGAGAGAGGAAGCAGGAATAACAGCTCCGGCGTTGACTAGGTACACGGCGAAGGAAGACGAGCCTAACGCGCAGCCCCGTTCATACGCATCGAACAATCATAGTTCTGCAGATCCTCATACCCAGCCCACACTCCATCGCCAAAGGACGGCGAACCATCCGGCCAACCCGCTGTCTGCCACAGAATGTCGAACTGCTCATGGAGCAACTGCGCCAGAGGTGTAGTCAGATTAGGTAGCATGGCCGTGGGCAAGATCAGCTGTGGCTGGCGGATGCGCCGACCTCCCGGGCGGGGACGCGTCAGTTCGACGTCTTCCACTCCTTCCAAGCCGACCGACACAAGCGCGGGGCCGATAAGGCCGAGCTCCTCGGCCATGCCCGCCATATGCTCCACAACTCGAACGATCAATCCCTCAAGGCACCGCCCGTCGACCAGTATCTCTGGATCATCGTCGATACGAGCGCCGATAGTCGCCTGATATTCGAGGTTACCTGGCCGGACCAGACGCATCAGCCATGTCGTCTCAGGGTTCATATTCTCCTGACGCCGACGCGGCAGCGCGCAGCTCCACCACTGGCTGCCGTCGCTATCGGATTTGATGCGAATCTCCATCGGTGACTGAAGTCCGAGTTCCATTTTCGCTATCTGGGCGGAGTCAAGTCGGCGGCCCTCGGACGCAGCGAACGGTGCCAAACGCAACGTGATGCGAGGCAAGGTGACAATCTCGGGGCATCCCCCACGATGAGCGTCGAACATGAGAGCCTGCAGGGCCGCCTCAGCGTCTGCCTGGCGAGGATCAGGCCCCGCCGCCGTAGTTATGGCGTGGACGCCCGTCGCAATGCGTATACGATCGCGTGCCAGGCGATCGAAGCTATCAATCGCAGCGCTGAGCTCATTGGCCCTGACGTTCATGGCGCGAATGGCCTCCACAGTGCCTGGCTGTAAGCCGTGTGCGACGTCAAAGTCCGCCTTGGGCCACCCCATCTTCGGATTCGAATCCATGGCGTAAATACGCTCAAGAATCAGTTCTCCGAAGTCACAAGCGATCTTTCGCATTTCCGCAAAGCTCGCTTGCAAGAGCGGGTCATGAAACTCATACGCCGAGCCGACCCAATCAGAGTTCATCTCATGGACTGGATCGAGCGTCGCCAGCAAGAACGGCGACCCGAAGCTGTGCTGGTGAAGAAAGCGCCGCAATCCCAGTGGCAACTGACGGTGGACCTGCGCCAACAGTTCGACGTCATTCGGATGAGGATCCGCTGGCACAGCTCTGTGGACCTCCGCGCGAGCGGTCGCGTCGCCGAATATCGCCTTCAGGGCAACGATCAGTTGCTTGGTCAGCACGTCCTTGGCTGCGCGGCGCGTATCAGCATCCGCATTTTCAGGGCACGAGAAGAGAATCGGCCGACGCGTGTGCCGGACATCAAACGGAAGCTCGTACTCGTCCGGATGACCCATTGCAGTATTCATCACCGCTATGACCCGACGCCAGCTCAATGCCTTCAGGGCCCAGCCATGTTCGATACAGACATTGGGATTGGGGGTTCGTCCACCACCGTTGCGCTGAGCCACATAGGTCAAGTCGGACAGGAAGACCGCAGCGCGATCAATCTTACCGAATATAGTTTCCATGATCGGCGGCGACCCGGGCACGTCCAACGTGTCCCGGTCGACCGCGATATCCCGGTCCGCGGGGTCGATGTCGGCATCGGCTTGCAGCACGCCGATCGCACGTTCGAGACAGGTTTCGATCAACGTTCGGCCGACACTATTGGGGGTATCGCTCTGCCAAGAAAAGAAGAGGTGATGTGGCATGACCTGTTAGCGCTTCCGAAGGAAATGACGGATGTGCCTTATACCCGCGAGACCACCCGGGATCATATTCAGCCCGTACGGATGCTTGGAAGCCAGGCTGTACTTGTCCACCATGCGTTCTTCGGCCGCGAGCGCGGCCTCCCGCGACATGCCGGTCCCGCAGACCGAGGAGACAATGCCGGCTAGCTTTGCCCGATCATCCTTCCGTCCAGCCAATTCTGCCGCACGTGCATCGATCAGATCGTCGAGCTTCCGCGCCAGCAGCCGCTTCGACCTCTGAGTGACAGCGGCCCGTGTGTGCTCATTGAAGCGAATGCTCCAGCCTCGCTTGGTGATGCCATAATAAACATAAGTCGCGCCATCGCTGGAAATCAACGCATGGACATAGAGCGTATAGCTGCCTGCCAGCGGCGGATTACCTAGCATCAGCGCCCGCAGTGGCACCTCGACACGCATAGGCACATCCAGCGTGGGCGAGTGCATAGAGAAGAAGACAACGGGCGCGGCTTCCTGTTCATCGTTCTTGCAGAGAACTGCAGCGAAATAGCCCTGCTGACCGTCGACATTTATCGTCTGCGTGATGTCGACGATGATCCGTCCACGAGGCTCCACCGGTCCTGGCCCGCTCGCAACGCCACCGGCGCGAATCCAGGCCAACATCCTGTCTGGCAAACCATTCTGCGTGTTGAGGCCAATCAGTGCGCTATCCAACACTTGCTCGCACTGCGGAAGATCGAATGTAAGCCCCTGAGCCAACTGCTTCAGGGCGTCTCCATCGACATATCTCAAGGCTGATTTCGGAATGTCCACCGTAGACGCACGCCCCCTACCTGCATCGAATTTTGCCGCAACCCAAACCCTGAGAACAACCAAACTAGAACAACTCATCTTCTTCTAGCGCGCGAAAAACGATTACGCGGCGGGTGATATCAGAATAGCGGACCTTGCCAACGATACGATCCTCTTCGTCCTCCTGGAGTGTCTCACCCCACGCCTCACGGATAAGCCTCCTAGCATAAGCAGCGACGTTTGAATCACTCCATTTGGGTTGGCCGGTTATAGATCTCGGCCAACTAACGTTGCCGCCTCTCAAAACGTCACCATCATGCTTGAGTATCACGGCTATATCGTCACCTACCGTGAATTCTTCACGAAACTCTTTTGGATGAACATCATCCAACTCCTCGTCGTAGTCGAACTCGCCATCGAAACTGATGGCAATTTCGGTCGAGGAGCGAAGCCTATCCACGAATTCGCTCGTATTCAGCCAGTCCGCCCCCCATTTGATAAATTTTAAATTTCCGATTTCGCCACCGCACTCAAGAACAACTTCTGCAGAACGCGCTTGACGCTCCTCGTCCTTTACCGACTCTACGATCAATTGGGCCTGCTGCGATGCCCATCTCGCAAGAGCCTCCTTTGTAGCAAGCGGTTGGGAAGAATCGCGCGCGGCCGTCAAAGCTTCACCAAGCAGTACCCCCTCAACATTGTGCAGCCTACAGGCGCGCAGCCCCGAGATGGTCACCCAACCGCCGCCTGCCGAATACGAGTACCTCGACGGTGAAATGAAGGCCCGGCCGAATATTTGATTGTTCGCATCCATGATCGGTTGCATCAGCGCGCGATCTGCCCTTGGTGGGTTGGACTCGGAGTGCTCGGCGGTGGGGTTCAGTCGACGGATGAGATCGAGATCGCTGATTTCCAGCCAATCGCCTGGCCGTGCGACCGGCTGGATGCCGTTTTGCACTATGGTCGTAATTGCGACGTCAAGATTTGGCGCTACTGCTCCAACAAGTGCACTCAATGACATCGGTCGCTTGGTATAAGAATTGATATACAAGAGCCCGCCGGCTTCGTGCGGATGGCTCTTCAGCAACACCTCAACTCGGGTGCCGCCATCTATCGGAACGGGCTGACCCGAAACCGGAGAAAGAATTGGTCGCGTGCTCGTACCGCCGCGAAATTCCAATAATCGGCCCGCTTCTTGTCCCTTGTCGCAACGTCGCGAGTAGACACGAACGACCGGTCCGAGCATGAAAACCGAGAAGAATCCGATTCCAAACCGGCCGATGGCATGCATACCTGCGGCCATGAGCCCAGGAAACTCTTCCATTGCTTGCGGCGATCGCCAGAACGATGTTCCAAAATCGAGAAGTGGTCCGGTTAGCACCTGTTCAGACATACCGATGCCGTTGTCCTCGACGACCAGCCAAATCTTGTCGCCCTCTGAGAGCAGGCCGACCGTGATGAGACCCCAGTCCGCGGCGCGCCTTTGATATTTCCGCCGAGCCTGGATCGCGTCGGCGGCATTTTGGATAAGTTCGCGAAGAGCTACGGTCGGGTCGTTGCCATAGAGCTTTGACCCGCCAAGGTTCTCTACAATACGCGGAACATCCGAAACTTGAAGGCGAGCATCCACTGGCCGCCAGCCCCGCGTCTGAACCGAGCGAGCAAGAATTTCCGGCGATCCTGCGCCTTTAACGCGCCTAGCCTTTAGGACCTCGCGGCCTCGCCCTTGCAAAAGCAGATCAACGTCCCTGAGTTCGCGGTCGACAGCATTTAACGTGTCGTACGCTAGCCACCAAGCTTCCGCGTCCTCTCGCCCGAAAGGCTGACCTGTCGTGAAGACGACTGCGTCGAGCTCAATGTGTGGCCTAGCCAATCGTTCTTGAAATGCCCAATGAAGGGCCGAGATGCCCACTGGATTCGTAATTGCGCGAAGGAACCTGGGAGCGCGACGGCTGTCGAGGTGCAAGGCGTCGGCAACCCGCAACAGACAGGCGAGCTTTACGCGATCGACGCGATTGAGCGTCCGATTGGCAAGAGCCCCCAATTCTTCCGAGAGTTCCTGCTCAACCTTCTGCACCGACCACCAATGACTGTGAGCGATCTGGCCGATTGTCGGCCCATAGAAGCGCCGTAGCTCAGAGTCCTCAATGAGATACACCTGTGACCCATCAGCGGCGCGCCACGCTTGCTCAGCAAGCTCTTCGGCTCGCTCCGCATGCAGACGGCGAAGGACATCCGGTACGATCCGCTGTACGATCTCGGTCGGCGGGTTCTCGATATCAAAGCTCTCGCCGCTCTCTTCGGAGGCTAAGGCGAGGCGTGCAACGGCGTCCTTCCACGCAATGGTCGTCCTAACTTCTGCTAGACCACCGGGGTACGCCGCGAGACTCATCGCTGAATCGTGCAGAAGAATACTTGCGCCAAGAACGAATGCCTCGGCCGGATTGACGTTGACGGCACCCTCGGCAACCGAAGAAGCTGTGTCCCATAGAGCATCCAAATGGCTGACGTCGTGTACCGTCATCCCAGGTAAATCGACTGCAATCCGGGAAACGAGCTGCGCCGCGCGCTCTCGAATTGAGAGATACTGCGTTCTGAAAAACTCCTGCTCTTCAGTTGTACTATCTGAGCGTGGCGTCTGAAATGCCTGCCGCCAAAGCCATGTCTGGCGAAAATCCGGTCCGATACCAGTCATACTACCCTCAACAATAGACGTGGCTTTACCCCGCGGTCGCTGCCGCCAGCGCTGCGAACTCGAACTGCGCCTCGCAGCCGTCATGCGCGCAGACCGGCTTTTTCAAAGTGAAGGGCCGCTGGAATTTCGTCCGGCCGCATTTCTTGCAAGCGAACTGGCTGCGGAAGGTCTTGAATTCCTCCCAGCGGGTCTTCTCGTCACCGATCGAACCGTCGCCATAAGGCCCGTCCTGGAAGTGGCTACCGAAATTCTCGATCTCGCCCTTCACCAAACTATCAAGGAACCGGTTGTTGACGCCCGGCACCAATGCCGGCACCAGCTTGGCATCCTTGAGCAAGCCGGCGAGCGCCGAGGCCAGCTCGCTACGTTCGTAGGAATAGGCTCTCTCCAGCGGCCGGATGCGGACGCTGACGCCGAAATCCCGGCAGATGCCAAGAAGCCATTCCTCCTCGGCCTGACGCATCTCGTTGGCCGCCGACTGGCCCGCAGCCCAACGTGCCTCGATCATCTCATCGCTGACCTTATGATCAGCGAAACGCGGCCCATAAGCTGGATCCAGGCCAATAATCCGGGTGAAGTGCCAAGCTTTCGCCTCTAGCTGGTCTTTCAAATAATTGAAGAACCGCTCGTCGTGCGTAGTGATCAGAATCTGGCAGTCGCCGAACATGGTGGCGATGAGTCCGGCAATGGTGCGCCGATGATCGGCATCGTAGGAGGTGACGATGTCATCAAGCGCGATGATGGGCGCGCCACCATTAAATTGCTTGATCGCCGCCATCCGCAACGCCAGCGCCACCGAATGAATCTGCGAGTCGCTCAAATAGCCGCCAGGCTGCACGCCGGTGCGGTTCTTGGCGAAATCCACTAGAAGATTGAGCCGCTGCTGGTTCGTGTCGTCTTCAGCCGGCAACTCCAACCGGATTGGCTTGGCGCTAGCTCCCTGAATGAGCTTGTAGATATCGTTCATCGGCGTCTGAAGCTTGTCGAGAAGGCTCTGCACCTTCTTGCGGATCTCGGCTGAGACGATCGTCGCCTGCGCCGTCAAGGCGTTGGAGAGTTTTCCCAGTTCATCTCGCGTCCGCAGCGCAAGGTTTCGATCGGCCCGTAGCTCCAGCAGTCGATCGATCTTCGCCTTGGCCTTGATATAGGTGTGGTCGCCTTGCTTCGATTCGATGTCCGCGATGGCTTGATCTAGCGTGGCGAGCAGCTTGATGATTGCCGCGACAACATCGGCCGAGGACGGAAGGACGGTCTGCGGCCAGTCGGCGCTTCCTGCTTGATAGGCAATAAGATTCGCTTTCAATGCCACCTCGTCATCGCCGAGGAGGCCAATCAGCCCCGGCAGCGCAGCCACCAACTGGGCATGGGCCTTGGTCGCCGCAGACTTGGCTAGGTCGAGCGTCTTCTTAGCGGCAGCGTATTCCGCCAGTTCTTCGAGATGCTTGGCGAGGTGTTCCCGGATCGCACCAGTGCTGCCCGCCGCCGTGTCTGCGACAGGTGTTGCACAGACCGGGCAGATGTCAGGTGCCGCGACTCCTTCGGCAAAAAGCGGTTCTGCGGCTTTCCATAAAGCCTGAAATACGGTGCTCGCCGCTTTGCCGCGTTCCTCCGCCTCCTTACTCTCCGCCGCCAACAGCGTAGCCACAGCCGTTTCAAAGGTCGGAATCGCACCGCTGACGATAATCTCGCCGTTCTCTGCGTCCTTCGTCTCCGCCCGCAAAGCGGCAGCCGCATTGCGGATCTGGCGCAGGCCCGCAAGCCCGATTTTGTTGTCCTCGGCTTTGGCGCGCGCTTCCAGTTCGAGATAGGTCGGATCGCCGGCGGCCAACGCCGCCATCATCAGCGCGGGATCGAGTGGCGCCAAGACCGACGTGTTGGCGTGGGAAAGCACCGCCGCCTCGTCCCATGTCTTCACCGCCTGGATCGTCTCCTTGGCAAGCTGGGAATCAACACGCTGCAGCGCTGCCTCGTCCTCGGCGGCGGCCTTCACTTGCGCGCGCAGCGAACGGATATTCTTCTGTACCTCAACCAGTGGTCCAAGTTGCAGCCAATTGGCGACATCCGCGTAGCGCTGTTCGGGCGTATGGATTTCAACAAAAGTGCGCAGCGTATGTCCGCGGATGATCGGTGGCACCGCGAAGCAGGCGTTCATGGTTGTCGCCACCGCCGGTATCGGTCGCTTCGCCCCTATCGCCGACCGGCTACCGCTGGCGGCATTCTCGCCCGAGACCACGTCGATCGTAACCGCCGACGCAATCTTCGCCTCTTCAGCCAGATTGTGCGCCAGCGCCAGGGGACCAGCCTGGTTGTTGATGGCGCGCTGACCAAGCCTTTCGAGTGTTCCGTCTTTGGAGAACATGAACTCCAGCGCATCGATGACGCTGGATTTACCGCTTCCGTTCGGCGCGAAAATCGCCAGGCAACGCTTCTTGCTGAAATCGAAGGTCTTCGGCTGGAGATACGCGCGGAAGCCGGAAAGGATCAGGGACTGGAGGAAGTAAGGGTCAGCCATTATCCACCCCCGGCTTCGGAGGATTCGCGCGCTCGGCTGCAAGTTTCAGGATCGCGTCCTTGGCCTGAGCGACGGCGTTCTGCGCCGGCGCCGCTTTCAGGATATGGGCCTCAAGGATGTCCGCCATGCTGGCATCGACACCTTCCGTCCCCTTCAGACTTTTCCCCAAGGCCTTAAGAAATTGGTCCGGCGTATCTGCCGCTTCAGCTTCGCCTTCCATGCGGATATCCCCCCAGTTGTTCGTGCCAGACGATACAACGAGATACCCATTTGGAAAATGGCACTTCCTTGAAAGGGTTCGCGTTTGTGGGAGAACAAACCACGTGAAGACCTTTCTGCCAGCACAATGATGCAAAACGAAAGATGCCTCTCAGGCGGTCTAAATGCCAGCAAACGGCGCGTCTGTTGACAGATCATTGTCTACCCTCGCTATCAACGCGCGTTTGCCTTACCTCGCCGCGCCTTTGCAAATTCCCGGTCCGTCGCGATGAACCGCCCCAGCATGGGCACGATCAGGCGAACGGGATCGGCGGCGGTTTGGCCTGCGTCGCGGGCGAGGATTTCTGCATAGGCGGTCAGGTCGCGATGGAGGCTCGCCGGCAATTCCAGCGTGACCTTCACCGGCTTGTCGTCGCCGATCGGACCGAGTTTCAGCTTTGCCATGTCAGCCTCCGTAGGGCTCAAGAACGAGATCGCGGGTGACGATCACACGGACGGGAAAGCCCGGCCGGATCGTGAGAGTCGGCGCGATGTTGAGCTGGCGCTGCACGATCTGCTGACCGGTCTGGTTGATGCTGTCGGACGCCCCGTTGCGCAGTGCGCGGATGATGTCGCTGTCATTGCTCGATGACCCGGATTGCGCGCCAACGCTGAGCAACGTCGACAGTGCCGCGGCCTTGAACAGCTCGCCCCAATGGTAATCGACGCCATCTTCGAGCCCAGCATAGCCCTCAGCGTCTGCACCTGGCTGGCGCTCCAACACGATCGAGCGGCCATTAGGGAAGATCAGCCGGTTCCAGACCAGCAGCACGCGGCGCTGACCGAAGCCGACGCCGTTGTCGTACTGACCGATGATCCGCGTGCCCTGCGGCACGAGCAGGATGCGCCCGGTCGGGCTGTCATAGACGTTCTCCGTCACCTGCGCTGTGATCTGGCCGGGAAGATCAGAGCGGATGCCGGTGATGAGTGCCGCCGCGATCACTGCCCCCGCCTGAAGCACGTTCGGCGACGCAGGTGCCGCGACACGATCCGGTGAGACAGTGCGCTTGTCAGGCGTCTGATTGAGGAAGGCGAGCTGACGATCCTGCGCTGATGGTGTCGCGGGCGGTGGCGCAAGCCCGAGACTGGTAAGGTCCGTCTGCGGCGTGACCGCCGCTTGCGGCTGCGGGACAGCCGTGTTGGCTGGCCGCGTCTCGGTCGAAGCGAAGAGACGGGCCGTCCGCGCGGCCTCCAGCTCCTGAACGCGTCGCTGCTCTTCCTGGCTGATCCCCGGATTGGGTGACGCGATCCCCGGAGTCGGCACCGGCTGGCCGGCATTCTGTGCGCTGAGGATCGGGCGGCCGAGGTCGCCCGGCAGCGGCGGACCGAGCTTCGGGATACCGGCATAGTCCTTCGGCAGGGCGGCGAGGCCATCCGGCGTCGTTCGGTTGTCGGTCGAATAGAGCTCCTCGTTCGTCTTGCCGCCGTGCCGGGTTTGAAGCGCGTAGATCAGGGTGCCGCCGATGCCGGTGCCGGCAAGCAGGCCGAGTGCGATCAGCACCTTTCGCGACAGGCGCGTTACGCGCGGCGGCTCGGGGCGCAGCCGCATCGGCGCGACCGGCTCTCCGGTCAGCGGCCGGCCATCGTCGTCCGCTTCTGGCCTGTGACGATCAGGCTCGATCTCGCTCACGACGCCGGCCTCCCGTCAGTGCGGGAAATGCGGACGCGCTTCTGGCTCTTGTCGGCGCCGAAGCGCAGCTCGGCGGCGGCGAACAGCCGGTCGACGATCATGTAGTTGTCGCGGACGCGATAGTTCACCAGTTCCGAGGTGTCGCCCTCCGGACCGACGACGAAGAGCGGCGGCATCTCGCCCTGGCCGATGCCACGCGGAAACTCGATGAACACCTGACGGCCGTCGTCGAAAGCGCGGAGCGGCCGCCATGGTGCGCGATCGCCGGTCACCTCGTAGCGGAAGTTGACGCGCGTGAGATCGATGCCGGTCGCCACCGGCTGGACGGCCTGCGCCTCGGCGTTCTGCCGACGCAGCGCGATGAGCTGATCCTGCGGATACTGCCAAGAGACCGAGGCCATATAGGTCTTCTCGGTCGAACGCAGCTCCATGTGGTAGGTGCGCGCATTGGTGTTGATGACGAGGTTGGTCATCAGCTCGGGTCGCGTCGGCTTGACGAGAATATGAACCTGCTTGGCGGCGCCGGCCCCGCTCTCGGTGTCGCCGATGATCCAGCGCACCGTATCGCCGGCGGCGACCGGACCTGAGCCGACCAGCGTTTCGCCAGGCTGCAAGGCGATGTCGGTGATCTGCCCCGGAGCCGTGTAAACTTGATAGAGCGCACCATCGACGAAGGGATAGACCTGGATGGCGTTGATGAAGCCGTTCCTGACCGGCTGCATCCGTGCAGCGGCATTGGCCTCGTTCACCCGCGCGGCGGGGTCCGGCAACTCGGGCGTCGCCTTGCCGTCTTTGCCGACCGGTTTCAACTGACCGGGCAACGGCAGCGGCTTCGGCAATTCCACCACCCGAACCGGCGCGGGCGGATCGGCGGTCTGAACCGCAGGCATCGCATCGTCATAGGAGATTTCCGGCGGCTTCTGCGCCGTGGCGCAGCCGGCGAGCACGGATGTGCAAGCCAAGAGAAGCGGCAAGGCGGATTTACGGAAAGCCTGAGAACTGCAGGTGAGGAAAGCCGGCCTCCCGGCTTCACGGAAGGTCGGCGTCATTGGGTCAGCTCCTTCGACCAGTTTATGGCGGTGACGTAGATTCCGAGTGGGTTGGCCCGGAGCTTTTCGGCGTCGCGCGGCACCTGCACGACGACGGTCAGAATGGCGGTCCAGCGCTCGGTGGAGGCGAGCGAGCCGTCCTGATAGGTCCGCTGGACCCAAGCGACGCGGAAACTGTCGGGCGACGCACGGATGACGCTCGAGACATCGACGGCGATCTGCGTCTTGCCAACCTTGGTGAAGGGGTCGTTGGCGCGGGCGTAGTCGTTGAGCGCCAGTGCTCCGGCCTGTGTGGTGAAATCGTAGGCCTTGAGCCAGTTCTGACGGACGATGATCGCGTCGGCCGGGATCGAGCGAACCTCTTCGATGAAGCGCGCAAGATGGAAGGCGATCTGCGGATCGGTTGGCCGATAATCGGCGGTTGCCGGCGCGACGGCCTGCGCCTGACCGAGTTTGTCGACCTGCACCACCCACGGCACGACCGAGCCACTCAGCGATTGCCAGACCAAGGCGGCGGAGAGACCCGCCGACAAGGCCAGCGATCCGAAAGCCATCAGGCGCCAGTTCTTCGCCTGCACACGAGCCGAACCGATGCGGTCGTCCCAGACTTGGGCGGCGCGCTGATAGGGCGTCTCGGGTTCGGGAGATTTGCCGTAATGCGCGGCGGGTCGTTTGAACATGGTCAGTTGCCTTCGGAGAGATTGACGGAAGCGCCGCCGCCATGGCTGTCACCGGACTTGACCGCATGGGCGGCGGCCTGGACGCCGTGTGACATCGCCTGAGAGCGCTTCATGCGCTTGGCCCAAGCGGGCGGGCCGTCAGTGGTTGCGGACGAGGATGCGGGGGCATCGGAGGCACCGCTGTCGCCGACGGGCGATCGGCCGCCCGCCTCGAAGCTCTCCCTTATCGACGCGGCGGCGCGCCGGAACGGGCTGGCGATGGCCGAGCCGAGTTTGGAAGCACCGGTGCCGGCGACATTGCCGAGACCCGCTGCCACGCCTGTCGCGCCAGTATGTCCGGCCGCGCCGAGGCTGTAGGCAGACGATGCTCCACCTGCGAGCGCCGCCCCACCACGCGCTGCCGCGGCAGCGCCTCCTGCCAATGCCGCGCCACCAGAGGCGGCGATACCGACCGCCGCGGCACCCGCCATCGCCATGCCGCCGGCGGCGAGTCCGGTTCCGATCGCCGCACCGGCGCCGAGTTGCGGCCCTCCGGAGACGAGACCGTTAGCGATGCCGGGGCCGAAGATGCCGAGGCCGAGCAGCGACAGCGCCGCCAGCACGATCGCCATGGCGTCGTCGATGGTTGGCGTCGCGCCGTTGAAGCCGGCGGTGAACTCGGAGAAGAGCGTCGAGCCGATGCCGATGATGACGGCAAGCACCATCACCTTGATGCCCGAGGAGATCACGTTGCCGAGCACCCGTTCGGCCATGAAGGCGGATTTGCCGAAGAGGCCGAAGGGGATCAGCACGAAGCCGGCGAGCGTCGTCAGCTTGAACTCGATCAGGGTGACGAAGAGCTGGACGGCGAGGATGAAGAAGGCGAGCAGGATCAGCGCCCAGGCGAACAGCAGGCAGGCGATCTGGATGAAGTTCTCGAAGAACGACACCCAGCCCATCAGATCCGAGATGGAGTCGAGCAGCGGCCGTCCGGCATCGAGGCCGGTCTGCGCCACCTTGCCGGGACGCATGAGATCGCTGACCGAGAAGCCGGTGCCGGACGCCTTCAGGCCCAACCCTGCGAAGCTTTCGAAGACGATGCGCGCGAGGTTGTTCCAGTTGCCGATGATGTAGGCGAAGACCCCGACGAACAGGGTCTTCTTGATCAGCCGCGCGATGATGTCGTTGTCGGCGCCCCAAGACCAGAAGAGTGCGGCCAGCGTCACGTCGATGACGATCAACGTCGTGGCGATGAATGCCACCTCGCCCTGCAACAGGCCGAAGCCACTGTCGATGTAGCGGGTGAAGACCTCCAGGAAGTGGTCGATGACGCCGGAGCCGCCCATGGTCAATGCGCCTCCGGTGACGTGGTGCCGAGGAACCGGTCGCGGTTCTCCGCCCATGCCTTGAGGCAGGCCACGTCGCGGCCGGCGGCCTCGCCCATGTCGCGACACTGCCGGAGCGTGGCGCGCAGCGGCTCGGGATCGCTACCGTGAGGACGGTTGACGGTGCGGATCTCCGTTGCTTCTTCCTTACGGGTCAGCTCGATCACCGAGGCGGTGATCGCCACCGCTACGAAGGCGACGACGCCGATGCGTGCGAGGGTCTTGCCGTCCATCGCCGCGCCCTCAATTGCTGCCGTAGAACATCTTGGCCGAACCGGGCTGGTAGCCCGTGCCCGGCGTCAGGAAGCGGCGACGCTGTTCGCGACCCTGCTCGGCCGCGGCCGCCCGCTCGGAGTCGCTGAGCGCTTGCGCCCGGCCGTTGGCGGCGACCACCGCCGTGAGATCGGCGAGCTGCTGTGCCTGGAGTGCGAGAAGCTGATTGCCGGCCTGCGTCGCCTGGAGCGCGCCGGTCGCCGACTGGCTGGCGCCGACAAGCGTCGACATCTGCGCGCGATTGGTGTCGATGTTGCCGACGACGCCGGCCTGCACGCGCATGGCGTCCTGCAGACCGCCCACGGTGTTCTGCCAGCGCGAGCGGGCATCGGCGACGAGTTGCTGGTCCGACGCCGACATCGAGGCGGTCGAGTATTTCTGCTGGAAGGCCCGATCGATCTGCTGAACGTCATAGGCGATGTTTTGCGCCTGCCCCAGAAGCTGCTGCGTCCGTTGCACGGACTGTTGAAGCTGCTGGAGCGACGAATACGGCAGGCTCGCCAGATTGCGGGCCTGATTGATCAGCATCTGCGCTTCGTTCTGAAGCGAGGTGATCTGATTGGTGATCTGCTGGAGCGCGCGGGCGGCCTGAAGGACGTTCTGCGCGTAGTTCGACGGGTCGAAGACAATGATGGCGTGCGCCGGCATCGGCAGCATCGGTGCGACAGCGACGGAGGCGGACAGCAAGGCGGCGGCGAAGCGCGCCGCGCGCGAACGGCGCAGGGTCATGGGCGGATCTCCAGATTGGTGAGGTCGGGAATGAGGTCGGCGGCCCAGCCGGCACCGCGATGGCGCAGCCAGGCGTCGAGGAAGCCGTCGCGGCCGTGTTCGGCAACGATCTTCGCGATGGCCGCCTGATCGGTCTTCGAGGACGCGGCGCAGAGGGCCAGCGCCACGTCCGACAGGCCCAGCTCGAACAACCGATTGCCGCGTCGCGACTGGCAGTAGTAGTCGCGCTTGGGCATGGCCCGCGCGATGATCTCGATCTGGCGGTCGTTGAGACCGAAACGGCGATAGATTGCGGTGATCTGCGGCTCGATTGCCCGCTCGTTCGGCAGCAACAGCCGGGTCTGGCAACTCTCGATGATGGCGGGCGCGATGGCGCTGCCGTCGATGTCGCTGAGTGACTGCGTGGCGAAGATGACGCTGGCGTTCTTCTTGCGCAGCGTCTTCAGCCATTCGCGAAGTTGGCCGGCGAAGCCCTCGTCATCGAGCGCCAGCCAGCCCTCATCGACGATGATGAGCGACGGCGATCCGTCGAGCCGGTCTTCGATGCGGTGGAAGAGATAAGCGAGAACCGCCGGAGCGGCGTCCGTGCCGATCAACCCTTCGGTCTCGAAGGCTTGGCAACTGGCCGCGCCGAGATGCTCGCTCTCGGCGTCGAGCAACCGGCCCCATTCTCCGCCGATGCAGTACGGGCGGAGCGCCTGCTTCAGGTCGTTCGACTGCAACAAGACACAGAGGCCAGTGATCGTGCGTTCCTCGATCGGTGCCGAGGCCAGCGAGGTCAACGTGGTCCAGATGTGCTCCTTCACCTCCGGCGTGATGGCGACGCCCTCGCGGATGAGGATGGCGACGATCCAGTCCCCGGCCCAGGCGCGCTCGGCGGTCTCCTCGATGCGCGCGAGTGGCTGCAGGCTGACGGAGGTTTCCGATCCGTCCGTCAGACCGCCGCCGAGATCGTGCCAGTCACCAAGCATGGCGAGCGCGGCGGCGCGGATCGAACCGCCGAAATCGAAGGCGAAGACCTGAGCCCCGGCATAACGGCGGAACTGCAGGGCCATCAGCGCCAACAGCACCGACTTGCCGGCGCCGGTCGGGCCAACCACCAGTGTGTGGCCGACATCGCCGACGTGAAGGGAAAACCGGAACGGGGTCGAGCCTTCGGTCTTGCCGAAGAGCAAGGGGGCGGCACCGAAGTGCTCGTCCCGTTCCGGCCCCGCCCACACGGCACTGAGGGGGATCATGTGGGCGAGATTGAGTGTGGAAATCGGTGGCTGCCGGACGTTGGCATAGACATGCCCCGGCAGGCTGCCGAGCCAGGCGTCGACCGCGTTGATGGTTTCGACCATCGCGGTGAAGTCGCGGCCCTGGATGACCTTCTCGACTAGCCGCAGCTTCTCGTCGGCAACTCGAGGATCAGCGTCCCACACGGTCACCGTCGCGGTGACATAGGCGATGCCGGCATAGTCAGCGCCGAGTTCCTGAAGCGCGAGATCGGCGTCCGCCGCCTTGTTTGAGGCATCTGTATCGACCAGCACGGATTGCTCGTTGGTCATCACCTCCTTGAGGATCGCGGCGATCGACTTGCGCTTGGCGAACCATTGCCGCCTGATCTTCGTCAGCAACTTCGTCGCGTCGGTCTTGTCGAGCAGGATCGCGCGGGTGGACCAGCGATACGGGAAGGCGAGCCGATTCAACTCGTCGAGCAGGCCCGGCGTGGTCGCGGTCGGAAAGCCGATGACGGTCAGGACGCGCAGGTGCTGCGCTCCCAGCCGCGGTTCCAGCCCGCCGGTGAGCGGCTGATCGGCCAAGAGCCCATCGAGATACATCGGCGTCTCCGGCACGCGGACGCGATGGCGATGCGTGGACACGCAGCCGTGCAGATAAGTCAGTGTCTCGCCGTCATCGAGCCAGCGGCATTCCGGCATGAAGGCTTCGATGAGATGCAGCAGCCGGTCGGTGCGGTCGGCAAAGCTGGCCATCATTTCGTGCGCATTGATGCCGGCCTTCTCGCGCCCCTCGTAGAGCCACGTCTCAGCACGCGCGGCGTCCTCGGCCGGCGGCAGGTAGGCGAAGGTCAGGAAGTAGCTTGATTTGAAATGGCTCCCCGCTTCTTCGAAGTCGGCTTTCCGCTCGGCATCGACCAAGGCCGAAGCAGCATCGGGAAAGCGGCTGGCGGGATAAACGCCCGCTGCATGGCGTTGTGCCTCGACGAAGATCGCCCAACCGCTCCCGAGACGGCGGAAGGCATTGTTGAGGCGACCGGCTACGGCAACCAGTTCGGCGGGCACGGACGAATCCAGATCGGGACCACGGAAGCACGCCGTGCGTTGGAAACTGCCATCTTTGTTGAGCACGATGCCGGCGCCGACCAGTGCCGCCCAGGGGAGAAAATCGGCGAGCCGCCGGTTACGGTTGCGATATTCGGCGAGGTTCATCATGGCCGCGCTCCCCTTCAGACCGAAAGGTGCGTGGGGATGCGCAGATGCCGGCGACCGACCTCGACAAAGAGCGGGTCGCGCTTTGCCGCCCACACCGCCGCGAAGTGCCCGATCGCCCAGATGGCGATGCCGACCAGCCAGAGACGCAAACCAAGGCCCACCGCGCCGGCGAGTGTGCCGTTCATGATCGCGATGGCGCGCGGCGCGCCGCCGAGCAGGATCGGTTCGGTCAGCGCCCGGTGAACCGGCACGGTGAAGCCTGGAACCTCGTTCACCTGTTCGACGACGCCAGCCATCAAACCAGCGCTCCGCCGCCGAACGAGAAGAACGACAGAAAGAAGCTCGATGCGGCAAACGCGATCGACAAGCCGAAGACGATCTGGATCAGGCGGCGGAAGCCGCCCGAGGTGTCGCCGAAAGCCAGCGCCAAGCCGGTGGTGATGATGATGATCACGGCAATGATCTTGGCGACCGGGCCTTCGATCGACTGCAGGATCTGCTGCAGCGGCTGCTCCCACGGCATCGATGAGCCCGAGGCATAGGCGGGTGCCGTCACCGCCACGCTGAGCGCGACGGCGGATACGGTCATGGCGAGACGTTGGCGCACGAGGCGTGTGATCCTGATCACGGCGCTTCTCCTTCCGGGTTGATGCTGATCGCGTTCGATGCGCCATCGACGGCGGGCGTGACGCGGTAATCGCCGTCGGTGCCCAGGCCATCGACACGGGCGAGTTCGGCGAGCCGGCGCGCTGCACCACGGCCGGAAAGCACGGCCACGAGGTCGATGGTCTCGGCGATCAGCGCGCGCGGAACGGTGACGACGGCTTCCTGAATGAGCTGTTCCATCCGTCTGAGCGCGCCGATGGCGCTGCCGGCATGGATGGTGCCGACGCCACCCGGATGGCCCGTACCCCAAGCCTTCAGAAGGTCGAGCGCCTCCGCACCGCGTACTTCGCCGATCGGGATGCGATCGGGGCGCAGACGTAAGGATGAGCGGACGAGATCGGACAGCGAGGCGACGCCTTCCTTCGTTCGCATCGCGACGAGGTTGGGCGCGGCGCATTGCAGCTCGCGTGTATCCTCGATGATGACGACGCGATCGGAAGTCTTCGCGACCTCCGCCAACAGCGCATTGGTCAGCGTCGTCTTGCCCGTCGAGGTGCCGCCCGCGACGAGGATGTTGGCGCGGGACGCCACGCCCCGACGTAGTGCCTCGGCCTGTGCAGAGGACATGATCCCCGCGCGCACGTAATCGTCGAGCGTGAACACGGCGACGGCGGGTTTGCGGATTGCGAAGGCCGGGGCCGCGACCACGGGCGGCAACAGCCCCTCGAACCGTTCGCCGGTCTCGGGCAGCTCCGCCGAGACGCGCGGGGCGCCGGCATGAACCTCGGCGCCGACGTGATGCGCGACCAGGCGCACGATGCGCTCGCCATCCGCCGGCGACAGATGCTCGCCGGTGTCCGACAGTCCTTCGGAAAGCCGATCGATCCAGATGCGCCCGTCCGGGTTCAGCATCACCTCGACGACGGAGGTATCTTCGAGAAGCCGGGCGATGGCGGGGCCAAGCGCCGTGCGCAGCATCCGCGCGCCGCGTGCAAGCCCTTCAGAATTGTGATGCGAAGCCGCCATTCGATCCCCGATCTCGCCGGGGAGAAGTCAGATGGTCCCCAGACGGGGTCGATTAAAAGAGCCGGAAATTGGGCTGATTCAACAAGGATTTGATGACGAGCGGCCTTGGCGAAGAAAAGGCGGTGATTGGCGGGATTGGTTATTCGCTGTCGGCCGGTCGATATCGCTCAGCGCTGTGCGTTCTCGACGTAGGTCGCCACCGCCTTCTTGTTGTGCGCGTCGATCAATTGGGCTCCGTCGGCAACGAGATCGGCAAGGGTCTGCTGTTTCAGGACAGCCCGCCAAGCTTCCTCGGCGGCGATCATGCGGGTCTTGATGAAGCAGTCCGCCTTGTAGACGCACGGGTCCTTCGCCTTGCCGGGGCCGCGCCGGCGGATTTCGCGGCAGACGAAGGCGGGCTCCCGTCCGTCGATCGCTTCGACGATGTCGAGCAACGTGATGCGCGCCGGGTCGCGCGCCAGCCGATAGCCGCCGCGCGGCCCCGGCACGGCATCAATGACGGAAGCCGCAGCGAGCGCCCGCAGATGCTTCAGAAGATAGGTTTCCGAAACGCCGTGCAATTCGGCGAGACTCTTGCCCGGAAGCACTTTGCCCTCCCGCAATCCGGCCAGCACCAAGGCACAGTGCAGCGCCGCCTCCACCCCGTCGCTCATGCGCCGCATCGCCTTCTCCCGTTCCGTTCTTGGATTGCGCCCTAATCATGGATATATATTATCCACGATTCTCAGCCAACTCCATTCGATACAGGAGGCTCACATGCATTTCAGACTGAACATCGCCGCGCTGGCGCCGGAGCTCTATCAGGCCGTCCGCGCCCTCGATGGTGCCGTGACCAAGTCGGGTCTCGACAAGCGCACGCTTCACCTCGTCAAGCTGCGCGCCTCTCAGATCAACGGTTGCGCCTACTGCGTCGACCTGCATGTGAAGGACGCTCTGGCCGACGGGATGGACACCCAATTGCTGCATCTCGTCGCCGTCTGGCGCGAGTCCCCGTTCTTCGACGCGCGCGACCGGGCAATTCTCGAATGGACGGAGAGCGTGACGCTCGCCGCCGAGACGGGCATTCCCGACGCCGCCTTTGAAACCGTCCGCGCCGTCTTCTCGGAGGCCGACATCGCCAAGCTGACGATCGCCATCGGAACCATCAACATCTGGAATCGCATCGCGGTCAGTTCCCGCATGCAGCACCCGGTCAGCACGGAAAAGAACGCGGTTGCTCCTTGATCGATTGCCTCTTGACCCTGACATTGATGTCAGGGGTTACGAGATGCAGCAGGAGGGCGGATGAAGATCGGAGACGTTGCAAAAAGGACGGGGGCGAGCGTGCGCTCCATCCGTCATTACGAGAAGGTCGGCCTGATCCGCGCCACCCGCGAGGAGAACGGCTATCGCGATTTCGACGAAGCCGACGTGCTCCTGGTGCGCCGTATCGGCCGGATGATCCGGCTCGGCTTCACCACCGAGGAAATCGCAACCTTTCTCAACTGCATCGTCGACGATCCCGCCACGGTCACCGCCTGTCCGAAGGTGGCCGCTGCACATCGGTTGAAGCTCGAGGCGATCGAACGGCAGATGGCCGATCTCGAAACCCGTCGCCAGAAGCTTCTCATCACCCTGAAGGCGGCCTCCGGTCAGGACGACATCAGCGTACCGGAGACGCTTGCCCATGCCGAAAACAGCCCCATCGCCCTCGCTCATCCTCGCCACCCTGGCGCTCGCGGTCTATTTCGTCGGCGCGGTTGAGTTCATGCTCGCGCCGATGCTGACGCCATTGGCGTCGGCTTTCACGGCGAAACCCGCCGATATCGCCTGGCTCGTATCGGCCTATGCGGTGTCCTACGCCGTGCTCGCCCCGCTCATCGGCCTCCTCAGCGACCGGATCGGCCGGCGGCGCCTGCTTCTCCCAGCATTAGCGCTCTTTGCCGCCGACGCGCTGGCTGTCGCCTTCGCGCCGTCGCTCACCTTCGCGATCATCGCCCGCATTCTCGGTGGCGCAGCGGGGGCGGCCCTGACGCCGACCGCCTTCGCCTTGATCGCCGAGACCGTTCCCGAAGATCGCCAAGCCGGCGCCATGGGCCTCGTCCTCTTCGGCCTGACCCTCGGCATCGCCACCGGGCCGACCTTCGCGGGACTTCTGACCGATGCCTTCGATTGGCAGGCGCCGTTCATCGCCGTCGCCTGCGGCTGCCTCGCCGTTCCAGTGCTGGCCGCGCGCATCCTGCCGCCGTCTGTTGCGCGGCAAGGCCGACCGCTCAAAGCCTCGGCAGCCCGCCTGCTCGATGGCGCAATCCTCAGGCCCAACCTCTCCAAGGGCTTCTGGCTCGGCGCAACTATTGCCGGGTTTCTGATCTCCGGCGAGGTTCTGCGCAACCGCTACGGTCTTTCGACCAGCATGGTCGGGCTCTCGGTCACCGCCTTCGGCATCGGTCTCGCGGCCGGCAATCTCGCCATCGGGCGCCTCACTGCGTGGGCCGGACGTCCAGAGACCATCCTCATCTTCGCCATCGCCCTCATCTTCGTAACGCAGAGTGCCTTCCTGGCGATCGACTCGAGCCTTGCGTTGGCGATCGGCTTTCTGGCTTTCTGGGGCTTTGCCTCGGGCCTCGCCGCACCCGCCAACACCGTCATTCAGGCGAGCCGGGCCGGCTCGGACGCCGGCTTCGTGCTGGCGTCATCGGAATCGATGAACAACGGCGCGCTGCTCGTGCTGGCGCCGGTCGTCGCGAGTTGGATCGGCGGTGGGGACACCATCAATGCAGCCATTCTGCTCGGCGTCTGCACGCTCGCGGCGCTAGGGGTCAATCTCGTCGACCGACAGTCCCGAACGAAGGCCCTCCCATGTGAGGCGAGTTAAGTGCTCGCCTTCGTGGGCTCTTGGTTCGCGTCGACATCGCGGGACAGCTCCTTCAAAAAGCGGTCCCCAGTCGCCAGCCGCCTCCCAAGAGTTTGCAGAAAGCTCTCAAAGCGCTCTGCGCCTTTCGCCCTTGCAGATGCCTGCGCGCTGTCGGGCAATGGCGGCGTGATGGTCAGCCAGAAACGGATGAATAGCGAGAGCGTCTCTCCGACGATGGCGAGGTCTTCGTCGAGCCCATCGATCTGGCGGCCGATCCGGTCCATGCGGCGGGCGAACACGGCCTCAAGTCGCTCGGACGCATCCGCCGACAGGAAGGAAGCGACGGCGGCTTCAATCACGGCGGATTTGGAGATGTTGCGCCGAAGCGCCAGCGCTTCGACCTTCTTCAGGAGGTCAGGGTCGAAATAGACATTCATGCGGGTCTTGGTCTGCATGGCCACCCTCACAAGTCGAGGCCATCGGCCGGGTCCATCGTCGCCTGCCGAGCATTCGATGTGACCTGCTGGCGAAGACGGCTGGCCCGGGCGGCGTCCACATCGGGATCGTCATCGAGAACATCGAACTCGCTGAGGGGCGATCGCTCGGGCGGCGCGATCTCCTCATGTTCGGGCAATTCCGGCTCACGGCGAATGCCGGCATTGGCCGGATCGGCGCTCGCGCCATTCCCCTTGCCGGGTGCTGCTCCAGCCGATGCCGTCGGGGTCGCCAGCGCCGACCAATCATCCGCGGACTGTGTTGCCGGCGCCGCCGCTGTCGTCGCCTTCGGCGGAGGCAAGATACGTTCCTTGAAACGAGCATCCTCGTAATAGCGCGCCTTCTTCGCCCGGACCGGCGGCACACCCGCGACTAGAAGCAGTTCGTCGGCAGGTGGAAGCTGCATCACCTCGCCGGGCGTCAACAGCGGCCGCGCCGTTTCCTGGCGCGACACCATGAGATGGCCGAGCCAGGGTGACAGCCGATGGCCGGCATAGTTGGTGGAATCGCGTATCTCGGTCGCGGTGCCAAGAGCGTCCGACACGCGCTTGGCGGTGCGTTCGTCATTCGTGGCGAAGGCGACACGCACATGGCAGTTGTCGAGCACGCTGTTGTTCGCGCCATAGGCTTTCTCGATCTGGTTGAGGCTCTGTGCGATCAGGAAGGACTTAATGCCGTAGCCCGCCATGAAGGCGAGTGCGCTCTCGAAGAAGTCGAGACGGCCGAGCGCCGGAAACTCGTCCAGCATCAGCAGGAGGCGATGGCGGTTGGCCGATGTCTTCAGGTCTTCGGTCAATCGCCGCCCGACCTGATTGAGCAGCAGCCGGATTAGCGGCTTGGTGCGGTTGATGTCTGAAGGCGGGACGACGAGATAGAGGCTGACCGGCTTCTCGCCCGCGACCAGATCAGAAATGCGCCAGTCGCAACACGCCGTCACCTTCGCCACCACGGGGTCGCGGTACAGGCCGAGGAACGACATTGCGGTGGAGAGCACGCCAGACCGCTCGTTGTCGCTCTTGTTGAGCAACTCGCGGGCCGAAGATGCGATGACGGGATGGACGCCAGCTTCGCCAAGATGCGGCGTGTTCATCATGGCGCGCAACGTCGCCTCGACGGGGCGTTTCGGATCGGAGAGGAAGTTGGCGACGCCGGCCAGCGTCTTGTCGGCTTCGGCATAGAGGACGTGGAGTATCGCTCCGACCAGCAGCGAATGGCTGGTCTTTTCCCAATGGTTGCGCTTGTCGAGTGCGCCTTCTGGATCGACGAGAATGTCTGCGATGTTCTGCACGTCGCGGACTTCCTTGTCGCCGCGACGCACCTCCAGCAGCGGATTGTAAGCCGACGACGCCGGATCGGTCGGATCGAACAGCAGCACGCGGCCATGCTTCGACCGGAAGCCGGCGGTCAGGCCCCAGTTCTCGCCCTTGATGTCGTGGATGATCGCGCTGCCCGGCCAGATCAGCAGCGTCGGTACGACGAGGCCAACGCCCTTACCCGATCGCGTCGGGGCGAAGCACAGCACATGCTCCGGGCCGTTATGGCGTAGATAGTCGCCATCGAGCCGGCCGAGCAGCACGCCATCGGGGCCGAGCAATCCGGCAGCGCGGATTTCCTCCGGCTCCGCCCATCGCGCCGATCCGTAGGTCGCGACGTTCTTCGCCTCCCGCGCCCGGATCACCGACAGGGTAATGGCGACGATGATCGAGATGAAGCCGCCCGACACGGCGATGCAGGCGCCCTCAATGAAGATCGGCGGCGCATAGGCGTCGTAGCAATACCACCACCAGAAGAAGAGCGGCGGATAGTAGATCGGCCAGCCCGCCGCCACGAACCAGGGCGTGCCGAGTTGCCCCTGAAAGCCGAGCCGCCACGCCGTCCACTCCGTCGCGCACCAGATGGCGGTGAGCACGATCACTAGAACGACGGCGACTTGTCCCCAAAGGACACGGCTTCCCGACATAGAGGCTCCAATCGGCAGAAGAGACGGAGCCGATCAGAGAATAGCCGCATCAGCCACAAGCAACAGGAAATCCGAAACACCGGGGTTTCGGATACCACGGCGAAGAAAAAGGATGGTCAGTGCCGCGCCGAACGCGCCTCGGCCGCCGCCTGTTCCAATATCTTGCGATAGCCGGTCTTGGTCATCCACCGCGCACGGGCAAGGTGGCTTTGCCAGCAGGTCCGGGCTCGACCCGTTTCCGATGTCGGATCACGGTGCAAAACGATGCGAGCTACCTCGGTCCAATCGGCTCCATCCGTCTCGGCATCAAGCAGCCGCAGATAGGTCACGAAGTGCCGTTCGTCGTAGGCAGTGATTTCTCGCTCGCTGGGAGCGAGATCGTCGACGTCGGGGTCAAGCTCCGGTCGCACCCTCATCGCACTGCCCTCCCTCGGACCTCGGCAGAAAAAACCTGAAATGGGATAATCCCGTATCAGGATTACCGGAATGGCTCCTCTTTTTCAATGGAGAGCCATCCCGAATGCAGAAATCCTTGCGCACGCCTCGACAAATACTTCTTCAGTCCCTCCTCGTCGAAGCGCGTAAGGCCACTGGACTGACCCAGGCGGAGTTGGCCGATGCGCTGGGCAAACCGCAGTCCTTCGTTGCCAAGTATGAGAATGGAGAGCGACGGATTGATGTCATTGAATTCGTCGACATTGCTTCGGCCTTGGGCATACCTACCGCGGACCTTCTGGCCAGAATCGAGCCCGCTGTGGCAAAGCCTTCGCGACGCGGGAAGTAAGTTCGCGCCAAGGCAATGCTGGATTGATGGCCACGGTCCGGCCTGAGCACTCGCTATATCCGCGCGATCGAGGGCATCGACGTTTCCGCCAGCACCGCGGTTCTTGGGCAGACTTTGGAAGCGCTTGGAATTGAGACGGGCGAGCTTCTGAAGCAATCAGTCAAATCGGGCCGGGTTGGTTTCTTGCGTATCGGGCAAAAAGCAACCCTGCTTAACATCGGTATGCGGTCGCTATTTGTGCTGCGGCTGAATGGGGCCGTCTTGAGGCGGTCCGTTTTGGCGAAGGGCTCGGCGGGAAGCCAGCGTGGAGCGCAGTTCGGGTTCGACGACAGGTTCCCCCCCTTTCAGGACTCGACTCTATGGGGGGTATGCGCATATTTTACATGCTTAGGTTGGAGACCTAAGATGATAGACGACCTTTCCGTCGCAACCTCTGCCAATTTCTATTCAATACGGAAGAAACTGTCAGACAAGGTTATCGACGATGTATTTATAAAGCTGCGCGCCAGTCACAGCGTGACAGTACATAACGAGTTCAAGCACACGCGGGAGCAGCTCGACGGCGCTCGCTGGTCTGCGGTGTGCTTCAGATATGAGAGCCCGCCCTCATTTCTTAAGGACACGACCGCGATCCGGGAGAGCCTCTGCGGATTTCTGCTGCTGATCGAGTATCAGGGTTATGCAGCGGTCCTTTCATCCCGATTGAGCCTTCCGTCCTCATTCAAGACAGCGCATCTCTCGGCGGTTGCGACGGCGCGCGTCGAAGGCGCGATCGCCAAAGCAGATGCGATCTTTCAGCGCATGACGATGCGCAACATGTCCATCTCGCCTTACGCAATGCGCGCCAAGACCCTTGAGGCGTCGGATCTCGCCAATGTCGTTGGACCGGCAGGAAGCAGGCGATATGCACCCCGCACCTACAGCGTAGTCGCGAACGGCATGCACAGCACGGCCACGCCGAGCACCGGGCGCATTGGCATTCGCTCGACGCGTGCCGATCTTCCCGCCGTCGTGACCTTTGCCAAGAATGTTATCGATGCGCTCCGTGTGGAAAATGCGCACGTCTCACCGTTTATCAGGTCCTTTGCCCGACCGGTGTCACTGACCGAAGCCCTGGCCGCGTCAGCGCCCTTGGTCATGGCGATCGATACGAACAAGTTATCCGACGCCGTAGGCAGTGATGAGGCGGGCATCAGGCTCGTCCGCCTAGACGGCGATGCGGCAGTCGAACTCTCTGCGAACGAACTGACGGCCGTGATAGCAAGCCTTGACCGCCCGATGAACATCGAAGGGGATGATCGTGTCAGAATGGCACGCGATCCGGCAACCGGCGATCAGGCGGCATCGATCAGCCTGAACAAGAATCGTATCGCTCTTCGGTCCCTGTCCTTGCCTCCGGCATCTGACGTCTATGTGGAAAGCTCCGGCAAGACGCTTGGTGAAGACGACGACCGCCAGACCCTGCGCGCGTATCTCGACGAAACTAATGCACTCATCGTTCTGTTTGATGATGTGCGATTGGCTTACATCGATGGCCAGGTGTTCCGGGACGAAACCCTTCTGGACGGGGGTGAAGCATTTCTGCGCTACTTCACTGCCAGCGCGCCGCTGGCGGCTGCCACAAGTGAGAAAGGGACATTCACCGCCTCACAGACCGCGTTCGACGGTACTTCCAGTTTCGGGGTGATTGTCGATCACATTACCGCTGCCGACCATATTCTGCTGTGCGACGATCTCGGCGACGAGTGGGCTGATTTCATAGGCGTCTCTAACGACGCAGGGCTCACGCAAATCTCGTTCTACCATGCAAAGCACGGCGCGCTATCTCTCGGTGCCAGCCCCTTCCATGTCTCGGTCAGCCAGGCGATCAAGAACCTCGGCAACATGATGTTTCCTGAAGAACGGCTCGCCGCGAAGCTGGGATTGTGGGGCTCAACCTATAGCGCACCCGGTCAGGAAACCCAGATTCAACGGACGATACGCTCGAATGCTGCTGATCTCGCGGTCGCACTGCGTAGCGCAAGAACGGCGCCCGATGCGCGCCGACGCGCCATTATTGTGACCTCGTCGCTCAGTCGTCAGGCGATCGCGAACGCATTTGCCACGATACAGAGCGGCCAAAAGCCAGCGCCGTCCTTCGTCCAACTCTACTGGCTGCTGCAATCCTTCTTCTCGGCCTGCGCGGAAGTCGGCGCGAGCGGCGCTGTCGTCTGCCAGCCATAAGCCCCCCTGGCCCGCGCAGTATGCCATCAGCTCGGAGAGCTATGAGTCACAGAAGAGCGTTTTATAGCACATAGCTTGGCATCGGCGGCAGCGGCTTTGGGACATCACGGGATGCGCGGCATCGGCTATCGATCGCCCTCGCTGACGACAGGAGCTGCTAGCTTTGCGTTCCCGCTCTTGCCTACTATTCAGACGTATCGGGGCCGCGATTCGCATGGCCTCCAAAATGTATTGAGAGTGCGCTTTATTTCATATTGGGGCTTTGACGGCGAGCCTTGGACTCTGGTGGCTAAATTGGCCATAAACTGTCCACAGCCGCATAGATGACAACAAGGATGTCTGAAAGGGAGGGCTTCGGGACTATGGATTTAGGGCAGCAACTCGAGCTGCTGCTTGGTAATTTCACGCATCTTGAAAGTCGACTTCGTCATCTGAGTTTTGACACCACTGTGTGTGGTGAGCGGATCGAAGTGCGATGCAGCTACGTGTCTTTCCAAGCCGGCGTGCAAACGATCGATGACTTTATCGACGTGCTGGCAAGCCATATCGTTCCGTTCTGTCTTCCGCGCTCCGCCATCAAAGCTGCTCAAGACGCGTTCATCCGCGGCGACCATGTTGCAGCCGGACGCATTGCCTCCGAGCTTGCCGACAAGGCCAAATCTCTATTCATCAAAGCCAAGAAAGGCAGTCACCGATCGGGTGAGGCAGCCGAGATTCTTTTGTATATCTTGAACGAGTGGATCCTGAAGGCCCCGCAAATTGTTTCAAAGATGTATTTAAAGACCAACAACAACATGCCTGTCCACGGTACGGATGGAATCCACGCGCGTTACGACGACGCCAGCAAAAAACTATATGTGTTCTGGGGTGAGTCAAAAGCGCATCAGACGCTCGACGGTGCTCTTGGTAGTGCACTTTCGTCTATCGACGAGTTCATCAAAGACGGGCAGGAAAAGCGTGAGCTCGACATTATTTCCAGCTACTCTGATTTAGCGCATATGACCGACGGGGCTAAGGAAGCTCTTCTTGAGTACCTGGACCCGTATTCACAGGCGTCGCTCAACCGAGTGCCCTGCTTTTCTTGCCTATTGGTCCACCAGTTTGACCACAAGGCCGATCCGCAACAGTCCGACGAAGATATTGAGGCCGCATACGTAAGCGCGGTAAGTGCTTCGGTCCAGTCGTTCACTAACGACATAAAAACAAAGATCGAGGCGAAGGGATTATCCTTGCGCCGTTTTGAGTTCTTCCTAGTACCCGTTCCTTCTGCTCAGGAGTTCCGAGATAAATTCCAGACCAAGATTGGGTGGCCAAATGATTGAAGATCTGTCCAGCCGAATCTGGAGCCATGAGAAGTTTCACCAGGAGGTTGGTGAGCTGCGAGAGATGATTCTTCGTCATCGTTTCGTTGCGCCTGTTTCCACTGGAGGGATCTCCGAAGACGCGATGGTGCGCCTTCTGAAGTGCTCAATGACGCTTTCCGCGTCGTCGTCACTCGAACACAGGCAGGTCGCTTACCAGATCGCTACAGCGGCTGCCGAGATGCCAGCTCAATTCCCCGGCGCACGATATGCGCTACTACTCGTTCTGAGCCGCCTCAGCAATTTTCCAGCCCTTGCTTACGCACGACGCCGATTTGACGTTGCAGAGACAGGACTTCCTGTTCGCTCATACGTAGAGACCCGCGATCGCGCCGACATAAACACAATACGCCTCGCGGAACGCGACGTTGCTCTTACTGACTTTCAGTTTGAGCTTTGGGCACGTCTAACAAGTGGCGAGAATGTCGGGGTATCCGCGCCAACTTCGGCTGGGAAATCGTTTGTCCTTCAAACTTACGCCCAGAAAGTTCTACTTGAAGGCACCGCGAACAACGTGGCGTTTCTGGTGCCGACACGAGCACTTATTAATCAGGTATCGGACGATGTGTCCGCCTGGCTCTCAGCGTCGAATTTAGACGTTGAGCTTCTGACGACACCTGTTCCAACAGGGAGCGATCTTCCGAAGCGGGCGGCGTATGTCGTTACTCAGGAGCGTATGCAGCTACTACAGACCGCACATCAGGGTTTAGCCTTCGAACTAATGGTGGTCGATGAAGCGCAAAGCATCGGTGACGGTCCGCGCGGGGTACTTCTGTCGTCTGTCATTGAGGAGGCCCTGGAACGTAACGGCCGTATGCAGTTGCTTTTCGCGGGCCCAAACCTGAGCAACCCCGCCCGTCTGGCGAGGCCACTCGGATCTGTACTTTCACCGGTGCGAACTGAAGAAGCATCGGTTACTCAGAATATCATCTTCGTTGACTGCGATGATATGCGTCCGAGCTACGCGAAGCTTGCTCTACTGGCCGACGGTAACAGGATCCCGTTCGGGCAAGTGGATTGCGGGCAACCGTTAACTGACCATCGAAGCAAGCTGGTGAACGTGGCTCTCAGGTTGGGCACTGGAGGGCAAAACCTTATCTACGCCCTCGGGCCTGCCGAATGCGAACAGGTTGCCTTTGGGTTAGCGGACCGCGAAACTGAATCTACGAGCCATTTGCAGGAGCTGTCGGCATTCATCAAGGAAGCTGTGCATGAGAAGTACCCACTTGCACAGAATGTTATGAGTCGCGTTGGCTATCACTATGGTCGCCAACCCTCACTAGTGCGCAAGGCAATCGAGGATGCTTTTAGTGAGGGTCATCTTCAGCATCTGGTGACGACAAGCACGCTTCTCTACGGCGTAAATCTACCCGCGCAAAACCTGTTTCTTCACAATCCGGAAAGGGGGCCGAACCAGCCCATATCTTCCAACGACTTTTGGAACCTTGCAGGGCGCGCCGGACGTATGGGCAAAGAGTTCTCTGGCAACATTTTTTTGATCGATTATGCAGGCTGGAGATCTGACCCGATAACCGGACCAAAGGATACAGAAATTACACCCTCGATCGAGGATCATGTCGTCTCGCGCGTGGAAGAACTCATCGCATATATTAATGATCCAGAGCGCATACCCGACCGTGATAAGCCGGATGAACTTGAAAATACATTTGTAAAACTTGTTTGCGACCATTTCGACGGCCGCCTGGAGAGCACGCTTTCCAAGCTTGGGCTGGATGTAACGTCGCAACCGGCAAAGCAGCTCACTCAAGCGGTCGCTCAATCAGTAGCCGGCAAGGATATTGGGAGGGAGACGCTTTTGGCATCCCCCACAGTCGCCATACACCGCCAGCAGTCGTTGTATAACAGGTTGGAAGCAAGCCTTGCCAAGAAGGGACCCTCTTATATCATTCCAAAGCACCCGCGCGATAGCGGTGCCTATCAATCATATCTCAGCGCTATCCGTCGATGCCATTCTGAAATTCTCAAGTATCCCTCGTCAGATAGATCGGAGCAATACTACGCACAGATCGCTCTCCGGTGGATGAAGGGGGATCCTCTACCGCGTATTATCGATGCAAGCTACAATTACAAGGTCCAGAAAGGGCAGTCGCCCAGCTACCCAACGGTCATTCGTAATGCGCTGACAGAGATAGAAAGCGATCTTCGCTTCAAGTATGTGCGCCTGTTCTCATGTTACAACGCGGTTCTCGAACTTCTGCTCAGAAACAAGGGTATGGAAGAGCTGACTGCGTCCATACCGGCTGTGCCGATGTATCTGGAGGTGGGCGCCTGCTCCCCAACAATGATTAGCTTCATGGGCCTCGGGCTTTCACGGTTCACAGCAGGAAAGTTGAGTGGTCTTCCGCGTCAGCAGGACATGACACAGATGGCAGCAAAGGCCTGGATAAAGCGTCAGGACCTAGACACACTAGAATTGCCTTAGGCGTCCGTTAAGGAAATAAGGCGACTGGTGTTTTGACTATTCCGCCTGTCTCAACCGGGTGGGCGCAGTCTGTTCATCTCGGTAGCGAGATCAAGCAGATGTCTGAGGGCTGGACCACGATTGTGCGGCGACCAGACCGCGCTAAATCTGGCGCGGTCCGGCTCATCGGCAATAGGCCGAAACAGAACGCCCGGCAAAGGAACGCAAGCAGCGGCTTCGCTCGTCAGCGTGATCCCTTCGCCATCTGCAATCAGGTGCATCAGCGTGTCTCGGCCGACATCGCACCGACGAATGCGTGGCGACTTCTCTCGTTCGACGAGTCTGCGAACGATATGGTCCAGGACTTGGGGACCGGCTCCGCTTTGTCGGACGAGGAAGGTTTCCGCGGCAAGGTCGCGCCATACGAGGTGCTCCGCGCGCGCCAACGGATGACTCTGCGGCAACGCGACCATCAAGGCTTCCGACCATAGCTGACGTGAATGGCAGTCGGGTGCTTCTACGGCCCCAACCACGAAGGCGATATCGAGCTTGGCCTCGCGGACCTGACGAATGATCTCGTCGGAACGTCCCTCGAAGATATCGAGTTCGATCTCCGGATGCTCGTCTCGATACCGGCGGCGCAGATCGGCCAGAAAGCCCGAAGCGATCGAAGACAGGAGGCCGATCGACAGGTGACCAATCGCGCCGTTCAGAACCGCCCCTGCGGTCTTGATCGCAAGATCGAGATGGCTGATCCCCGCGGCAACTTCCGTGATGAAACTGCTGCCGGCGTCGGTCAGGCGGACGCCACGGTGGCGGCGCTCGAATAGAACAACGCCGAGATCCTCTTCCAACGTCTTGATCCTGGTGCTTACGCTCGACTGGCTGACGCCGAGAGCATTCGCTGCGTGGCGAAAATTCAGATACTCGGCAACGGACAGCGTCTGGATCAGCGCCACGAGCGGGATGCGGCCTCTCAACAGTGCATTCTGTTGATCAACAACCTCCTGGCCATTGTGCGCTCGTCGCCGCATAGCACCTCCGATCCCGCCTATGCGCCCATCGATCGAACGCGACGAGGTGCAAGGCTCAATAGACCGAATAGGGCAAGCGCGAAGCCGACCCACAGCGGCGCGGTGAGGCCATAGCCTTCATCGATCCCGACGCCCCCCGCCCATGCACCGAACGCGAGGCCGGCGGTGATGGCGGAGGTATGGACCGTGTTCACCAGAGCCCCCGGATGCGCGATCCGCATCACGCGCGCGACCATTGCGGGATTCATCGGCACCCCAACGATGCCAATAGCCAGAAAGGCCGAGACAGCTAGGTAACGGTCGGCGGCAAAAACGGCGAAGGTCATCAGTGCCAGCGCAAGGGCTGTCAGTCCGCCAAGCAGGATCTGAATCGTATAGCGGTCGGCGAAACGCCCGACGACGAGATTGCCGATGACGTTGGCTCCGCCATAGGCAGCAAGCAGCGTCGGCATGGTCGCCGGTGTCAGCCTCGTCGTGTCGATGAAGAGCGGCACCGCGTAACTGAAGGCGGCGAAGGTGGCACCGATGATGAGGCCGCTCGTTGCATAGGCCGCCCAAAGGCGACCCTTCCTCAACGCACCAAATTCCGCACCGAGACCATTCTCGATGTGGCTCTTCGAGACGGGCACGAAGACGGCAACCAGAGCAGCGGCCAGCATGGCGAGGATGGCAACGCTCCAAAAACTCGACCGCCATCCGAAGCCCTGCTCGATGGCCGTCGTCACCGGCAGACCGAAGACCGGCGCGAGCATGAGGCCGCCGAGCACAATGGATGCCGCACGGCCTCTCTCCTGTGGCGTCACCAAGTCCGCGGCAATCGCCAGTGCCACGCCGAAGCAGGCGGAACTGGCCGCGCCAGTCACGATCCGCGCGATCGCCATGACGCCGTAATCTGGTGCGAGAGCCGCAAGCACTCCGCCCATGACATAGAGGCCGAGCAAAACGAGAAGCGCGGGCTTGTTCGGCGCGTTGAGGCGGAGGAGCAACGCCGTCACTAGCGGGCCGCCGATCGTCATGCCGAGGGCATAGAGCGAGATCAGATAGCCGATCTCTGCCACTGAAACAGAGAAGGCCGCAGACAGGGCCGGCATCATTCCGGCGACCATGAACTCCGAGGTGGTGAGCGCGAAGATCGTCAACCCGAGGAGATAGACGACCGACGGCATCCCCTCACGCCCCTGCATGCGATCTTGGCTTGATGCTGGATTGGCGTCTCTCGCCCCACACATGGCCCTCGCTCCATTTCTATAGCCAAAATTATAGAAATGACTATCGCGCTTGCCCAGGCGGGTCAATTGAATTATATAAATCTGACTACAGAAAGGACTCCCATGGCACTCCGTGGCCGCCCCCGCAGCTTCGATCGCGATTTCGCCCTCGAAAAGGTGATGGAGGTGTTTTGGGCCAAGGGCTACGAAGGTGCGCAGCTCAACGACCTGACGGCTGCGATCGGCGTGACGCCGCCAAGCTTCTATGCGGCGTTCGGCACGAAGGAAGCGGCCTTCCGGGAAGCGGTTGACCTCTACGTCGCAACGGTCGGCTCGGTACCCATGCGAGTGCTTGAAGACGCGGGCACTGTCCGCGACGGTATTCGAGCTATGCTGTCGGGTAGCATCGACGTTGCACTGTCGACCAAGCCGGGCGGGTGTCTGCTGATCCTCGGCGTCGTCAACTGCTTGCCGGAGAACCTGTCGGCACGCGAGCATCTGTTCCAGGCACGCCGCAAGACGGTCGAGTTGATCGCGGCACGCCTTGAACGCGGTACGCACGAGGGGGACCTGCCGACGGACACGAAGGTCGCGCAGCTCGCGGCGTTCTATCACGGTGTTCTGCAGGCGATCTCCTTCCAGGCACGGGATGGCGCTTCGCGAGCGGAGCTGGAGGCGCTGATCGACCCAGCTCTCGCTGTGTTGAAGTAACCGGAACCAGCGTCCCGTGTCCTTCATCATTCCACGGGAGGAATCTCCGCCTCCCGTGCCAAAGCAGCTTGGACGGACGCCCGCGCGCCGATCCGTTGCATATGGCGAGCGGTCGCCGGCCAACGGTCGAGATCGATCGAAAACCCCTTCATCCAGCCGAGTACGGTGAAGAGATAGGCGTCGGCGACCGTGAAACCGTCGCCCACCAGATAATCCCGAGATGCGAGGTTCACCTCGATGAAGTCGAGGCGCCGGAACAGCCGGTCCCGGAAGATCGCCAGCGCCTCCTCCGGCAAGGCTCGATTGAACAGCGGGCTCGATCCGGAATGGATTTCGCTGGTGATGAAGTTGAGCCATTCCTGCAGCCGAACCCGTGCCAGCGTACCGGCGGCCGGAGCCAATCCCGCCTCCGGCTTCAGGTCGGCCAGATACTGAACGATGGCCGGTCCTTCGGTCAGAACTTCGCCGGTCTCGAGCTCGAGTGCCGCGACATAGCCCTTCGGGTTGATGGCGAGGAAGTCCTCTCCCGTGGATGTGCGTTTCGTCCGATTGTTCACGCGGACCAGCTCGTAGGGCAGTCCGAGTTCCTGAAGCACGATGTGCGGCGAGAGCGAACAGGTGTCGGGGGCGAAATAGAGCTTCATTGTCGGGGCCTCTCTGACGGGGGAGATCGCCACCCAAATTGGCAGGTCCCATGATATAATAAAAATTACTCCCATATTTTCTTGGTATAAGCTCACCTACTATGAACCTGACCCAACTCCAGAGCCTGATCGCCGTCGCCGAAGCCGGCAGCTTCACCGCAGCCGCGGACAAGCTCGGGGTCACCCAATCGGGGATGAGCCAAGCCCTGGCCGCGCTCGAAGAGAGCCTCGGTGTGAAGCTGCTCGTCCGGCAACCGCGGGGCGTCGAGTTGACCGCCTTCGGAGAGCGCACGCTCGACCATGCGCGTACGGCGCTCTCGCATCTGGAGGCGATCGAAAGGGAGGCGATGGCGCTGATCGGCGAAGAGACCGGCGCCATCCGTCTGGCGGGGTTTCCAAGCGTCTTCGCCACTGTCCTTCCGCCCTTGCTTCGGCGTTTTCGTACGCTCCATCCGGGCATCGACCTCGTGCCACTCGAAACCGACGACATGGAAGTGGAGGCATGGCTCGCGGCGGGATCGATCGACCTCGGCGTCGTTCTCAACCCGTCTCCGGCCAGAAACGCCGTTCCGCTCGGGCGGGATGCCTGGGTTCCGATCCTGCCGGCGGCGCATCCCCTGTCACGGCGACCTTCGGTCTCGTTGGCCGAACTGGCAGCCGCGCCCTTCGTTCTCGCCACCGGCGGGTGCCATACGAACGCCCGCTCGCTTGCCGACGCGGCTGGATTGACGCTCCAGAACGTTGAGATCGAGGTGCGCGACTGGGCGAGCGCGATTGCCCTGGTTCGGGAGGGCGCGGGTGTCAGCCTCGTGCCGGAATCCACGTTGCCGGAACAGCACCGCGGCTTCCGGGTTTCGAAGCTCGCTTCGCCGTTGCATCGCGCGTTCGGACTCGTCGCTTCGCCAGTGCGACCGCTCTCCCGGGCCGGAAACCTGTTCGTCGAGGTGGCACGTCGCTCGACCGCGCCGACCTCGGCATAGCGCAAGACACTCGGACGGGCCGACCGCCTGGCTCCAACCTCATGACGCGCCATCGACATCTTTCCTCCTCCCGAAGGTGAAGACGCTGAGTGCGGCCAGCACCCAGACACCAATGGCGCCGTAGAGCATCACCTCACCGAAGCCGCCAGCCAGTGCGGCAGGACCGAGCACCTTCGACACTCCCGGAGCGGCTTGATCGAGAGCACCGACGTTTCCGGCGGCGATCTGTTCGGCGACGTGCCGAAGTTGCGTGGCATCGAACGATCCGGACACCGCACTCAAGCGCCTCAAAACACCGTCGACCAAGACAAAGCCCATGAGCGCGATGTTGATGGCGAGCGAGATCATCCGGGCACTCATGTCGATACCGGAGGCCATGCCGGCCCTGTCGCTCGACACAGATCCGGTCGTGGTGTTGGTGACCGGCGTGTTGGTCGCCCCGAGGCCGATCCCGGCCAGCAATGCGCCGACCAACGTCGTCGCCAAGGCAAGCGAACCACCGCCTGCTCCGATCTTCATGATGAAGAAGCCGAGACCGATCACGAACAGTCCCGCCGGAATGACGGTGCCGGCGCCAAGGCGTAGCGAGAGGCGTTCGGCAAAGGGCGGGACGACGAGCGTCGGCAGGGTGTAGGCGAGCAGTGCAAGGCCAGCGGTCAGACCATCGAGTCCGAGCCCAGCCTGAAACCAGATCGGCAGATAGATCATGAACGGCCAGAAGCTGAAGTTCATGCCGATCGAGCCGAACAGCGCCCCGGAGAAAGGTCTGATCCGGAACACCGAGAAATCGAACATCGGGTGCGGCGTGATCTGCTCGACAATGACGAAGGCGATGAGGCTGAGGGTGGCCGTGGCGATGATCGCCAGCGCGATCGGACTGGTGAAGCCGAGATCGCTCCCCTGAGTGATGATGTAGGCGACGCAAAAGACAGCCAGCGACAGCGTGGCAATACCGGCGAGATCCAGGCGCCGGGCCTCGGGGTCTTTCGATTCCCGGATAGCGCTCCAAGCCAGGGCGACGGTCAGCACGGCGATGAAACCGTGGATCAAAAACACCCAAGCCCAGCCCATCAGGGCGGCGATCCCACTGCCGATCACCGGACCGAAGCCGAGACCGAACCCGGTAACGATGCCCCACCAGCCGAAAGCCCGGGCACGATCGGCCGCCGTGCTGAACTGATGCGAGAGCACGGCGATCCCGCAAATCAGCATGGCGCCGCCGCTCGCGCCTTGCAGCGCGCGTCCGACGATGAGGATCATCATGTTGGGGGCAAGGCCGCACAGGATGGACGTGCCGCCGAATGCAACGATGGCGATGATGAGGAGTCGCTTGCGCCCGAAGCGATCGGCCAGCGTGCCCGCAGCCATGAGGACCGTCGCCACGGCGATGGTGTAGGCGTTCATCGTCCACTGGAGCTGTTGAAAATCGGCGTGAAGGACTGTCTCCAGCGTCGGCAGGATCGCCGGAACGCTGGATATTTCGAAGCCAAACATCAAAGCCGACAAGCAGATGGCGGCCAAGGCAAGGTTACCTTGCCGCGAGGAAGCAAAGGACATGATCAGGCCTTTCAGCGCCGAGATCACTCGGCGTCCCGCGCGCGGCCGTTCACCCCCAACGGCTGAAGCCGGGGTGGCACGGCAGTCTTGCGAGCGACTGTTGTTGATGGACCTGATCGTAGGCGAAACTTGACGATATAAGAATGATATGGCTGAGTATTTTAGAGACAACAAATTCGGATGATCGAAATGGCATCCCTCGATGTCGAGTCGGTCCAGGCTTTCGTGGCCATCGCCGACCTTCAGAGTTTCACGCGAGCGGCGGAGGCCCTTGGCACCACGCAAGGGGCGATCAGTGTCAAGCTGCGGCGCCTGGAAGAGAGGATCGGTCAACGGCTGATCGAACGCACGCCGCGCCACGTCCGGCTCTCCGCACACGGCGCCGTCTTTCTCGACCGGGCTCGCGACTTTCTTGCCGCGCACGAAGCCGCGCTGTCGGCGCTCGCTTCCACGACTCCACGACACTTCGGGCTCGGCATCGCCGCGCATGTGGCAGGTCCAGAGCTTCCAACCCTTCTCGCGCAACTCAACGCGCATGATCCGGGCCTGCGCATCGAGGTGCGTCTGGAAAACTCGCGCACGCTGCTCGACGCCTTCGATCGTGGAGAGCTGGACGCCTGTATCATTCGTCGCGAAGACGACCGACGCGATGGCGAGGTCCTCGGCCCCGAACATTTCGGATGGTTCGCCGCGCCGAATTTCGAGCATCGGCAGGGCGAGCCTCTGCGGCTGGCGGCCCTCTCGCCCTCCTGTGGCGTGCGCGATATCGCGACCCGCGCCCTCGACCAGGCTGGCATCGCCTGGACGGAAGTGTTCCTCGGCGGCGGCTCGTCGGCCGTGGCGGCGGCTGTTTCCGCCGGATTCGCCATGGCCATCTTTTCCTGTCGCCTTGCGCCGCCCGGCACCATCGAAATCGGCGAACGCTTCAGGCTGCCGCGCCTGCCTTCGTCCGAGATCGTGCTGCACTCGACGCTCACCGATCCCAAGTCGCGCGCTGCATTGCGCACATTGGCTGCGGCTTTTCGCGAGCACCGCGCGATGGCCGGATAGCGGGCGCGGGACAACCGCCCGCGGCCGGCTACGTTTGTCGGACAGCGTCGCCGGCGCCCTCATGACGTTGCCGAGGCCTGTTCCGGCGCGAGCTGATCGACGACGGTGAAGGTCAGGCCAGTCCAATATTCACCCGCCTCAACGACCGCGATGGATCGTTCCGCTTCCTCGATCGCGGCATGGCCGTCGGACAGCAGGAAGCTCTCGACATCCTTCATCGAGGTGAAGGCCATTAGCGTCACGCCATCGATCCGGCTGGCTACGGGGTGGAAGAACGGCACGCCCTCTGTGACGGGACCGATGTTGTGCAGTTGGACGTAGCGCTTCACGAGACGCTGCGTATCGGCCTGGTCGACCACCAGCTTGGCATGGTCTTGCAGCCAGCGGCGCTGGAAGGTCTCGCGGTCGAGATCATCGCGCCGAATGTGCGTCTTGATCAGGACGATCGCGTCGTTGCCAGCCGTGTTCGGCATAATGACAAACTGGCGGGCGAGCACCGGTCCGAGATCCCGGAAGATCGCCTGATCCTCGGGAAGGATCTTGCGACGAACACGCTCGGCACCGAGAACCACGCCGAGATCGTCGAGCCCCGCGAAGTTGAGATACGCGACCCCGTCCCACTGCGGACGTCGGTAGGGCTCGACGTGACCGACGATGGTCTCGAACAGGCGACCGTCCGCGTCGAGCGGTGGCCGATAAGGCGGCGGGTTCAAGCTCGTCGGTCCCGACGCCACGCGGTGAATCTGATCGTAACGCAGCAGGCGACTGATCGTCGTGCGATCGTCCGCCTCGTCTGGATGGAGGAAGCGCGGGCCATGCACCTTGCGCCAGTAGTCACCCCATGTTTCGAAGCTGAGATTGGGGTCGGTTTCGGACGCGTTGGCAGCCGGATCGGCGCGCAACAGGAACGAGAACAGCACCGTCAGCGGAGCGGTTCGAGCGTCGGGCTCAGTTGATGTGGACGGTGCGATAGAGGTGGTCATCGGGCGAACTCCTTTGACGCGAAGGGAACGGATGGCGGAAGAAGGGAGCGCAGCAGCGCGGCGAGACCGGCAATCACGCCTTTGAGGCACACGCCGGTCCAGCCGTAGCGGCTCCAGGTCCAGCCGCCGGCGAGTGCTCCGATTGCCATGCCGATCATGGCGGCGGTCATCAGCAGGCCGTTCAGCCGGCTGCGCGCGGCGGGGTCGATCGTCGTGACGATGGTCTGGTGCGACACCAGCGCGGCCATGACGCCGAGATCGAACAGCACCGCCCCCGCGATCAGCGCGGTGATCGAATGCGGCAATAGCAGCATCAGGGTGAAGGCAAGAGCGACCAGCAGACAGCCGAAGCGGATCGCGATGTCAGGCCCGCGGGCGTCGGCGAGCCGCCCGAACAGGGGCGCGCCGAAGGCTCCCGCCGCGCCGGCCAGTCCGAAGGCGCCGGCCGCACCCGCACCGAGATGGAGCGGCGGCCCCGTCAGCATCAACGCCAGGGTCGACCAGAAGGCGCCAAGGGTTGCCGCCAGCAGGCCTTGGGTCAGAAGAGCCTTGCGTAGCACCGCGTACCGCCCGACCAAGGTGACAAGGCTCAGGAGCAAAGCGCCGTAGGAACCGTTGGCGGTCGCCGGCTGGAGCGGCAACCAGCGCCAGACCGCAACGCCGACCAGCACCACCATGGTGGCGGCCAACGCGTAGATCGCTCGCCAGCCGAAGAGATCGCCGACGACACCACCAAAGGTGCGAGACAACAGGATGCCGCAGAGCAGGCCCGTGGTCACAAGCCCGATGGTGCGCCCCCGCTCTTCGGCCGTCGCGAGTTGCGCCGCCATGGGCACGAAGTCCTGGCCAAGGCTGCCGAGCAGTCCGACGCCGAGGCTGACGGCAAGAAGCACGGAAAAATTCGGTGCGAGAGCCGTCGCCAACAGGGCGAGAACGAGCAGGATCGACTTGGCGAGGACGAGCCGCTTGCGGTCGATGAGATCGCCGAGCGGGGCCAGCAGCAGCATTCCGAGGGCATAGCCGGCTTGGCTCACCGCCGGGACGAGGCTCGCCGGTTCCGATCCGATGCCGAATGTCTCGCGTACCAGCGGAACCACCGGTTGGATGTAATAGACATTGGCGACGCCGACGCCGGCTCCGATCGCCAGAAGCCAGATCAGAGCCGGCGGGATAGAGCGCCTTCCTTCGTCTTTATGGGTGGAATGTGATGGTCCTGGCATGGCGCCGCTCCGTGGGATGCGGGCCGGACGACCCTACCCGGAGCATTTTATTGGCGACTGTAGTGGCGATAAATCGCCTCTTATGGCAATATGAGTTGACTGATAGTCGTCAATAGGTCGCGATGATTTCCGCCGAACACCTTAGTGGCATAACAGCCTTCGTCCAGGCCGCCGACGCGGGCGGATTCACGCTGGCGGCGGAGAGGCTCGGCCTCTCGAAATCCGGTATCGCCAAGAGCGTGGCGCGGCTCGAGGATCGGCTCGGGGTTCGATTGTTCAACCGAACAACACGCCGCTTCGCGCTGACGACCGAAGGCCAATCCTTCTACGAAACCTGCGTGCGCGTCCTGGCCGACCTGGAAAACGCCGAGGCGGCACTCAACGCCCATCGCCTGCGGCCGCGCGGGCGACTGCGGGTCGATCTGCCCGTGGTGTTCGGTCGACGCTGGGTCCTACCCGTGCTTCTCGACATTGGCGAGCACTATCCGGAACTGTCGCTGGAAGTCTCGCTGACCGATCGGCGCATCGATCCGATTGACGAAGGCATCGACCTGGTGATCCGCATCGGCGATCTCGATGACAGCTCCACACTCGTCGCGAGACAGTTGGGTGTGCAGCAATCGGTGCTCTGCGCCAGCCCCGATTATCTCGACAGGCACGGGAGCCCCACCTCGCTCGATGACCTGGACGCTCATGCCTGCATCATCTTTGGCCGGGGCGGACAGTCCTTGCCGTGGTGGTTTCTGGATGGGAAGGGCGCGCCTGTGGCGAAGCCCGTCTCCGGACGGCTCTCGTTCAACCACAGCGACGCCATCTGTGACGCGGCCCTCGCCGGCCAAGGCATCGCGCTGCTCTCGACCTGGCTGATTGCCGACCACTTGCGCGATGGTCGACTAGCCCGGGTGCTGCCGGAGGTGACGACGCGAGGCTTTCCAATTCACGCCCTCTGGCCGCAAACTCGGCAGATGAGCCCGAAGGTGCGCGTCGTGGTCGATGAACTGGTGAACCGCTTTTTGCCCGAACCGCCGTGGGATCGCGGTAGATAGCCCTTCGCTCCAGCTTTCCCTGTGTTGAGATCAGATATCCAATCCTTTCTGCCGCCCCAATTGCCACGACACCGATCCGCCACGGACGATGCCCGATACCTCGCGACCAAGCTGGCGGTCGATGACCGGCCGCCACGGGACAAGTGTGAACTCGTGGGACTTCTCGACGATGGCGAACTTGCCGCTTGATAGCTGCACGGTTCCGGTGAATTTCCCCGCGATGGCTTCGCCATCAGCAGCGGCTCGGAACGGCAGGGCCTTCTTCGCTGCCGTCTCTTCGCCAGCGCGGGCAACCTCGCGCTCCTGAAGCGTAGCGATCAGGTTGCGCCGATAGGCGATCCTACCGTCCGGCTGACGACCGGCATCGCCATGCTCGACATGATGTTCACGGCGACGATCCATCGCCTCGTGCACCTGGTTGCCAAATCCTGACGACGACAGGTCGGACACGCCCACACCGACCAGCCGTCGGTCGAGCCAGGTCGCGCCGTCCGCTCCGATCTGGCGTTCGAGGTCGAAGGTCGAAAGGATGCGGACATTGGCGCGGCCGTTCCGCTCCGCATCATGCGCAACGGCGCGCGCCTCGAAGTCTTCCGGGATGTGCCACTGATCGCCGTCGATCCGCTCGGCGATCCCGGCGCGGCGCAACGCTTCCAGCCGACGGACATGGGCGTCCACGAACCCCTCGTAGTCGCCGCCCGGCACTCGACCTTCGAACCGGGCCTGCTCCAGATGACGGCTCGGCTGATAGATGCCGTCCTCGGCCATGCCGACGATGGCGCGATCGGATGAGCGGCCGGTGCTGTCCGCCGGCCCGATCTCGATGATGCTGCCGATGCGGGCATCCTCGACGCGGGTCGGGTCGATGCCGGAAACATGGTGCGTGCGCCCGTCGATGCCATCGACCACAAGCGTCAGGCTCTCCCCCAGCTCGTCGGTGAGATGCTTGTCGATGATGCGGCCAACGACCGCCGTCGTCGGCGCGCCGTCGTGAATCTCGAAGGTCATGGGATCGCGCTCGGCGCCGTCGGCCCGGAGCGCCTTCTGCAGGGTGCGGATGATATCGCTGCGCTCGCCCATCTCGCGCAGGGTTGGCTCCAGCCGTTCGCTCAATTCCCAGACGCCCGGCGCATGCTCAATGGCAAGGCCCATGTCGCCCAGTTTGCCGAGACGGCGTAGCCGCATGGTCCGGTCAGACTGGCCGCGCAGATCGCCCGGTTCATATCGGAGGTCAAGCAAACGGTCTTCGGCCTCGGCGATCATCGCCCGGTCGATGCGGGTGAGCCGATCTTGATCGACCTCCGCCATGAGCTTGCGGTGCTGCTCGATCTCGGTGACGGGGCCGAGTTCCAGCGTCGCCAGTTCGCTCGCCCGCTCACGAATGCCATTGGCGAGATAGTCGCCATTGATGACGAGATCTTCGCCGAGCGCATCGCAGCCGTTGACGACAACATGCGCATGGGGATGGCCGGTGTTGTGGTGATTGACCGCCACCCAATCGAGCTTGGTCCCAAGGTCGACTTCGAGCCTTCCCATCAACTCGCGGGTGTAGCCGGTCAGGTCGGCAAGCTCAGTGGCATCTTCCGGTGAAATGATGAATCGGAACTGGTGGCGATCGTCCTTTCCGCGATCAAGGAAAGCATCGCCATCGGCGCGATCCTCCGTCGCCGAATAGAGTCGGCCTCGCTCACCATCGTGCGATGTGCCGTCGCGCTGGATATAGTGCAGATGCGCGGCGGCCTTTCCGCTCTTGCCCGCACGCCGGACGGAACGGGATTTGACGATGACACGGCGGCTGCCGGACTGGCGGTGGCTCCAGCTGTTCGACAGATTGCGGGCGCGCACGAAGGCCGCGCCGCGACCGCGCTGCACGCCCCGACCGGAGGCGACGATACTCTTTTCCTTGGTGCCGCGACCGGAACCACCGCTCTTCGCCGATCGGCTTCGGCCAGAGGCTGCCAGTTGCTGGCGCGTGACCTTCCGCACCTTGCTGAGGAAGCTCTTGGCCTGTCCGGCTTTCCCGCCGTTGGATCGGACGCGGCCGGGTCTTGGCCGGAAACGATTTTCGTCATCGTCGCTCATGGTTGATCCGCCCGAAACCGCCGGCTTCGGCCAAGAGTGCCGCGAGAACCACCGTATATTCTGGCTTTTCCACACCTCGCGGCACCATGTAGGTCCGAAGACGGTGCCACCCCAAACAGTGTGCAGACAAGGGCTTGCCCTGCGAATCGGACCCATGGGGTGCCGTCCGCTTTAATCTTGCCCTCCGCCCTTTGCCCCCTTCGTGCCCCTCCTGCTGATGGATGAGACCGTTGCCAGCCCCATCCGCTGCACACTGAAGTCTCCCGCCGGGCGGACGCGATCACGAACCTCATGGCTGTCGTCCCGCATCCGCTCGCACAACGAACAAACCGCCCGACTGCGGCACGATGGCGGACAGGTCGCGCACGACGACCGCTTTCGGAGTGTCGTCCTTGTGTTCGTCGGTTTGCATGAGAGTGGCCGTCGTCTTGCTCAAAGGCTGCACGACGAAAAGCGGAGCACGGGTCCAGAAGAGCGGATCGGCGGACGCGATCATGACCGCGCCGGTGGTCTCGCTGCCGCTGATGATCGGCGCGAGGGCGGCGACATAAGCGCGGGTTTCCGGTGGAAGCGGTCGGCCCTTCAGCGCCTCATAGCGCCCGGGACCTGCGTTGTAGGCAGCGATCCACTCCGGCGAGCCGTAGCGGTCGAACAGTTCGCGGATATAGGCCGCGCCGGCGATGATGTTGTCGTGCGGGTCGTAAGGATCGTCACCCAGGCGGTAACGCACGCGCAGCTCGGCCCAGGTCTCCGGCATGATCTGCATCAGTCCGATCGCCCCTTTGGGCGAGGTGGCGCGTCGATCACCGTCGCTCTCGATGCGCATCACCGCGAGAATCCAGGCGGCGGGAAGCTCGAAGCGCTGTGCCGCTTCGGCGATGTGATCACCATAGAGATCGCGCGCAGACGGATGAGCGACGGGCTTCGTCTGCGCCAGCGCAAATGCCGGGATCGCAACACCGTAAAGCAAGCCCGAGAGAAGAATGACCGCCATTCGAACAGGCGCACCTTCTCCACTGCGACACCAGCCTGCCAGCGTGCTCGCTGCCGTCAAGGGTACGCGCAATGCGCCGATCTTCGATCGCCTTTGACCTCCGCTGCGCGCGCTGGCCGACGGGTCGTCGAGCGGGACGAAGGGATGAGACGGCTTTCCCGCGAACAAAGGAATGACCGATCGCAAGGAGATCGCGCACGCGCGCAGGCTGGCGGGTCGCATGTTGTCACTCCCGCTCGCCGCGCTTCGGGGCACGGTTCCAATGCAGCGACCAGGACGCGCCACCGTCGTCGTCACGAAACAGGTTCGCGCGGATCGGCTGCGGCAAGCCGGGATCATCGATGACGAGCGCGATGTAATCCCCGGCTCGTTCGCCGGTGCGCTTCCAGCCCGCGCCGATCTCCGGCCCTTCCTCGTTGCCGTTGTGGACGCGGTAGTCCGGCGCGTTGTCGGCGTCGGACGGCTCTGCCGGAACGATGGTGATCTCGCGGAAGAGCGTGAAGGTGTGGACGCGCCCGACAAAGCCGGTGGTTTCGCGCGTGAACTCGCCAATTTGCGGCATAGGAATCCTCTTCGAGTTGGTGGGGGAACGAAGGTGGTGCGACACTCACCGTGTCGGAGCGCGCCAGACGAAGTGGCCGTCACCCTCCTCGTCGGTGTAGATCGGCGTCGCCTTGCCGATGACGGTGCGCACTGGGATCGGGCCGAAGTAGCGGCCATCCAGGCTGTCGCGGACATCCGGGTTCATCAGGAAGAGCTCGCCCTGCGCGATCTTCCGGCAGCCTTGCCAGACCGGCAGATCGCGGCCCGCGCGGTCGCGATCGAGCGCGTCACCGAGCGGCACATGATCGACGTAGATGGTGCGCCCGGTGCGACAGACTTCATGTCCCGGTAGGGCCATGACGCGCTTCAACAGCGGCACGCCGCGGCCGATGTAGCCGCGCTCCACCATGAAGTCGGCGAGCGGTTTGTCAGGAAGCACTGCGACGAGATCGCCGACCTCCAGGTCCGGTGCCGGAGCAAGAGTGTAGAGGCCGATCGGAACGCTCGCGGATGCGTTCCAGACGACGCGCAGCGGCGTGGGAATGAACGATGCGACGGCAACGCCCATCACGGAGAAGTACGTCGCCATGATGTAGCCGAACCGGGTCATGGTTCAGCCCTCTGGCGCAATAGAAACGCCTGATGCTGATCGACGGTGTAGGCACGCGGCTCGTATCCAACGGTCAAACGGTTGAGGACGTGCCGCCAGTGATCGGGCGACACCTCGGTCGGATCAATGCCGATCACCTCGATGGCATCGATGTGCTGAAGGACGCGCTCGACCTTGGGCCAGCCCTCGATTCTGAGCAGGATGTCGCCGCCGGGACGCACGAAAGGCAGCGTCTGGAAGGGCTCACCTGGCGCCACCGCGCGCACGATGTCGATGCGCGATGTGATCGTGCCGAAGTCGTTCGATGCCCACCGCACGAAGGCAAAGACGCTGCCGGGCCTGTAGAAAAAGACACGCCGACTTCGGTCGAGCACCTGTTCGCGCGCCTTGTGGCCGAACCTGATCCAGTTCTCGATCCGCTTCTCGATGTGCGTCAGTTCGACTTGTGTGAAAGCGTCGGCGGACTGGGTGCGCGGTGCAGCACCGCCATGAGAACGGGAAGCGGTGGCGCCGGTCATGGGCGATCTCCATCGGTGGTCGAAGGAAATTCACGCGCGAGCAGATCGCGCAGCATGTCGGCCACGGTGATGCCGCGCTGAAAGGCGACGATCTTGATGCGGCCACGCAGTTCGGGCGCGATGTCGATGGTCAGCCGCGCAGTGAAGCGGGCCGCCCCGTCGGTGCGCGGCGCATCGGCTGCCTTGATCCAGTTTTCAGGATCGGCGGGCCGGGCCGCAAAGCGGCGACGGATCGGGTGCGCGCTCATGACATCCCCCTTCCGGTATTGAGCCGTTCGATCTCCGCGGTAAGTGCCGCGATTTCGCGCGAGGCCTGACTGTCGGGATCGATTTCGGAGGCGAGCCGACCGGACTGTGCGGCATCGGCGAAAACGACGCGCTGACCGATGGTCGTGGACAGCACCGGCGGGTCATGATCGGCGAGCGTCTCGGCAGTCTCGCGGGCGATGATGGTGCGCGTGCCGCAGCGGTTGAGTACGAAGCGCGCCGCCAAGGCCGGTCGGTAGATGCGCGCTTCGGCAACGAGCGCCAGCATCTCGGCCGAGGCCCAGCCGTCGAACGGCGATGGCTGCACGGGGATCAGCACCACGTCGGCGGCCAGCAACGCGGACCGCATCAACCCGGCGATGCGCGGAGGTCCATCGATCACGATGTGATCGGCGTCGCGTGCCAGTTCCGGTGCTTCCCGGTGCAAGGTGTCGCGCGCCAGACCGACGACGCCGAACAGCCGGACACCATTCTCGCGCACACGCTGCTGCGACCAGTCCAATGCCGAACCCTGCGGGTCTGCATCGATCAGCGTGACGCGCTTGCCTCTCCCGGCCCATTCCCCGGCGAGATGCAGCGCCAACGTCGTCTTGCCGACGCCGCCTTTCTGATTGAGGAGCGCCACGATCATGGCGCCCGCCTTCCGCCAGCACCGGCACCAGGACCGCGTTTCGCGCGCGCCAACAAGGAAGAGTTAGATTCTCTGTTAGAGTCTAAGTTAGCGGCCGGATTTCGTGTTTCAGGCCAGAGCGTTAACTGTGGTTCGTGCGCCCGATCTGCCGATAGGCCTGCGCCTGATGTGCCGATACCCTTTGCGCCTGATCTGCCGATGCTGTTCACAGGCTCATCCACAGGCACTGTGAATTGTTGGACGGGCCGTATGCGGAGCAGTTCACGCCGCCCCTCGCGTTCGATCGATAGGCGATATCCGGGCAAGGGCTGACGGAGAGCGATGCGGCGCAGATCGAGCGCGAAATCAGAGATGCGCGCGAGACTGCCAGATTTGGCGTAGAGATGGCTGATCTCGAACAGCCAGCCGTGTTGTTGATGGCCGGCATGCTTGCGCGCGACGCGATAGAGCCAGCGCTCGATGCCGCCGGTCAGCCGGAAATAGTTCGGGTCGATGGTCAGCACCAGCGAGCGGTTGACGACCCCGTTGTAGAACCATTCGGGCAGGACAAACTCCATGCCCTCGACACGGCCCTCTCGCGTCGTCATCTCCTCCCACTCGTTGATCCAGGAGAACTGACGACGGCGCCATTGCGCGCCGTTGCGGATCGTCGTGGCGATGACCGTCGATTGCAGCCGCGCCAGCGAGGCCTTCAGGAGAAGATACTGCTGATTTCCGGTCGGACGGCCGACACCGCGCAGGAGTTGGTAGGGCGTGAAGCGAAAGAAGCGCGAGGTACGTAGACCATGGTTCTCGGCCGCGACGATCTGTGAGGCGGCCCAGATCAGCACATCGGCATCCCATATCGTCGCCATGCCGTGCTCGGGCATCCCCAGCACCTGCACCTCGACATCGGCGGCCTTGTAGAGGATCGGCTTGACGCGCGGCGTCTTCGACAACGAGAAGAACGGCCGTTCCATTAGATCGCGCTGATCGCGCGGGCTGGCATCGCCGGTGGCGACCACGAAGGGATCGAGCCGCTGGCGTTCGCTCCCGTGCTTGCCGTCTTGTCGAGAGGAGCCGCTCATTCAGCGCGCTCCCCGCTCGGCAGGCGTCAGAGGACGCGCCGGAAAGACCCGGCTGGCAGTCTGGTCCGTGGTGGATTTGCGCGCGCCGATGGCCGTCCAGGCCTGCAGGTCCTCGAGCGCGTAGATCACGCGGCCGCCGATCTTGCGATAGGTCGGACCGGTGCCATAGGTGCGGTGCTTTTCCAGCGTCCTGAGCGAGATGCCGAGGAAACGCGCCGCGTCGGGCGTGCGCAGGAAACGCGGCGGCAATCCCGTCTTCGGGTCGAGCATGATCGGGCCTCCGGGGCGGTTCGGATGGCTGCCGGTGACGGCAGCGGGTCATGGCGAACCGTGGCGGAGGAACGGCGGCTTGCAGCGTGCCGGAATCAGGGGGTGGCGATTTCGGCACCCCTGGGGGTACATTTGCGCCAGTCGTCTGATGCGAGGATACTTCATGACCAAACTTGGTTCGGCTTTAACCGACTCAATTAAGTCCGAAGCCAGTACGAATCTGCTGGTCACCGTAGGAGATGCGGGCCTGGACGCCGCCATCTCTTCGGGCGCACTCGATGGAGTACCAGTTTTCGGCATCGCTACGGGTCTTTGGCGAGCAGGAAAGGCCGTTCAGCAGGAGCTATTTATTCGGAAAGTCCTCCGGTTCCTCGGTGAGGCCAGCAAATCTACGCCGGAGGACCGCATACGATTTGTTGAAAGCCTCGAAGAAAAGGGGAAGAAAGAAGAATTTGGTGAAACCATCCTGCTCATACTCGAGCGCGCTGACGATGCGACCAAACCGGCACTCATAGGACGTGTTATGGCGGCGCACGTACGAGGCGAAATCGACTATCCCCACGCAATGCGATTAGCAGCCATCGTCTCACGGTGCTATATAACGGATCTAGAGTTCCTAAAGACGTTCAAGCCTGGAACCCAGAGAGAGATGACTCCGATAGCCGACAGTCTGTTTTCAGCAGGATTGTTGGCTCAAACGGGCATAGATGGGGGAACATTTGATGATCCTCTATCTGGAGGTACGCTTTATGATCTCAATGAATATGGTCATTTACTTTTAAAATATGCGCTGAATTTACCTGACAGCTGATCATAGAGCGGCATGTTTACTCGGATCAGTCGGTGCGGAACGTATTTCCCGTAAAATGAGAATAGTTACTACCAACGAATTGGATATTGCAGCAGTTTTCGATATCCGCCGCGCACGTAGTCGGTGCCGTCGGCCACGAGACGACGCGCCTGGTTCTTGCGAGGATCGCTCTCCCAATCGGCCTTATTGCCGTGAAAGCCCAGCAGGGCTTCCGCGATCTTGCGATAGCTGGCGCCATCGGTGCGCCCGTCGAGGGCGCGCAGGATCAAGATGTGCCGGTCCCGGGTCTGCGCCGGTAGAGCGTGGTGATGCTCGCCGATTGGCCGCCCCGTCAGCGCGCGCCAGAAACGAAGCACCGCCTCGGCGCGGTGCTCCAGCAAAGCGTCGAGCGGCAGGATGACGACATAGGCCGTCTTGGCGCCGGATGGCGGACTTGTGAGCCAGAACTGATGGTCCACGCCCGCCGACCGCCAGAGACCATGCCACTTCCCATCCTCGGCGGCGCGAGCATCGAGACCCGACAACGTCGGCAGGCTGATCGCCATGCTGGCGTGATCGCCAACGCTGCCCGGAATGGGGTGAAGCTCAAAGGCATCAGGCAGCAGCGACGGCATCCAGAATAGCGCAGCCCGGTCGGCGGCGAGAGTCGGGTCTGTCGGGAAATCGCACCCCCCAGCGTTCCGAGAACGCCGTCTGCGCATCGCTGTCGAGGCGTGGCAATCGCCTCACGCGATGAAAGTCGCGGCGATAATCCTCATCGCGACGAAGATACTCCCAGGCAAAGCCGGCGGCAGAAATGCTCTTGGCATGTGCATAAGCGGCCGGCGAGCGCCAATCTGTACTCGGCATGGCGTCACCTCTCGTCCAGCATTTATGCGTTGCTGGAAAGAGGAACTGTTCGCGATACGAGGCTCGCGTTGAAGCCACTGTTTCCCGATATGTTGATCGCGTTGGACGATCAATATTTGAAGATAATTCGGATCGTTTTTGAGGTTCCTTCGCGAGCCGGGCCATGCCCGGCGAGCCGCGTTTCGTCTGCTAAGCGGAAACCCGCCGATCCGCAAAGACGGATCGGCGCGAAATCTGATCCACGCTTCTGCGGAAAGCCGTGAAGCCGGGTTTCCGGCTCCACGGCTTTGCGAGGGTCAGGCGGTCTTCAGCCGCTGCATTCCCTCGGCCAACGTCCACAGGGCGCGGTTCAGCCCGACATTCTGGTCGATACCGTTGATCGGCCGCGTCCGGCTGCGGCGGATGCGTCCATCCGCAGTCTGCCGTCGTCCATCCAGCCCGCCCCGAATGAGGTTTTCCTGAATGACGTTGAAGGTCTGCCACAGGTTTTGCCCGACATCCTCGCGGCGGCGCGGAGCGATGATCTGATCCGGGCGAACCGGGCTTTCCCCCTCGCCATAGCGCGCGACAAGGCTCGCCTCGGCCAACACCTGCTGCTCGTCCCGTGAGAGTCGCGTGTCCTTCATGGTCTCGGTCGCATCGATCAGGCGCGGAAAGTCCTCCGCGACGGTGTAGACGCCCTCAATGATCTGGTCCTGAATGCCACCCTTGTGAGGAACGCGGACTTCCTCGAACCGCTCTCCCGCGATCATGCTGTTGGTGCAAACGAAGCGGAGCACCCCGGCGAACATCTGATAGGCGCTGGTCCCGTCGTGGCTGTTGACGATGATGACTTCCGCCGCCTCGGGTTTGCCGATCCCATCATCCCGGCGCAGGCGTAGCATGTGCTTCGCGTGACCGTGGCGGCTGCCGTCGCGCGGCACCGATTGCACCGCAAAGAACGGAAACCAGCCCTCCCGGCGCAATCCTTCCACGATCTCGATGGTGCGGACGTAGACGTAACGCTCCGACCGGCTGTCATGCGCTTCGCGGGCGAACACTGAGGGGACGTGACGAAAAAGAGCTTCGTTGTCGAGGGCTTCGCGTCCGCTGATCTGGTGAGAGTTGCGGCCGAACCGGGTGGCGAGATGATGATACATGGTCTGTCTCCCTTGGGGCTGGGTTGGAGCGCAGCGCTGCGCTGCAACCCTGGCCGTCGCCGAGACCGGGGTAGCAAGGTGCAAGGGCGTCGGGGCCGGAGGGGGATCGCCCGGCCTGCACGCAATGAAATGGAGGAAGGCCGGGGATACCGGCCCGGACGAGCGCCAGCGATCCCTTGCAGCGCGCGGGGGCGGAGCCCTTAGCTTTTTGATATATTGCAGCTCAACTGGTGCAACTAGGACAGCGTGACGATGAGTGACCCGGAAGATCCATTGGAACCCATTGCTCGACAGATGCGTGAGCGGCGTGAAGGCTACGAAGAGGCTGTTTTGAACAGCCAGCCCTTCCAAGATGGGTTGCGTTACCTTCAGGGAATTGCATCCGATTTTCTTATGGCCACGACATACGTGCGTTTACAAGGGACGCGCTATGACGCGAGCAACGATTATCTTTTATTCCGCTTCGCGCCGCATATCGTGGAATCTACACTTGCGATCTCGATGAATGCTAAGGAGGGGCTGCAAAATGCTGCCCGCCGCGAACTGCGCTTCCTGCTTGAGGCGTCAGTAAGGTTGTCATCTCGCGATTTTCATCCCGAAGCTCGGAGCTTTGAAGAACGACTTCGGGGACTTGATGACAGAGATCGACGATTTGAGGACTACGTTGCAGCGCTAGTATATTTTGATGAGTTCGAAGCGCATCCGGAAGCGAACAGCACGATTTTATCGCTCTACAGCGAGTTATCCCGCTATGTGCATGCCACAGTTCCACAGTTTCAGGAAGCGGAGAACCGTTCCCGGCGCGGAGAGGATGCAGGCATGGAGTCGGTCGCAACCCTCAATCGATTCAATAAACTAGCATTCCAAGTTTACGACTTGGTCCTCGTTCGATTGTTTCATGGACTGGGATTGAGCATGGCCGGAGACATATTTACTGGCATATTGGACGACGAACCGAAGTGGCGCTTCCACAAAGGGAAATTTATCTCGCGACTGTCGAAGTGCTTCGATTACAAGCATGAGCGCAGTATCCGACGCGGTGAAATCTGAACGAAGCCGATTACGGAAAAGCGTACCGAAGCCCCGCGTGAGAGCGGGGCTTCGGAGGCAAACACGGCCTCAGTCGCCGTTGCGGCGAGACCAGATGAGGTTGTGAGCTTCGCCGCCGTCGTCCTCGACCAGGCTGGCGTAGATCGGGGCCGGAAAGCTCGGATCGTCCAGCTTGACCGAGAGATAATCGCGGCCGGTCTCGCGGGCGGTCTTCTTCCACGCCGCACCGAACTCGGTGGTGCCGGCGAAGATCCGATAGTCCGGGCCGCGCTCGCTGTCGCCCTCGGTGGGAACGAACTTGGCATTGACGTTGAGAGTCAGGGTCTTGACCGTGCCGGTGATGTCGCCGTTCGCGGTCTTGGTGAAGGTGCCGATGGTTGCCATTGTCGTGTCTCCGTTCCTCGGGCCGCGCCTATCGCGACCTCGATGGTGGTCGTGCGAACGGGGACGATCAGCCCGCACCTGAAAGGCTGAAACGAAGTGGAAGGCGGCCGGCGACGGCTTTTTTGTTTCGCGATGCAAAGCCGAAGGCGGCGGAAAAAAGCTGGCGACGGACGTTGCGGGAGGATGATCGAGGCGCAGCCGGTCTTCGGTCAGACCCACGCAGGTCGAGGACGCCGTGGGTGCGGCCGGTACAGGACTGACGAGATATGATGATGCGATCCGGTCGCTGCTGTCAGATAAAGGCGAATGACGGCATCACCAGCGCGGCTTGCCCTGACGCCTGAAACGCTTCTGGCCTGTCCCGTCCGTATGGCGGACAAAGCTGCGCTCCCGCCCCATGGATCGAGCGTGCCATCGGATTGCACGGCTTTGAACACCATAGTCACCCGGCTTGCGGATGCTGCGACAAGGTGGGGTGATTTGCTCCGGCCTGATCCGCTTGCCCGTCAAAGATGAAGATGGGGCAAAGCGCACAGCCTGACCACGCGGTAGCGGAGATTGATGCCTGACACGTCCAGACACCCGACTATGGCAGGGGGCTTTTGGCGAACCGCCGCTGATCTTCGCGTTAGCGATCGACGCGTATGGCGGAAACGCGCAATGGGCGCGGTTCCGGCGCAGCCGAGAGCGCGGCCAGAAGGGCAACGTCCCTTGGCAATTTCAGTCGAGCATTTAGGCGAACGTTGATACATGTCGGGTGCATATTCAGAGCTGAACATTTATGATGCCGCGATGGCTACAAGAGATGATGTTATTTCCTTTTATGAAACTCACTACGACGTGCTTGGGTCTTGGCTACTGAAGCCGGGCGATAAGGTCATGCTCGGAGACAAGAACAATCGGATTTGCAGATTCTGCGGCAAACGTCCGCCAGATGTGACATTTCGCAAGGTGGCACATGCCATACCTGAGTCTCTCGGCAACAAGAGCATCGAGAGCGCCTACGAATGCGATACCTGCAACGACAAGTTTGGCCGGGGCATCGAGAACGATCTAGGCAACTGGTCAAAGCCTATGCGTACCTTCGCTCGCATCCGGGGAAAGAGCGGTGTGCCGACCCTGAAGAAGGGAGGCGATGCGCCAGGTTGGCGGATCGAGTACGGCGAGAAGGGTTTTAACATCTCCTCCTACGAAGACGATCCATTGTATGAGATCGATGAGCCCAACAAAAGAATCACGTTCAAGCTTAAGCGAGATGCTTACACGCCTGTTGCCGTGCTTAAGGCTTTCATGAAGATCGGCCTGACATTGCTTCCGGACGTAGAGATCGTAAATTTCCCGCACCTCATGGCATGGGTGCAAGACAAGGATCACAGCCGTCCTTTTGCCGATCAATGCCCGATCATATATTCGTTCCAGCCGGGACCGATGCCTAACGATCTTATCGCTGCATTCATTCTACAGCGAAAACCATCCGTGACTGGATATGCATATGCTTACTTGATTTTGGGATATGGAAACGAAGTCTTTCAGGTGCAGTTGCCATCGGAAAAGCACGATGGCGCTATGAACGGCCAGTCTGTTTCGATCCACCCTTTTCCGACGCCGGGGTCGCCCGATCCAACACGATTTGGCGCACCAGGTCGTGCTCTCCTCGACTTCACGGGTCGCGAAGTTGTAAAAGGCGAGATTGTTCCTATAACAGTTGGTTACGAACAGGCAGTTGAAAAGAATGCTGGCTCAGCAGCCTCCTGATTGCTGCTGATAACCGTTACTCTTTAACTACGCGGAGTGGCCGTTCGTCGGTGCGGATAACCGCATCACCCCCGACAGGCCGGTGATGCCGCCTCTGATAAGGCAAAAGATCATGCGCCATACCTCTGACGGTACAACCTCCCGCGTGATGCCGTGGACCAGCGCATAGCCGGCGATCGCAGCCGGAGCGGCGAAGGCGAGCGCCACCGCAAGACGAAGGATCGGGAGACGGACCGCCGTAAACAGGATCAGCAACAGACCATAGGCGGCGACACCTGCCATCAGCCCTACCAGTCCCGCGCCGATCAGGCCGGAGCCAGAGGCGTAAGTCCAACGCGCCGCCTCCACGCCGAGCATGAAGGGCAGCGCATAGACGGCGAGTGTATAGACCAGGATACAAAGACCGGCGACCAAGGCGGCGGCCATACCCAAGAGCGCGATCATCGCAATTTCCTCCCAACCCGATGACGATCACGGTCATCGGTCGGTCGCGCGAAGCTCGCCCTCGCGCGACCGCAATTTTTCCAAGCAAAAGCGGGGGAAAAAACCGGGACCGCTCGCGCGGTCCCGGCTCGTCCTCACTCGGCAGCTTGCGCGAAGGGTTCCGCTTCCGACACCGCATCGCGCGATGCGGGCCGTGCGGTGCGCAGCACGGACGGCAGCCAGCCGGCTCCGGCGAGAAGCCGTTCGGCAGCCTGCGCCATCTCTGCCTTCTTCAAACCCGCGATCCGCTCGGCGGCTTCATCACCGACCGCTTCCCGCACGGCGGCGTGGATATGCGCCTTGGTGACGCGACCGAGATAGGTCTGAGGTGGTCTCGTCCGGCTGGACAGATTGGCGGCCGTCGTAAGCTTGAGCCTGTGGTCCGTCACGCCGCCAGTCTGATGTCGCCGGCCTCCTCGTAGACCTCGACGGGCGTACGCCCACCGTGCGTCGAGTGAGGTCGGTCGAAGTTGTAGTAGTCGATCCACCGTCCGATGCCGGCACGGGCTTCCGAGCCGGTCTCGTAGGCATGGAGGTAGATGCACTCGTACTTCATCGACCGCCATAGCCGTTCGATGAAGACGTTGTCCATCCACCGGCCCCGTCCGTCCATGGATATTCGAACGCCCGCGTCGGTCAGGACCTCCATGAACCGTGGACTGGTGAACTGGCTGCCCTGGTCCGTGTTGAAGATCTCGGGCTTCCCATGCCTCGCCATGGCCTCCTCGACCGCAGCGATACAGAAGTCGACGTCCATCGTATTCGACAGCCGCCACGCCAACACCCGCCGGCTCGCCCAATCCGTCACCGCGACGAGGTAGAGGAAGCCGCGGCGCATCGGGATGTAGGTGATGTCGGCGCACCAGACGTGGTTCGGCCTGACGATGTCGAGGTTCCGCAGCAGATACGGCCACTTCTTGTGCTCGGGATGCGGGACGGTCGTCCTCGGTCGTTGATAGACCGCCTGCAATCCCATCTTCCGCATCAGCCGCCGGATTCTCTTTCTTCCGACGGCATGGCCGTGCCGACGCAGATGACGGGCCATCTGTCGCGATCCGTACCATGGTGTCTCCAGGAACTGCTCGTCGACCAGCCGCATCAGCGACAGGTTCAATAGTGTCTCGGCCGCTGCCGGCGCGTAGAACGCCGAACGACTGATGCCGACGAGTTCGCACTGGCGTCGGATCGTGAGCCTGGGGTGGTCGGGTTCGATCATCTCGCGCCTCCGGCCGACGCTCAGCGTCCGGAGGCGCGTTTCAAAAAATCCCGCTCCACAACGAGTTGGCCGATCATCGCGTGCAGCTTCTCGACCTCACCGTCGCGGGCATTCTCCGCCGCTTCGGCTTTGCCGGAGAAGACGCCCGACATTCCGTCGATCGCCTGCTTCTTCCACGCGCTGATCATCGTCTGATGGACGCCGTATTTCACCGTCAGCTGCGCCACGGTCGCCTCACCGCGAATCGCCTCCAGGGCGACCTTGGCCTTGAATTCCGCCGAATACCGCTTCCGCTTCCCCATCATCGGGATCGTCCTTCTCTCAGGTCGACCCAAGCTTATCGAACTGCCCGTCGGACGGGGACCACCTCAGTCTGCACGGACGGGGTCCAGTGCGCCGCCATGTCCAGCGCCACCGCGCTCGCAAACTTCTCCATCGTCGCGCGGGCATTCGGCTTTTGCTCCCACGGTATCCTGACCACATTGACCGTCAGCGAAGCGCAATGGGCGAGCAAAGCCATGAGGCTTGCATAGTCCAGACCGGCGACGAAGGCCCACAGGTCCGCAACGTCGCGCGGCATGTCCGACGCCCATCCGGCATGACGATCCGCCAGCGCCTTCGCGGCGGGCGTATTCTCGATCCCGTCAGCGTGGGAGGCGAGATAGGCGCTGGTCAACCGGATTTCGAGGCACGACGCTTCCCCGCCGCGATAGAAGGTCTGCGCCGCCATCGCATGGACCACAGCGACAAGCGCCATGTCCGGCTGCTCGCCAAGGGCGAGACGCAGACCCAGGGTGCGACGGGCGGTCAGGTCGCGGATGAGAAGGTCCGATAGCGGCTTCCCCGCATCCTCGGCTTCCTCGTCCTCCGACTGTGGTTCGGCGTCCTCTCCACTTCCCCCGTCCCCGACGATTTCGCCATCTTCCGTGATGGTCGCTTGCTCCACGTCCGTCGATTTCGGGGCCTCGTCTTCGGCGCGGATGAAGCCACGCTCGATACGGGACATGCCGTCATGGTTCAGGATGACGAACACGCCACCGCGCGCGATCTCGTCGGCGTCATAGGCGCAGCGCTTGGCGTCGATCCGTTCGATCTCCGCTTCAAGCTCACCGAACCGCCGATCCACCTCATCCGGCAGTTCCTCGTAACCTTCGTACTCCGACGACAGGCGGTCATAGTCCTCCTGCGCCGCGCCAAAAGCGGCGCCATCGTCCGCCGACAGGTCCACCGGATGCGGATAGCTGCGGCGCATCCCGTGCGCGTGGGGGAAGTCGATTTGAACGGAAGCCCACTTCCATCCCTCGGCTGCCTGCACCTCAGCGGCGATGCCTTCCAACTTGTCGATGACGAGCCGATCCAGTAGCGCGGCGTCCTCGAAATAGCCGCCCCGGTCCTCGGTGAAGAGGTCGCGGATGATGGTGCCGCCCGCCTCGGCGTAGGCGTCCGCACCGACGAAGATCGCACGCCGGTCGGTCGCCGCGACGTTCATCTTCGTGAGGTCGCGCCGGATGGTGGATGGGTCGCGGCTCCACGACAGGTTCTCGTAGACCTGCACCTGCCGGTCGTGGTCCTCGGTGATGGCGAAGGCCATCAACTGGTCCAGCGACAAGCCGCCGTCCCGATAAACCTGCATCAGCTTCGGGCTGACGGCACCAAGGCGAAGGCGCTGCCTGACGACATGGGCGGTCACGCCAAACCGAGCGGCGATTTCCTCCGCACCCCATCCGCGATTTTCAGCCAGCTCGCGGAAGCACTCGAACTGGTCGGCGGGGTGCATCGCCTCGCGAGTGACGTTTTCGTCAAGGCTGATTTCCGTCGCATCGTTCTCGGTATCCAGAACGCAGCGGATGGCTTCCGTCTTCTTGATCTGCTTGCGTTTGACGCGCAGCATCTGCGCCAGCCTGCGGCCCTCGCCGATGGTGACGAAATAGAAGCCGGTCGGTTCGCCCTCCGCGTTCGTCTCCGGCTCCACCACCAGATTTTGCAGCATCCCCTTGGCGGCGATACTGGCGGCCAGCGCCTCGATATGGGCCTCACTGTGCGGGGTCTTGCGGGCGTTGCGAGGCGACTTCTTCAACTTGTTCAGCGGCACGAACAGCACCGCGCCATTCTCAGTGGCAGAAGCTTCGAGAACCGTGGCGGTCGTTTCGACTGTGTTGGTCATAGTCTTGATCCTTTGGCTTGGGTTGGAGCGCAGCGCTGCGCTGCAACCCTGGCCGTCGCCGAGACCGGGGGGTGCAAGGTGCAAGGGCGGTCGGGACGGAGGGGGGATCACCCGGCCTGCACAAGCGGATCGAAACTATGGGCGAAAGTCTGGAACACGCATCCGCGCGGAAGGCCGGGGAGACCGTCCCGGCCGAGCGTCAGCGATCCCTTGCACCGCGCCAGGGGGCAGCGCCCCCAAGCGACTGCCCGGCATGAGCGCCAGCGGGTGACAGGCATGAAAACCGGATCAGGATGTGCAAAGCCGTAGAACCTGAAAGCCCTACATCCTGATCTCCGCATTTCCGTCTCCGGACGGATCATAAGCACGACGAAGCGCCCCGCCCGAAGGCGGGGCGCGGTTGCGATCGTCAGTCGGTGACGATCCTGCGGGATTGGCGGGCGCGCTGAGTGTACCAGCTCAAGGGATGCTCGGCGCTGAAGTGGAGATCACGCTCGACCGGAAGCCGAAGCCGTCCGCCAACCGTGCGGATTTCGGCAAGGCTGACATAGCCGAGCTCGGGTTCGCCAAGGCCGAGATCGCAGAGGCCGAACAAACGGTCGGGGTCTTCGGGATCGGCTTCGGTGAGAAGCCAGGTGGCGCCGGCGTCCGGTGTGAAGAGCTTGACGACGGGACGCGGATCGATGTCCTCGCCAGCGGCGCTGCGAGCACCATTGGCGAGAAGCCGGGTGTAAAGTTCGTTGGTGATGAGCGCTGCGGCCATGTCGGCCTCCATTCGATGTCACCCTCCGATCGAGGGCGAGGAGGCGTTCGGCCGGCGCAATCGAGCGGCGCGGTCAGGCCCTACACGGTCTGGTGCGGGCCGGGCTTGACCGCGTCGCGGCGGCGGCCAGCGTTACCGAAGCTTGGCGAGAGGGGAAGATCGAAGGCCACAGGCACAGTGCGCTCAGGAAAGGACGTGCCGGGCTTTGGGGAATGCGGGGTGATGTGTCGCTCGCGATTGCCTTCCGATTCCCGCGCGATGGCCGCCGTTTCCCGCACGTCGACGCCCGATGTCTTCAATGAACGAGCGACATGCATCACCTTGGTCGCAGTCATTCCACAGCGATCGAAGGCGATCGACATGAAACGCGAACAGACGATTTCAAGAGAAGATCCGGCCTTGGCCTCCGACTCTGTGCAGCCACCCGCCAACGAGCCTGCCGAGAGCAGCTTCAAGCGGTTTCAGCCGCTCGCCGATCTGCTCAAGCGCGTGATCCGCCGCCCGGAGCTTCGCAAGATCGTGCCACTCGCCGACACGACGATCTACGAGATGGAACAGCGCGGCGAGTTTCCCAAGCGCTTCTTCCTGACGCCACGCTGCGTTGTGTGGGATCTGGCCGAGGTCGAGACCTGGCTCGACGGACGGCGCCACGCATCGGAGACAGACGCCTTGCGCAAAGCACCGGCGCCGGATGTTCGTCAACGCCGCACCCGACCGGTCAAGCCCCCAATTCAGCTTGGATGAACGGAACTACATTTTCCTGCCGGTCGTTCGAAAGGAGTGGCCAGTCAGATCGACGTTCAGCTGGCGCCAGAGTGGGCCTTGGTCGGCGCTTTGATAGCGGACGCTCGGCTTTGCGCCTCCATTTTGGTCATTCAAACTACGACTTGGTGCTCCAGAAACTTGCCGTTCGCTGAGCAGAGATAAGAACAACGCTAATGTTGGTCAGGGAGGGTATCGTACCGTTCCCATCCATCGTGACGATGCGGCCGACGAGAACCTGTCGAACGTCGTGAGCTGCTGCAATGAAATTTCCCAACTAAACTCCCCCCAGAGACTGAATTTGAGATTTTTAGGCGTTCTCATCCTGCTTCGACGGCTGGTCCGCGCGGTGCTGCTCACTCGCCAAGGCCCGGTAGCGTCGAAGTAACGTCTGAAATTCGTCCCAAACGTCCGTTTTTGCCTTGATCTTCATGATGAGCAGAGTGGCAATTGTCATTGAAATACCGAGCTCTGTCATCGTGCGCTGAAAATCGTCGTCATCGAGCGCAGGATGAAGGGTCAGTGTTGCCGAGCCGGTTTCGGGATGCTCGATATAGTGCCGGTTGAGAGCGGTGACACTCACGTGAGCCGCGTCCCCGGAAATATCACGATAGCTGCGATAAAGCCGATCGAAGTCGCTGCCCTCCAGGAGCGTACCGAGTTGGATTGCCTTCGCGCCCTGGAGCCCTTGATCTACAAATTCCTGCAGCTGTTGCCTGACGTCGTCGGTGCCGCTGAACGTCTTCGCATCAAGATGAAGAGCAGCCCGCGAATGCCGGCTCTTGAAATCGTCGTCCTTCATTTTTGCGACGAAAGCGGGATTTCGGTCCAGCGCGATGAGGTACATCGTGGCCTCAAGGACGCCCCGGGAATGGATGCGAAAATCAAGCTGTCGGTCGTTTTCGAGCAGGAGCAAGGCGCCCTCGAACAGTGTCAGCGCTCGGGCGTACAGCGCCATTTTGAGCGCTATCAGCTCCCTTTCCTCGTCTGAGACAACGTCGACCGGGTATTCTGAACTGAAGCGCCTAGCAGCATCGACATAATCATTCATCCAGGCAAGCCATTGCGATGAGCGCGATTTCTGTTCGGTCACGGAAAATAGCTCCGAAAAAGTTGGCATGGCTGGGGTTTCCTGACAGAATTTCGAGGGAGCCCGATGCCATCGGCAGGCATATGGGAAAGGCAAAGAGTGTTGGGTTTCGTCTTCTTGCGGGCGAACTCGGTTATCACGTCGCGGTCCCGATTTTCGTTGAGGTGCTTCATGGTAGATGAATGTCATGAGGGATGATTTACAAGAAGTACTTTCGGTATTCGCGGCGGCGGTGCGTGCACTTCTGCAGGATAAGGATATTGCCTATGCGGATCCCGCCGAGCGGGCGCTTGTCGCTCGGGTTCGCGATCTCCTGCATGGGGAATATGCCGGCTGGTCGATCGATCTGGAATGGAATCGGCGCGAGGATGTGATCAAGCGCCTTCGCTATGACCTGAGCGATGATGAGTTGATTGGGAAGGACGCGATCGTCCCTGACCTGATCGTACATCGGGTCGGGAAGCGTGACAATTTGCTCGTCGTCGAGGTCAAGAAGTCGACCAACAAGGACTTCGATGGGGACATCTGGAAACTCAAGGGGATGACCGAACAGGCAGGAGCCTACGGGTATTTGGTTGGGCTTCATCTGGTAATCGACGTGAAGGCGGGGATCGCGCCGCGTTGCGACGTCTATGTCGACGCCGCTCTGGACGAAGAGTTGACGGAGTGGATGCGCGCTGAGCTGGGGGGAGAAGGTTGACTGCCGATCCTGTTGAGATCGTTAAACTGCTCGGCCGCTTTACTGGCCCGGATTTGACGCAGACCTTATCGCGCATCGAAGGCGCGGTGCGAGGCGTTTCGGCAGTTGATTGTACGGGCTTCCTCGCTAATGCTGGGGCAGGACGTGAGGTGCTTGCGGCCGCGGCCGGCATGAAGCGGCTTGCCGGACAGATCAATGTCACAATCCATGCACTCGGCATCCTTATGTGTCTGCCACATATTCTCGAGCCGGACGAGCGCGTCGAATCTGTGTCTCTCGGTGCGGGAAATACGGGCCGCGATTTCGATCTGGAAACGAATGTTCGGGTTGCCGAGTTCAAATTCATTCAGTGGAGAGGCGGGCCCGAGACGATCCGCCAGAATTCGGTTTTCAAGGATTACCTGCGGCTTGCGGAGCATCCGACGGCGAAGCGTAAGCACCTCTATTTGCTCGGAACGGAGCATGCGATCAGGTTCTTGACAGGTGGTCGCGCCATGTCGAGCGTCTTGAGCAGAAACGCCAAGCTGCAGAGGATGTTTACGGAGCGGTTCGGGGAGCGCTTCCGGACGGTTGGCGATTATTACAGGGCTCACGCCAGCGCGGTTCAGATCGATGATGTTTCGCCGTGGCTTTCGGAGTTGGCGGAGGAGTTGATCGCGGAGCCGGATATAGACGTGAGCGATTGAAGAGCAATGCAAATGAGCAAATGCGCTGGCAAACGGGAAAACACCGAAGGGCTTCGATGGGGAAAACGCTTTATATCATTGGAAACGGCTTCGATCTCCACCACGGAATTCCGTCATCTTATAAAGCGTTCGGAGAATATCTCCGGCGGTCGGATGACAAGACCTACGAGTTAGTCGAAAAATACTTGACGATAGATGCTCAGTTCTGGGCCGAACTCGAGGATCGGTTGGCCGCGTTGGACAGCGATTCGCTGATTGAGGACGCGTCCAACTTTCTGGTCGGATATGGCGCCGACGATTGGAGCGACGCATACCACCACGATTACCAGTACGAGATTCAGCAGGCGGTCGAGGCGATCTCGACGACGTTGCGGTTGCGCTTCGCCGAATGGATACGCCAGCTTCCTGTCCCATCGGCTGCTGAGTTCAGCGGGCAGCACGTTCCAGTGGATCCCTCGGCTGTCTTCTTGAACTTCAATTACACGCCGTCGCTACAACGTCTGTATGGGGTTCCCGACATCAACGTGTTGCATATCCATGGAGCGGCGGCGAACCCAACGGAGACGTTGGTGCTGGGCCATGGATGGGAGCCCGATCCAAACCCGGATCCCTATCGTTTCGAGCAAGATCCGGAGGGTGCGGATATGCGTGTCGTCGAAGGGCAGGAGATTGTCGACGATTACTTCCGAGACACGTTCAAACCCACCGCCAAAGTCATCGAGAAAAACGCAGCCTTCTTTGCCGGGCTGTCGGATGTCGATCGGATTGTTGTGATGGGACATTCGGTGTCGGAGGTTGATCACCCGTATTTTGAGGAGGTCATCGCGAATATTGACGTCAACCGGGTGAGCTGGAAGGTCAGCTACTACGGGGATCTTGATGGGCTGCGTAAGCGGATGGAGTCGTTGGGTGTGCCGGCCCATCTGACCGATTATGCCTTGCTGAATGCGTTTTGAACGATTGATGAGTTTTGAAATCGGAGGGTATAAATTTGGCGACGACCGCCCCGAATAGAATTTCCAATGAAGAATATAGTCGCATCATGGCCGATATTGCTCGGCTTGAAATCGACCAATCGCCGTCTGTGATGGAAGCCGAGCGCATCTTGGTCGGCATCTTGGTACCTATCCTTCGGGTCGAGGGTTTCGACATAGCGGTGACATCTGGGGCTCGCGACGAAGGTCTCGACTTTGTGGGTGTGCGCGGTGATCCGGCGCTGGGCTTGTCCGAAAGGCTGGGCGTCGAAACCAAATTTTATAGACGAGGCTCAAAGGTTTCGATTGAGCAGGTTCGCGCATTAATCGGAGCCGGTCTTCTGAAAGGTATGGGGCGGGTAATCCTCGTTAGCAATTGTGCCTTCACGAATTCGGCGAGGGCGACGGTCGAGCGCGACCTTCCCCTGACAGTCGAACTCAAAGCGCTGGACGATCTGCGCAGCTGGCTTGAGCTCGTGCGGGAAGCTGGGCCCGATGCGGAGACAGAGGTGCGGGTCATGCTGCGCGAGTTGAGTGAGCGTTTCGCGCGGCTCATTGCACGCGAACCGGGTGCCTTGGCTCATTTGGAATGGCGGGACGTTGAGCGGATCGTTGCCGAGGTCTTCGATGGGCTCGGCTTCCGGGTAACGCTGACGCCTGGATCGAAGGATGGCGGGAAGGACGTCATTCTGGAATGCGAGGTCGCGGGCAAACGAGCGATCTATTACGTCGAGATAAAGCACTGGCGGTCATCGACGAGGGTCGGTGCTGACGCTGTGATGAAGCTCCTGAAGGTGATCGTGAAGGAGAAGAAGGCCGGAGGCCTGTTTTTGTCGACCTATGGGTTCACCGAGAATGCTTTTGAACAGCTGACGACAATCGAGCGGGAAAAGCTGAGGTTTGGCGATCAGGACAAGATCGTTACTCTATGCCGAACATATGTGAAGGCGAAGTCGGGGATTTGGTCACCGCCAGAAAACCTGACCGAAGTTCTCTTCAATGGAGATGCGGGTGGCTGATGGGAGAGAAAATGAGAAGGAGGCGTCGCTGGACGTTCTGCTTCAAGGTGCGGAGAAAACCTTCGCCAATGCCGAGCAGCTATTTTTTGAGGCCGAGCTGCTGGCGAAAGCCGGTGGTATCGCCCGGGCTCTTTGCCTTCACCAGATTTCGCTCGAGGAGTGTTCGAAAGTCAGCAATCTCGGAGTGTGGGCCGTCAGCCTGGTTCTAGGTTTCGAAGTGAATCAGAAGAAGGTGCTGGCTGCATTTGCCCGCCATTCCTCGAAGAACAAGTCGAATGCCTACATGCTGGAACCTTCAGAGGATGAGTTGGCGGCGCGGGCGCGCGGTGATTGGGATGCTGCGAGAGAGGCGTTCAAGAAGACGCAAGATGCGTTTCACGATGACTCGAACCGAAACAAAAACGCATCGTTCTATGTGGATTGGTTGGACGGGGAATTCGTCGCGCCAAGCGAGCGCATTACCAAGGAAATGCTCGAAAAAATCACTGAGAGAAACGCGGAGTTTCTTGGCTATGCGCAGAATTCATTGAGGATATTAGGGACTTTGACCGCGTCGCCCGAGGTCATTCGGGATCTGCTATCCGGCTTCGTCGTGGAGGCGGAGCGGCTGCGGGCGGAAGAACCGGATAGCCTTGAGGAGGCGATGGAGACGATGTTGTCCTCGATCCTGGAGGCAGGAAAAGCGAAGTTGGCCGGTAGAGCGCACTAATTTCGAGTGGATCGTTTTATCTTGAGGAGGCGGAGTGGAGGCGCATGCCAGCGTTGGATTCGACAAGCAGCACTTTGATGGCGGCTCTGGAGCAGTTCGAGGCGACGGAAGCCAATCTCATCAAGCTGGAACGATTGTGGGATGAGATCGCTTCGATGATCCCGACTGGGATCAATTTTGGCGCGAATGTCGAATATGAAGATCGGGTTCGTTCATTCGATCTTCTCGTCGCTAGCCTTCCGAAAATCGGGGGATGGAAGCCGACCGCAACGCCGCCGGATCTCGACGGAGTAGCCCAAAGCCGACTGGACGCGATGGAGATTGATGAGCCGAGCGCGCACGTGTCCGTCGAACGCTGGATTGAGGAGCCCGGACGTGAACTCCAAGAGTATCGTTTCCGGTTCAACAATATGCGAAGAGCGCTCATCCGAGACGCGCTCATCAGCCTGATCGATCAGATTGACGCGGACATTCGCGGCGTTCGCGCGGTCGTCGGGCCGGATGCGGAGCGTCCGCACCAGATCGAAAAAGAAGTCTGGAATGAGATGCGCGAGCATATGAGGCAGATCGAGGTTCTGCTCGGCTCGAGCGTGAAGAAACCAGCGCGGTGGTCCGACATGATGCGTCACATGCATTTTGGATGTGTCGGCGATCTCCATGATATCGAAGCGATGGACTGGCCGGACGTCAAAGGCACGCTCCGCAAGGGTTTGTATGGCGCCAACGAGGCCGTGCCGGTTCAGGTCGAGGACTTGTCGGCCCTGGTCGCAGCGCGGCCGACGGGCCCTATCACCACAGCGTTGGCTTGGTCGAAGATCGACGATCAGACTTTCGAGCGTCTGATTTTCACGCTCATCAGCGACACGCCAGGCTATGAAAATCCAGAGTGGCTCATGCAGACGAGAGCGCCGGACAGGGGACGTGACCTCTCTGTGATGCGCGTGATCCAGGACGAACTGTCAGGCACCATCCGCCTTCGTGTCGTCATTCAATGCAAGCACTGGAAGACCCGTAGCGTGAGCGTTGCGGAGGTCTCGTCGACCAAGGATCAAATGGCACTTTGGCCGAATCCTCGGGTCGATGTTCTCATCTTGGCGACGAGCGGGCGGTTCACCGCTGATGCGGTTACCTGGATCGAGCAGCACAATGCGAGCGGTGCATCCCCGCGCGTTGAGATGTGGGCGGAAAGCCACCTCGAACGCCTTCTGGCCGCCCGACCTGCAGTCATCGCAGAGTTTGGTCTGCGGGGTCACTGACGGACGGATAGAGCAGGAACGATTAGTGAAAATTGCGCGACTTCACCTTGATGGTGCCGATGTGCTGATCTGGAATGTAGATATCGCGCGTTCGCAGCCCTATTGGCGGCATATCGCGCGGGTGGGCTACGGTAGCAAACGGCCGCTATCTATGGAGTGCTACTGAAACCCGACAGTCGGCAATCGGCCCCATCCCGGACGTAACAGTCTAGCTGAGGAAATGCCAAAAGGTCCGGCGCTTCGTGCTTTGCCCGATTCTCAATTGCCTCCCATAAACGCCATCGACGGTGGCAACAGCGCCGGCGCGCGCTTCACTCCGTTTACCCAGGCATCGACCATGTCAGCCCATTCCTGGAGCATGTGCCGGCGCTGCGGTTCGTATTCCGCCTTGTTGTAGACGCCACGCGAGGAGCGCCCGTCCTCATGGGCGAGGCATTTCTCGATCCAGTCGCTGTTGAAGCCCATTTCGTTCAGGAGCGTCGAGCCGGTTCGGCGCAGGTCGTGGACTGTGAACGGCTCCAGCGGCAGCCCCTCCTTCTTCGCCCGCGCTACAACGGCCGTGGTCACGCGATTGAACGTCGCGCGCGACATGGGGGCATCGGCGTCATAGCGGGACGGAAGGAGATAGCGCGAATTGCCGGCGCAGGTCTTCAAGGCGATGAGGATGTCGAGCGACTGCTGCGACAGGTAGACGTTGTGCGCCTTTGACCGCTTCATGCGCTCCTTCGGAATGGTCCAGACGGCGTTCTCGAAATCAACCTCGTCCCAGACTGCGTCCTGCAATTCGCTCTTGCGTACCATGGTGAGCAGGATCAGACGCAGGCCGAGGCGGATGGTCGGCAGGGTCGGCACGTGCTCGATCCGCTGCAGCATGATCTTGATCTCGGCCGGGGACAGCGCCCGGTCCTTCGGCTGGAAGGTCGCGATCGAGGCCGGCCCGACCTCGTCGGCCGGGTTCGGCACCTTCTCCCCATGCAGGATGGCGAAGGCGAAGATCTGTTTGACGATGTCGCGGGCGTGGATGGCGGTCGCGGGGGCGCCGCGCTCCTTCACCTTGGCACAGAGCTGTCGCAGATCATCCGGCGTCACCTCGGTCAGAAGGCGGTTCTTCCAGGCGGGGAGAATGTCACGATCGAGGATGGCCTTGCGCATCGAGCGGGTGCTTTCCGCCATGCGCGCGTCCTTGATCCATAGGGCGCTCACCGCACCGAAGCTGCGCTCTATGGCCTTGCGCCGCTTGTCGCGCTGCTTCTCATGTGCCGGGGAAAGCCCCTCCGCCACCAGCTTGCGTGCCGCGATGCAGCGTTCGCGTGCCTCGGCGAGCGTGAGGCCATCGGCGCCGTAGCGGCCGATCGTTAGCGTCTCCCGGCGACCGTTCAGACGGTAGTCGTATCGGAAGGTGATTTGGCCTGTCGTGGCGACGGAAACGTACATACCGTCACGGTCGGCCACCTTGTATAATTTATCCTTTGGTTTCAGCCTCTTGATGGCCATGTCTGTAAGCATGGGGACGGCCTCGTTGACGATCGAAAGCGCCTTTTCGAGCCCCAATTTTACCGTCAAATCCGATACCGTCAATCAACGAGAATAATCATTATAAAACAGCGTACTAACTTGGTTTTTCGTGGGCTGCTGCCGTTTTTGGCCTGACGGTAGGGCAAAAATCCGGCTGACGGCGAAAAACGCATACCGTCGCGCGCACCGTCAGAGCCCATCGCTTTAAGGCGATAGGCTCCGATAGTGAACGCTTGACTTTTTGTTTGATTTCAGCTAGTTATGATGATGTTGCGATAGTTCACGAAACGCCGCGAACCACATCATTTCATTCCCACTCGATCGTCCCCGGCGGCTTGCTCGTCACGTCATAGACGACGCGGGAGACGCCCTTCACCTCGTTGATGATGCGAGTGCAGACGCGGGCGAGGAAGGCGTGGTCGAAGGGATAGGATTCAGCCGTCATGCCATCTGTGGAAGTGACGGCGCGCAGGCCCAGCACGCGATCATAGGTGCGGCCGTCGCCCATCACGCCCACGGTGCGCACGGGGAGCAGCACGGCGAAGGCCTGCCAGATCGCGTCATAGAGGCCGGCCTTGCGAATCTCGTCGAGATAGACGGCATCCGCCTTGCGCAGGATCTCGAGTTTCTCTTCCGTCACATCATCATGCGGGATGCGGATGGCGAGGCCGGGGCCCGGGAACGGATGGCGGCCGACGAAGCGCTGCGGCAGGCCCAGTTCCTGGCCGAGGAGCCGCACCTCATCCTTGAAGAGTTCGCGCAAGGGTTCCACGAGCTTCATGTTCATCCGCTCAGGAAGCCCCCCCACATTGTGGTGGGACTTGATGGTAACGGAGGGGCCGCCGGTGAAGGACACGCTTTCGATCACGTCCGGATAAAGCGTTCCCTGCGCGAGGAAGGAAGCACCGCCCACCTTCTTCGCCTCTGCCTCGAACACGTCGATGAACAGCCGGCCGATGATCTTGCGCTTCTGCTCCGGGTCGGTGACGCCCGCGAGTTCGCCCAGGAACAGCTTCCTGGCATCCACATGGACGAGCGGAATATTGTAGGTCTCGCGGAAGAGGGTCACCACCTCCTCCGCCTCGTTCAGGCGCATCAGCCCATGGTCGACGAAAATGCAGGTCAGCTGCTCGCCGATTGCCTCATGAATGAGGACGGCGGTGACGGCGGAATCAACCCCGCCGGAAAGTCCGCAGATCACGCGCTCGAAGCCCACCTGCTTCTTGATCTTGTGGATCATCTCCGACTTGAAATGCGCCATGGACCAGTCGCCCTTGCAGCCGCAGATCTCGCGCGCAAAATTGCGCAGGAGCTTCGCGCCGTCGGGCGTGTGGACAACCTCCATGTGGAACTGCGTGGCGTAGAACTGGCGGTGCTCATCGGCAATGGCTGCGAAGGGGGCACCTTCCGACGTCGCAATCGCCTTGAAACCATCCGGGATCCCCGTCACCCGGTCCCCATGGCTCATCCACACCTGGTGGCGCTCGCCCTTTTCCCACACGCCATCGAACAGCGCATTGGGCTCCTTCACCTCAACGAAAGCCTTGCCGAATTCGCGGTGGTCGGAGGCCTCAACCTTGCCGCCCAGCTGCGCGCACATGGTTTGCTCGCCATAACAGATGCCGAGCACCGGCACGCCGCGGGTGAACACCCGGTCCGGCGCCCGCGGGCTTCCGCCCTCATGCACGGAGGCAGGCCCACCTGAGAGGATGATACCCTTGAGGCCCGGCCAATCGAGCGCCCTCTCGGCGGACTGGAAGGGGACGATCTCCGAATAGACCCCCGCCTCGCGGATGCGCCGCGCGATGAGCTGGGTGACCTGGGAGCCGAAATCAATGATGAGGATACGGTCTTGCATGCGGGGTCTTTAAGGAGGAGGACACGAGTCTGCAAGATGCGACCTCGAGCTTTGATCCCGGCTATTTGAGGCTGGCGATATACTCAGCGAGTGCCTGAACATCCGCATCGGGCAGCTTCGAGAGGTTGGTCTGCACCTCCCCCATGCCGCCGGAGGACATGTCCTCATAGCCCATCATCTCGCCGTTCTGGAAGGCGGAGGCCAGGTCTGCCGCATCCTTGTACTTGCCGCGGGCGATAAGGCCCCGGAGGGATGGCACCTTGCCTTCCCCGCCCGGATGGGGCCCACCTGCGAATTGCCGGCTCATATCCGCCACCATCAGACTGCTCCGCGGAGTGTGGCATTCATTGCAGTGGCCGGGCCCATTGGCGAGGTAGGAGCCCCGGTTCCAGCTGGCGGACTGGGTGGGGTCGGGTGTCCATTGCGCGGTATCAAGGCCCAGGTGCTTCCACAACCCAACGCCGCGGCGCACAAGCCAGGCAGCGGGGACCTCCGCTTCCTTCTCCGGTGCGGAGACGGGAGGAAGCGAGGCCAGATAGGCGCGGATATCGAGCACGTCCTCCGTCTTCATCCGGGCATAGGAGGTATAGGGGAAGGCCGGGATCAGGTTTTCACCTTCGGGCGAAATGCCATGCTGCACGGCGTTGACGAACTGGATGTCCGTCCATGTGCCGATACCGGTTTCGGGATCGGGCGTCAGATTGGGCGGGTAGAACACGCCCACCGGCGTCTTGAACGGCGCGCCGCCTGCCGGAAGTGATGCGTCCACGCCTTTGAGGTCTGGCCCCGGCTTGTGGCAGGAGAGGCAGCCTGCAGCATTGAACAGGATCTTCCCGTTTGCGGCGTCGGCCACATGCGCCGGAAGGGCCGCTTCGGCCAGAGGATGAGGCGTACTCATCCCCCAGGCCAGGGCCGCCCCGGCCGTGAGGATGACGGCGCCTGCCGCCGCGAGCAGGCCCATGCGGGACATGGCCATGGCCTTAATCAGCAGCCCGGAACTTCTCGTGGCAGCCCTTGCAGGCCGCACCGAGGGCGGGGAAAGCCGCCTTGAAGGAAGCCTCGTCATGGCTGGCCTCAAGACCCGCCACAGCCACATCCAGCGCCGTCCAGCCTGCGGCAAAGCCGGCAGGATCGGACCAGATCTCGGGTTTGGCATCGGTCTTCACCGTGGCACCCGTCTGGGTGGAGACATTCCAGACATCGGCGGCGGTGGAGGCCGCATGCGCATCCTGGATCGATTTGGCCACGCTCTGGACCGCTGCATCGTCATAGGGGGTCTCACCCTTGAGAATGGAGACCAGGGCCTTCATGGCCTTCATATTGGTCTTCATCTCCGCTTGGCGGGCGGTGATCAGGGCATCGGCGGAGCTTTGGGCAAGGCCTGCTCCGGCGCCTGCCACGGCAAGTCCTAGGCTCAGGAGCAGCGCTCCGGCCAGTTTCATTTTCATGGTCAATCTCCAGATCTGGAACTTGTGTCCGGCAGCCCGGGGGTGCCCGCTGGCGCCCCCGGAATGAGGGTGAAGCCTTACTTGCAGGCCTTGCCTTCCTTGGCCGTGAAGGTGATCTTGGAGCCCTTCACCGTCACGTCCTTGATGGTGCAGAGCACGCCCTCATCGGGAGCGGAGACCTTGAAGTCATAAGCGCCGTCGGGAAGTGCGGCGATCGTCACCGTCTTGCCATCGTCCAGGGCGCCTTCCTTGATGCCTTCCATCAGATTGGCGCCGAAAGCGCCCTTGCCTGCGGGTGAAGCGAAGAGCTCGTCAATCGGAAGGCCGCTGTGGTTCGAAACCGTCAAGCCCGCCGCAAAGGCGGAAGAAGCCATGGCCATCAGGGGAAGCGCAAACAGGATACGTTTCATGGTTTGATTTTCCAAATTCATCAGAAGTGTGTTGGGAGGGGCGCTGCGCCGCCGTTCTGCGCTGCAGGCCATCCGCCAGTCCGGCGAACGGTGCTGGAAATAGCCATGCCTTCTCCTGCCGCCCATTGGCCCGGAGTTTATATGCAGTGCAGCAAGACTGGAATTGGGGCCTCCTAAACCTCAGTTTAGGCCTGAATGTCAGGCCAGGAGCAGGTCCCACAGCAATTTTACATTGAGGCAGATGATGATTCCAGCCGTGAGGCCGGCCAGGAGTGTAAGCCAGCCCGGTGCCGTAAAGTCACCCATCTTCCGCCTGTCCCTGGTGAACATCACCAGCGGCACGATGGCGAAGGGAAGCTGGAAGGCGAGGACGACCTGACTCAGGATCAGCAGCATCCCCGTTCCCTCTGCCCCATAATAGAGGGTAACAGCCGCTGCGGGCACGATCGCGACGATTCGGGTGATGAGCCGGCGGGCCCAGGCCGGAAGTCTGATGTTGAGAAACCCCTCCATCACGATTTGCCCCGCCATGGTGGCGGTGACCGTGGAATTGAGGCCGCAGCACAATAGCGCAATGGCGAAGAGCTTCGGTGCCAGCAGTGAACCCACCAGCGGTGCCAGCATGGAATGCGCCTCGCCGATTTCCGCCACGCTGGTCCTTCCGCTTTCGTGGAAGGTGGCGGCGGCAAGGATCAGGATGGAGGCGTTGATGAGGAGTGCGAACATCAGCGCCGCCGTCGAATCCCATGTGGCAAAGCGCAGCGCCTCCCGCTTTTCTTGGGGGCTGTCGCCATAGGCCCGGGTCTGGACGATGCCGGAATGGAGATAGAGATTGTGTGGCATCACCGTGGCCCCGATGATGCCGAGCGCCAGATAGAGCATCGCGGGGTTCTTGACGATCTCGACCGTCGGCGCAAAGCCCAGGATCACCTGCCCCCACTGCGGGTCTGCCAGTGCCAGCTGCACCACGAAACACAGGAAGATGACACCCAGCAGCGAAATCACGAAGGCCTCGATCCACCGGAAGCCCAGCCGCTGCAGCCAGAGAATGACGAAAACATCCAGCGCCGTGATCACCACGCCGAGTTCAAGCGGAATGCCGAACAGCAGGTTGAGGCCGATGGCCGTTCCTACGACCTCCGCAATATCGGTTGCAATGATGGCGATTTCCGCAAACAGCCACAGCACGAAGGCAACGGGGCGTGGGAAGGCATCGCGGCAGGCCTGCGCCAGATCCCGGCCGGAGCCGATGGCGAGCCTGGCGCATAAGGATTGCAGAATGATCGCCATGATGTTGGACATCAGCGCCACGGTGAGCAGCGCATAACCGAACTGCGCCCCGCCGGCGATGGAGGTGGCCCAGTTGCCGGGGTCCATGTAGCCGACGGCGACCAGGAAGCCCGGCCCCACAAAGGCCATGGCCCGGCGCAGGATCGACCCCTTGTTGCCAACCCTGACAGTGCGGAACACGTCTACCAGCGGCGGCTCGCCTCTCCGGCGGCGCCAGCCTGCGTCTTCCGTGGTCACGTCCGCAGAGGTCATTGCAGCATCTTCCAGCATGGCGGAAAGTTTAGCATTGGCTAAACCCTTTGCAATAGGGTAATTCATGTTTTTTTCAGGAGTTCCCTCGTGGCAGAGCGCGCGAAGAAACCCGGGGCGGCAAAAATACGCTCGGCCGCCTTCAGCCGGATCAGGGCCGACCACCAGTCGGAACTGGCCGAAGACTATGTGGAATTGATCGCCGACCTGATCGACGAGAAGGGCGAGGCGCGCGGATCCGACGTGGCCTTGCGCCTAGGGGTGGCCAACGCCACCGTGGTCAAGACGCTGAAGCGCCTGCAGGACGCAGGCCTCGTCACCCAGGAACCCTACCGCTCGATCTTCCTCACCGGCGACGGCTGGAAAATGGCGGAAGACGGCCGCCGCAAGCATAAGATTGTGGAGGCCTTCCTGCTGGCACTTGGCGTTTCCGAGGAATCCGCCCGCATCGATTCCGAAGGGATCGAGCACCATGTGAGCGATGAAACGCTGAAGGCTATGGCCCGCTTCCTGGCCCGGAAGATGTTGTAGTCCCATCTTCCTCATAAAAACCTTCAAAATGAAGGACTTACGCTCCCTTTTTCATCACGCAGATGAAAAACCCGTCCGTATCATGCCGGGCTGGCGTCAGGAGCAATCCCTGATCTGACCCGTCAGCGGAATTGGGTGCCGTTCCGCCAATCATGCGGGCCCAGTGTTCGCGGTAGGGCACGACCTGCATCTCTGGGTGCCGCGCCAGAAATCCTGCCACCTGGTCCGTGTTCTCCTCCGGCAGCACCGAGCAGGTGATGTAGAGAATGGTGCCGCCGGGCCGGGCCAAATTGAATCCGTTTTCAAGCACTTGGCGCTGGTCTTTGATTCGTTGCTCGAACTGCTTGGGTGTCAGCCGCCACTTGGCATCGGGCTTGCGCCGCCAGGAACCGGAGCCGGAACAGGGCGCGTCGATGACGACGCAATCGAAGGGTCCTGCTTCGGCAAACTTGCCCTTGTCCTGGGCGGAAATGACTTCGCAATTGGTGACCCCGGCGCGCGTCAGCCGCTCAAAGATCGGGCGAAGGCGGAAGCGGTCGAGATCATGAGCGACGAGCTTGCCCTCATTCCGCATGAGCGCCGCGAGCGCCAGCGTCTTGCCGCCCGCACCTGCACAGATGTCGGCCACGCGCATGCCGGGACCAACGCCTGACAGCAAGGCGGCGACCTGCGAGCCTGCATCCTGAACCTCATACCAGCCAAGGCCATGGGCAGGCTCGGCCTCCACATTGGCATTGCGAAGCTCCGGTCCCGGCGCGGGAATGCGCACCGCAAGGGGTGACCACGGGCCTTCGACCGCCCCGAACCGCGCCAGCGCGTCGAGGACCTGGCCGCGCGTGGCCTTGAGCGTGTTGACACGCAGGTCCGCCGGAGCGCGCGTGGCAAGCGCTGCCCCCTCCTCCGCCGCGCGCGGGCCAAAGACCCGCTCATAGGAGGATACGAGCCAGTCCGGAATGTCGCCTGCAACAGACAACGACCGCTCAGCCGGAACAGCGCGCAACAGCGACTGCCGCTCCTGCCCCGTCAATTCGCCGGGCCCATGCTGCTCACCCGCCAGGGCCGCGATCTCATCGGCGGACAGGCCCCAGACGTCCCGTAACGCCGCCAGCGCCAGGGCGCGCGGGGCATCGCTCCCCATGCGGAACGACAGGGAGTTGCGGCGGCGCAGCGCGTCATAGACAAGCGTGCCGATGGCGTGACGGTCGCTGGAGCCAGCAAAGCGGTGCGCCTTGCCCCAGTCCTTCAAGGCCTCGGAGGACGGGCGGTGCCGCTCAAAAATTTCGGTAAGAACGTCGATTGCCGCAGAGACGCGGCCCGCCAGACGCATGGTCTAGCCGGTCACGTAAAGACGAACTGCAAACCAGCCCCACATGACGCCGATGATGATGAAACCTGCCACAAAGGCCTGGAAGCGGCGGATCATCTGATTGTCACCGGTGTGAATCAGGCTGTGGAGGATGCGGCTGGCGACGAAGGCCCAGGCCAGCACCACGCTCACCCAATCAACCTTCACCAGCAGCACGAGAAGCGGCAGAAGTCCGTAGAACAGAACCGGAAGCTGAAACTGGTTGTCGTAATTGTTGGAGAACTTTCGGACCTCGTCCGGCCAGCGCGAGTTGTCCAGAGCCACATCCTTGATCCGCACCTGGCCGGCTTTGGCCGCCTTGAAGCGGGCGCGGCCCATGCGGATGCCAATCACCAGGATCCAGGCGACATGAACGAAGGCGGGGAGCAGCAGCCATTGAACGATGGTCATGTTGTCACCCCTGCCCTTGATAGTTCGGCGCTTCGCGCGTGATCATCACGTCATGCACGTGGCTTTCACGCATGCCGGCAGAGGTGATGCGGATGAATTGCACACGTTCGCGAAGCTCCGCCAGATCCTCGGCGCCCACATAGCCCATGGCGGCGCGCAAGCCCCCCACGAGCTGATGCAGCACGGCCCCGACCGGACCCTTGTAGGGCACCTGCCCCTCAATCCCCTCCGGCACCAGCTTCAGGCTGTCCTTCACCTCCTGCTGGAAGTAACGGTCGGCAGAGCCACGGGACATGGCGCCCACCGAGCCCATGCCGCGGTAGGCCTTGTAGCTGCGGCCATTGTAAAGATAGACCTCGCCCGGGCTTTCATCCGTGCCGGCCAGAAGCGAGCCCACCATCGCGACCTCGGCGCCGGCGGCCAGCGCCTTGGCAAGATCGCCCGAGAGCTTGATGCCGCCATCGGCAATCACCGGCACATCCTGCTTCGCACCCTCTTCGGCGCAATCCATGATGGCAGAGAGCTGCGGAACGCCCACACCGGCCACCACGCGCGTGGTGCATATGGAGCCGGGCCCAATGCCGATCTTCACCGCATCCGCCCCGGCATCGATCAAGGCCTTCACCGCTTCGGAGGTCGCCACATTGCCCGCCACGATCTGCACCTTGTTGGACAGCGCCTTGAGGCGGGTCACCTGTGAAATGACATTGGCCGAGTGGCCATGCGCCGTATCGACCACGATCAGGTCAACCCCGGCATCGACGAGCAGGGCGGCGCGCTCGAAGCCGGCATCGCCCGTGCCGGTGGCCGCACCCACCAGCAGCCGCTCATGCTCATCCTTGGCGGCAAGCGGATGGTCGGCTGCCTTTTCCATGTCATTGACGGTGATGAGACCCACGCATTTGTAGTCGTCGTCCACCACGATCAGCTTCTCGATCCGGTATTTGTGGAGAAGCCGCCGGGCCTCGGTGCGGTCCACACCCGTCTTGACGGTGACGAGGTTCTGATTGGTCATCAGATCCGCCACCTTCATGTTGAGGTCCGTGGCGAAGCGGACGTCCCGGTTGGTAATGATGCCGCAAAGCTTGCCGCTGGCATCGACCACGGGAATGCCGGAAATCCTGTGCCGCTCTTTCAGCGCCAGAACGTCACCCAAAGTGGCATCGGGGGCGATGGTGATCGGGTTCACCACCATCCCTGATTCGAAGCGCTTCACCTGGCGCACATGCTCGGCCTGCTCGGCCGGCTCCAGGTTCTTGTGGATGATCCCCAAGCCCCCGGCCTGCGCCATGGCGATGGCAAGCCGCGCCTCGGTGACTGTGTCCATGGCCGCGGAAATGATGGGAATCGACAGTTTCAGCGATTTGGTGAGCCTGGTCCCCGTCTTCACCTGGGCCGGCAGCACGGAGGATGCGCCCGGCTTCATCAGCACGTCGTCGAAGGTGAGATATTCGGGGATATGGCGTGGCATGGGCCAACCTCTTGAAGCACAGATGAACGGAAGCGAAGATTGGCGGCTGTCCTTAACACCCGTGCACCGGCGGGAGCAAGGGGCGCTCTTGCAAATACCCCCGGTTGACGACTATCTCTGGCGGCATGATCTCACAACGTGCCCGCTATGCCTTCAAGGCCGTCGTCGCCCTCGCCCGGGCGAAACCGGGCGAAGGCCTGCAGATCCGCCAGCTGTGCGAACAGGAAAAGCTGCCGCGCAAGTTTCTGGAGCAGATCCTCCTGTCTCTCAAGGCCGCGGGCTATATCTCCAGCCGCCGCGGCCGGGATGGCGGCTATGAGCTGCTGCGGCCGGCAGACAAGATCTTCATCGGCCCCATGCTGCGCTCGGTCGATGGTCCCATCGCACCTCTGCCCTGCCTGTCCCGAACGGCCTACCGCCGCTGCGACGACTGCCGGGATGAAGCAAGCTGCGAATTGCGCCTGGCCTTCGCCCGCGCCTATGACGACTATCTTCGGAAACTCGAGACGCTGTCGCTCGCCGATGTGATGAAACAGTCGGATTCTACGCCCCATGGGAGTACCGCTGCCCTCGAGCCCCTGCCGGGCGCTGTCTAAACAGGTTTTCTTTTCAGATACTTGAGAAAAACTAAAAGGTCGACGTGCTTTGGGGCTTGATTCACGACTAATTCCGTAGACAATAGGGGGCATACGCAGACAGGAGATGCTCGTGATGCTTAACCCCTTCCGCCGCCGACTGATTTCCGGTGCCGCCGCCATTCTGGTTCTGGCCGGTACCGCCACCATGGCCCTGGCCGATCGCACCCTGCTCAATGTGTCCTATGATCCGACGCGGGAGTTCTACAAGGCCGTCAACGAAGCCTTCGCCGCCGACTGGAAGGCCAAGACGGGCGAGGTGGTGACCATCCAGCAGTCCCATGGCGGCTCCGGCAAGCAGGCCCGCGCCGTGATCGACGGACTGGAGGCCGATGTGGTGACGCTGGCACTGGCCGGTGACATCGACCAGATCGCCAACAAGACCGACAAGGTTCCGAAGGATTGGGCCACCAAGCTGCCCAACAATTCCGCCCCCTACACCTCCACCATCGTCTTCCTGGTGCGCAAGGGCAATCCCAAGGGCATCAAGGACTGGAACGATCTGGTGAAGCAGGGCGTGCAGGTGATCACGCCGAACCCCAAGACCTCCGGCGGCGCCCGCTGGAACTATCTCGCAGCCTGGGCCTATGCCGAAAAGGCACTGGGCGGTGACGAGACCAAGGTGAAGGAATGGGTGGCCGATCTCTATCGCAACGTTCCCGTTCTCGATACCGGCGCCCGCGGCTCCACCACCACCTTCGCCCAGCGCGGCATTGGTGACGTGCTGATCAGCTGGGAGAACGAAGCCTTCCTGGTGCAGGAGGAATTCGGCAAGGACAATTTCGACATCGTGATCCCGTCGCTCTCCATCAAGGCTGAGCCGCCGGTGGCCGTGGTCGAAGGAAACGCCAAGCCCAAGGGCAACCTGGATGTGGCCGAGGCCTATCTCAAATACCTCTATTCGCCCGAAGGCCAGAAGCTTGCGGCCAAGCATTACTTCCGCCCGGTTGATCCCTCCTCCGCTGATCCGGTCGATCTCGCCCGCTTCCCCAAGATCGAGCTGGTGACCATCGACAAGGACTTCGGCGGCTGGCCCAAGGCGCAGAAGGAGTTCTTTGCTGACGGCGGCGTCTTCGACCAGATCTACCGCCCGACCAACTGATGACGTTTCTGCCGTCCTCCCTGCGGCAGCCGAGCGCCCTTCCCGGTTTCGGGCTGGCGCTCGGCTTTACGCTGGCCGCCCTCAGCCTGATCGTGCTGCTGCCGCTCGCCGCCCTGGTGCTGCGCGCGGCCTCAATCGGCCCCTCGGAATTCATGCGCATCGCCACGGACGAGCGCACGCTGGCCGCCTTGCGCCTGTCCTTCGGCGCCGCGCTGGCCGCGGCGATCATCAACACGGTGTTCGGGCTGCTGATCGCCTGGGTGCTGGTGCGCTACCGCTTTCCGGGCCGCCGCATCATCGATGCCGCGGTCGATCTGCCCTTTGCACTGCCCACGGCCGTCGCAGGCATCGCCATGGCGGCCATTTACGCGCCGAACGGCCCCATCGGCGCGATTGCGCAAAGCATCGGCCTCAAGATTGCCTATACGCCCATCGGCATCGTCCTGGCGCTCACCTTCATTGGCCTTCCCTTCGTGGTGCGCACCGTGCAGCCCGTCCTTGAAGAGGTCGAAACCGAAATCGAGGAGGCCTCTGCGCTGCTGGGTGCGAGCCGCCTGCGCACCGTCTTCCAGGTGGTGCTTCCCCATGTCTATCCGGCCCTCCTCACCGGCTTCGCGCTGGCCTTCGCGCGGGGCGTTGGTGAATATGGCTCCGTCATCTTCATTGCCGGCAACATTCCATTGGTCTCCGAGATTGCCCCGCTGCTCATCGTCATCAAGCTCGAGGAGTTCGACTATGGCGGAGCAACGGTCATCGCCACGCTGATGCTGGCGATTTCCTTCGCCATGCTCTTCCTCATCAACGCCGTTCAGGGCTGGAGCCGCGCGCGCTATGGCAATGTCTGACGCTGTCCTCCCCCGCCCCTATGCGCCCGAACGCGCCACCAGCGAAACCACGCTGACGAGATTCGTGCTGATCGCGATTGCCGCGCTGTTTCTCGCAGCGATCCTGTTTCTGCCGCTGGTCATCGTCTTCGTGGAAGCGTTTCGCAAAGGCTCCGAAGTCTTCCTCGAAGCCTTCCAGGATCCGGACACGCTGGCGGCGATCCGCCTCACCCTTCTGGTGGCGGCCATTGCCGTGCCGTTCAACGCCGCTGTGGGCCTCTCGGCCTCATGGGCCATTGCCAAGTTCGAGTTCCGCGGCAAGAACCTGCTGCTGACATTGATCGACCTGCCCTTCTCGATCTCGCCCGTCATTTCGGGTCTGGTCTATGTGCTGCTGTTCGGCGCGCAGGGCTGGCTCGGGCCATGGCTCACCGCGCATGACATTCACATCATCTTCGCCGTGCCGGGGATCGTTCTTGCAACGGTGCTCGTCACCTTCCCCTTCGTGGCGCGAGAGCTCATCCCGCTGATGCAGTCTCAGGGAACAGCCGAGGAAGAAGCCGCGATGACGCTGGGCGCCTCCGGCTGGCACACGTTTTTCAAGGTGACGCTCCCCAATGTGAAGTGGGCACTGCTTTATGGCGTGCTGCTCTGCAACGCGCGGGCGATGGGAGAGTTCGGCGCCGTCTCCGTGGTCTCGGGCCACATCCGCGGCCTCACCAACACCATGCCGCTCCACATCGAGATCCTCTACAACGAGTATAACTTTGTAGGCGCCTTTGCCGTGGCCACATTGCTTGCAGGGCTTGCCCTGTTCACCCTTCTCGCCAAGAGCCTGCTGGAATGGCGCTTCGCCGGCGAACTCGCCGCCGAGCGCCGCCGGCATTGACCATCAGGAGACTGCCCATGTCCGTCCCCGTCAGCGTACGCAACCTCGAAAAGAATTTCGGGCGCTACCCGGCACTTCGCGATGTCTCGCTTGATATTGCCGGTGGCGAACTGGTGGCATTGCTCGGTCCGTCGGGATCCGGCAAAACCACCTTGCTGCGCACCATCGCAGGGCTGGAGCAGCAGGATTCAGGGCATGTGTTCTTCGGCGATCTCGATGCCAATGGCCTGAGCCTCCGCGAACGCCGCATCGGCTTCGTGTTCCAGCACTATGCGCTGTTCCGGCACATGAAGGTGTTCGACAACATTGCCTTCGGACTGCGTGCCAGGCCGCGGCTGACCAGGCCGTCTGAAGTGATGATCCGGTCCAAGGTGCTCGAGCTCCTGAACCTCGTGCAGCTCGATGGGCTGGAAGGCCGCTATCCCGCACAGCTCTCCGGCGGCCAGCGCCAGCGCGTGGCACTGGCCCGCGCTCTCGCCATCGAGCCCCGCGTGCTGCTGCTGGACGAACCTTTCGGCGCGCTCGATGCCAGGGTGCGCAAGGATCTGCGCAAGTGGCTGAAGGAACTGCACCAGCGCACCGGCCACACCACCCTGTTCGTCACCCATGACCAGGACGAAGCCTTCGAGCTGGCGGACCGCATCGCCATTCTCGACAAGGGGCGCATTGAACAGGTGGGAACCGCGGAAGACATCATCGCTCGGCCCGCAACCCCCTTCGTCGACAGCTTCATCGAAGGCATCGCCCGCGCCCACGGCCCGGACAAGGGCCGCGAATGGCCAAAGCCGCAGGTGGTTGTGCGGCGGTAAAGGAGCGGGTCCTGCCCCGAGCGAGACCGTCAGCCGACTGACGAAACTAGCCCTTCCCGCCCCTGAAGCCCATGGCGAGCACGAAGAGTTCGGCGGAATCATCCCGGCTGGCCATTGGCTTCACATGGCGCACGCTGGTGAAATCCTTCTTCATCATCTTCAGCATTTCGCCTTCCGTGCCGCCGCGCAGCACCTTGGCGAGGTAGGTCCCGCCGGGCCGCAGCACCTGCTTGGCAAACTCGTAGCCGGCCTCGGCAAGCGTCATGATGTTGATGTGGTCGGTCTGGCGGTGGCCCGTCGCATGGGCAGCCATGTCGGAGAGCACGCAATCGGCCTTCTCGCCGCCCAGTGCCTCGATCAGCAGCGCTGGCGCGTCTTCCTCCAGGAAATCCTTCTTGAAGATGGTGACGGCGGAGAGGGGCTCCATGCCATGCATGTCGATGGCGATGACCTTGCCCTTGCCTTCTTCCGCCTTCACCCGCTTGACCGCCACCTGGCTCCAGCCGCCGGGGGCAGCGCCCAGATCAACAATGCGGCCGCCGGTTCTCAGGAATTTATACTTGTCGTCAATCTCCGTCAGCTTGAAGGCCGCGCGTGAGCGGTAGCCCAGCTTCTTGGCTTCGTGCACATAGGGATCGTTGAGCTGGCGCTCGAGCCAGATTTTCTGGGACACCGTGCGCCCCTTGCCGGTCTTCACGCGCACCTTGAGGCGTGTGCCCGGCTTGTTGCCACTACCCGGACGGGTCATACGGCCCTCCCATAAGTTCCGTCTTCCTTCATCAGCATGGTGAGAATACCTTCGCGAAGCCCGCGATCCGCCACGCGGATGCGCTCGGCCGGAAAGGCCAGCCTGATTTCCTCCAGAATGGCACAGCCCGCCAGCACCAGATCCGCCCGTTCGCGGCCGATGCAGGGGTTGGCGGCGCGCTGCTCATAGGTCAGATGCAGGAGCCGGTTCGTCACCGCGCCAATGTCCTCGCTGGTGAGCCAGCAGCCATCGACGCGTGACCGGTCATACCGCGCAAGCCCCAGCTGCACGCCGGCAATGGTCGTGACCGTGCCGGAGGTGCCGAGGAGATGCGACGGCACCGGCGGAAGCCCGCCATTTGCCGCCGAAACCTGTGCGGCGAATTCAACAAGCATCGGCCGCAGATGATCGCGCATCGCGGCAAAGGAACTGGGCGTCACATCCACCCCGCCCCCAAAGCGCTCGGAAATGGTCACCACGCCGGCCGCAAGCGAGGTCCAGGCCACCGTCTCGAAGCGGGCGCCGTTGCGGCGCATCCAGAGAACTTCCGTGCTGCCGCCACCGATGTCGAAGACGAGTGCGGTTTCAGCCTCAAGGTCAACCAGCGGTTCGGCACCCACGGCCGCAAGGCCTGCTTCCGTTTCCCGGTCGATGATTTCCAGCGCGAGTCCGGTTTCCTGCTTCACGCGGCTGATGAAGTCGGGGCCGTTCTCGGCCATGCGGCAGGCTTCGGTTGCCACCAGCCGCACCCGCTCCACACTCCGCCAGCGTAATTTGTTGGCACAGACCCGGAGCGCATCAATGGTGCGGCTCATCGCATCTTCACTCAGCCGGCCCGTCTGGGCCAGCTGCTCGCCAAGGCGGACGATGCGGGAAAACGCGTCCACCACCGCAAAACCATGCGCATTGGGCGTGGCGATGAGAAGGCGGCAGTTGTTGGTGCCGAGATCGAGCGCCCCATAAAGGCCACCCGGCGGCTGCTCGCGCGAGGCAGGCGGTTTCCGGGCATGCTGAGCACCGGCCGCCGGCTTGCGCCGTGACCGGTTCATCCCCGGCCTGCTGGTCGCATCCACGTCCTAAACCTTTCAACGGCGGCCGGTACTCGACGGAAAGAACCCGGAGGGGCGGCGGCCGTCCTGCAATCATTGCGTTATGCCGAATGTAACAGGTTCGAGGGTGCGTCACAAAGTAATAATCCCATCGAAACTGGGGGTGTGAGTTAACCTGAAGTTGAGAGCTCTCTCTGTATATGGAGGCATAACATGTGTGGATGAGTTATGCGTTCGTTCGGTCCCAAATGGTTCAAGGAAGGCTCGCTGATCGGTGAGTATTCCGATCATCTGGGCATTGGCCTCACCCAGAAAAAGCAGTCGATCGCGCTCAGGGCGGCCAAGGTGGATGCGGAGCTTGCCTCCAAGGCCAAGTCCGAGTTCATCGCCAATATGAGCCATGAGCTCCGGACGCCGCTCAACGCCATCATCGGCTTTTCGGAGATGATCCACACCGGCACGGCGACCGGGCCCGAGAAGGTCCATCAATACACGGGCTACATCAGCCAGGCGGCCGAACACCTGCTGGAACTGATCAACGGCATTCTGGACGTCTCGAAGATCCAGGCCGGCAAGCTGTCGGTCGAGCGCGAGCCTATCGATCTGGGGCCCATCCTGTCCTCCTGCCTGCTGATCGTGGAAGCAAAGGCGCGGGAAAAGAACATCTCCGTCAGCTGCGCCCGCCCGGACAGCCTGCCCTTGCTGATGGCCGATCCGCTGCGGCTGAAGCAGATCCTCATCAATCTTCTGGGCAATGCGGTGAAGTTCACGCCTGACAGCGGCAAGGTGAAGGTCGCAGCCACCGTGTCATCGCCCGGCTACGCCCTCATCAGCGTGGAGGACACGGGGATCGGCATGTCCCCCCAGGAGGTCGAAACCGCGCTGAGGCCCTTCGGCCAGGTCGATTCCGCCTTCAACAAGCGCCATGAAGGCACCGGGCTCGGGCTTCCCATCGCCCTGAGCCTGACCAAGCTCCATGGCGGAGATCTGATCGTCCAGTCGGAAAAGGGTTCCGGCACGCGCATCACCATCAGTCTCCCCCTCGCTCGGCCTCACGGCCATGACCCTCAACTTCATTGAGAATTGGACAAGATGACCCCACAGGACCTGCCCATGTTTCTCGCGCCGCTTTCCTCTCCGATTCGGGTTCCGGCCCCGAAGCCGAATCTCCAGAGAGACCGCGTCGGCCGCATCGTGGCGGTGACTGGTGCTCACGCCGTCCTCCTCGTTGACGCGGATGACAGCGACCCATCCGGAAAGACGCCCGAAATCGGAACGCTCCTCCGGGTCGATACGGATCGTGCGATTTCGCTCTGCATCGTCTCGGCCTTGTCATCGCCGATGCCCAGCCACTCGCTGGATGACCCCGAGCTTCGCATCATCGAGGTCGAGTTCCTGGGTGAGCTCTCGAAGGATGAGAACGGAGAACCCACCTCCTTCCGCCGCGGAGTTTCGAGCTATCCATCGCTCGGCGATGTGGTCTACCGCGCCTCCAAATCCGAGCTCGAAAAAGCCTATGCCTATGATACGGATTCGGCGATCCGCGTTGGCCACATCGCGCAGGATGAGGCCATTCCGGCCATGGTCAAGATTGATGATCTCCTGGGCAAGCATTTTGCCATTCTCGGCACCACCGGCACCGGTAAATCCTGCACCGTGGCACTGCTGCTGCGGCGCATCCTCGAGAAGAACCCGCAAGGCCACGTGCTGCTGCTCGACGTCCACCGGGAGTATGCGCACGCCTTCAAGGACATGGCGGAGATCATCAGCCCCGCCAACATGAACCTGCCCTTCTGGCTCCTGAATTTCGAGGAGATCGTCGAAATCCTGATTGGCCAGCAGCCAAACCGCGAAACCGATGTCGAGGTGCTGCGCGAACTGATCCCCATCGCCAAGCTGCGCTACATGAACAATCAGCGGCGCGAGCGGCCCGGCCTGCAGCGCACGCGCGATCCGGTGGAGCCAACCTCGGTGGGCGTCGACACCCCCGTCCCCTACCGCTCGTCGGATCTGATCGGCATCATCGACGAGCATACGGGCAAGCTGGACCTGCGCGGCGAACTCGCCCCCTACAAGCGCCTGAAGGCCAGGCTGGAGGCGATCAATCGCGACTCCCGCTATGCCTTCATGTTCGGCTCGCTCACCGTGCAGGACACCATGTCCCAGATCCTGGCGCGGCTGTTCCGCATTCCGGTCAATGGCAAGCCCATCGCCATTCTGGAGCTGGGTGGCCTTCCCTCCGAAATCGTCAATGTGGTGGTCTCGGTCCTGGCCCGCCTCGCCTTTGATTTCGGCGTGTGGAGTGCGGGGCGGATCCCCATCACCTTCATCTGCGAAGAGGCCCACCGCTATGTGCCGGTGGACAAGACCCTGGGCTTCGAGCCCACCAAGCGCTCCATCTCCCGCATCGCCAAGGAGGGCCGGAAATACGGGATTTCCCTGTGCATCGTCTCCCAGCGCCCGGCGGAACTCGATGCCACCATCCTGTCCCAGTGCAACACCATCTTCGCCATGCGCCTGTCGAACGAGCGCGACCAGGCAATCCTGCGGGCGGGCGTCTCGGATGCCGCCAGCAGCCTTCTCGATTTCATGCCCACCATGGGCACGGGCGAGGCGATCACCTTTGGTGAAGGCGTGGCGCTCCCCACCCGCCTGAAATTCGACCCGCTTCCGCAGGAGGAATGGCCGATGAGCAACACCGCCTCCTTCACCGATGCCTGGGCGCGTGAGATGCCGGAAGACGGTTATCTGCAGGACATCGTGCTGCGCTGGCGCGCGCAGAGCTTCGCCCCCGAAGGCTCGATCTTCGATATTCCCCAGCAGGCCGCCTTCGGCCAGCAGAACACGGCCGAGAGCCCGTCTGGCTCACTGCGCCGCACCCTGTCCGCTCAGGCGTCAGCAGCCGGCAGCCCTCCCATGCCGAACGGTGAAGATCGCCAAAGCCTCGCAAGCCTGATCCGCCAGATCCGAAGTTGAACGGGCAAGATACGCCCCGACGAATTCACTGGCTGTTTCTCCCAGCAAGCCTAACCTCCGCCCGCGAAACCGGCGGCAGAACACCCAGGGCAATGTGGAGGACACATTATGAAACATATTATGAAATCGATATTATTCAGAACAGGGCTACTGGCTCTGCTCCTGCCTGCGGCAGCAGCCAGTGCTGTGGCTGCCGATGAACCGAATTTAGTCGGTGTCTGGAAGGGCTCCGCCATCGCGGTCCACATTGGTGACACGCCTTACCGCAAGTCCGATGGCGAAATCACCTTTGGCGAAAAGCAGATCGAATTCACCTACACGATCAGCCAGCAGAAGGGTCCTCTCTTCTCCGGCCAGATGACGGCCATGGATAAGTCCGAAGTGCTGATCGGATCCCTCCAGCCGGACGGCAAGGGCGGCGTCATGCTGGATGACGACGGCCAATACGCCTTCACCCTCCCCGCACCGGACCGGATGGACGCCTGCTATTCGCACATGAAACCCAACAGCAAGGTCGTCACCTGCTGGACCCTGACCAAAGCCAACTGACCAGCCCCCGGGCGGCGCCCCAGCGCCCCCGGACGTTCCGCCAACGCCGGGATGAGCCTTGCAATGGTCGTCCACTATGCTATTGGAGCGCGGCACAAACGCATGACCGTTGAAGCAATGACCAGCAGGCCCTGTACCCCGGTACAGGTTAATCCGAGCTAAGTTGTTGATTTAATGGGGGATCGTCTAACGGTAGGACCGCGGACTCTGACTCCGCTAGTCTAGGTTCGAATCCTAGTCCCCCAGCCAATTTTTTCCTTTTATTTTCAAAGCTTAAGCTTCTCAGACAAGTCGGACAGAAACGACACGGAACGCGAACAGCGCCGCACGGAAGTCGGCACAGACAGTTTTGGAAGGTTATCTTGAGAAGGAGGACGCTTGTTCGACGCGAAATGGCTTGATGTTCTTCGATGGCCTTTGCGCCATACGATCCCGATTGCTGTCGCCAGCACCGTGCTGCTCATCATGGTGTATGTGAGGTTCTTAGACCTTGGGCAACTCGGTCCGTACGGTTTCCCCGTTCTGGCTATTGTCTCGGTACTATCATGTACCATCGTCGTCGTCGGGGCAGTAAACCACCTCTTGGAACCCGTACGTCAGGCTCGAAAGGCCAAGACCCTTTCTGTTCGTCGTCAGGTCCGCAGGCAGGAAGAAGAAGCAGAGCGAACAGTAAGGAATGCCAGAATCCTCAAGTCACTGGATCATCTGTCCAGGGAAGAAATCAGGGTACTAATTGGGGCCCTGGAAGCGGGCTCTCCCACATTCTACGGTTGGGCTTACGCCTCAAACGTCGCTATGCTTCAAGGCAAGAACTTGGTGTGGACTCCAGGGGGAGCGCACAATCAAGACCATTATCCTTTTTGTTTTCATGACTTCGTATGGGACGAGATTGTCCGACGCCGCGAGGAATTCACTTCCAAATGGCACGGACTGAAAGCCGCAGAAAAGAAGCGATGACGAAGTTGGAGTGCCTCACTCCACCTTCCCCAGCCCCTGATGCCACGTGACCGCGTGCTGCAACTCCTTCGCCCATGTGAGCCAGGCATTAAACTTCGCCCGGAAAGCGACCTTGGCCTCCTCGAGGCTTTCGGTGTCGCCGGCGCTGGGCGCACCCCGAAGCACTTCACCTCGCTGCACCATTCGAAAGACGCTCCGGAGGCTGGCGATTGCAGCCTGGTTGCCCGTGTTTCCGTCAGTCTGACCATGGAGACTGTGTGAGCGCCGTGTAAGCAGCAAGGAACACTTATTGGCGATTTCGGGCGACTCAATCCCCGAAAAATCATCAATATCAAGTATGCGCTACAACCATCCACTGTCTGAGGCGGGACTCTGACTCCGCTAGTTTAGGTTCGAATCCTAGTCCCCCAGCCAACCTTCGCACCTTGCAGAAGTTTACCCCCATGTTCCGTTGAAGCATACGCTTCGCCTTCATTCCGCAGATTGTCTTGTCACTTCGTCAACCACACCCACGGAGACTTCCCAACTCCCCGTGCATCCGGCAGCAGATTCAGTCTACAATCGTTCTCAGCGCCAGCGCGCCGGAGATCGCATGACCACAATCCTCTGCAATGAGGCGTTCCACGAAGACGTGGGCCACGCCTTCAACGAGCTGATCACACTGGATCAGCTGACCCGCCTTCCGGAGGACAGCCGGCTGCGGGTACTGCAATCGTTACCGCCTGCCCTTCTGAGGCAGGCGCTGGAGACAAGGGACCGCGCAGCCCCAAGCCACCCCGGCGCCGTGCCGCCCGCGTGAGGTGCAGGCCTCAGCGCAGCCTGTCGAAACCCTTACCGAGGTGGTGGGCGCCCTGGTGATCGGCGGCGGACAGGCCATCCTGCGAAAGCTCATCGAGAATGGGGCAATCGGGCCTTCCGTCGCCGTGGCAGGTGCGGGCCAGATGCTTCAGCGCTTTTGCCATGGACTGGATCTCGCGCATCTTGGCTTCGAGTACGTCCACATGCTGAAGGGCGATGCGCTTCACGTCACTGCTCGCCCGCGTGCGGTCACGCCAGAGTTCCATGAGCGTTGCGATCTGCTCCACGGTGAAGCCTAAGTCGCGCGCGCGCCTGATGAAGCGCAGCGCATGAATGTCGCTCTCCGCATAGATGCGATAGCCGGACGCCGTCCGCTGCGGCCGCGCAATGAGGCCCGCCTGCTCGTAATAGCGGATCATCTTGGCGGATACGCCGGAGGCCGCTGCTGCATCGCCGATGTTCATGGCTGTGCCTCCTGGAAAAGTGGCCGGTAACGCCGGAGCCTCAACGCGTTGGTGACCACGAAAACGCTGGAGAGCGCCATGGCCCCCGCCCCGATCATGGGCGAGAGCAGCGTGCCGTTCACCGGGTAGAGTGCGCCCGCCGCCACAGGGATTAGCAGCACATTATAGGCGAAGGCCCAGAACAGGTTTTCCTTGATGTTGCGGATCACCGCCCGCGACAGGCCAATGGCGTTGGGAACGCCCATCATGTCACCCGACATCAGCACCACATCAGCGCTTTCGATCGCAATGTCCGTTCCGGTGCCGATGGCGATCCCCACATCGGCCGCGGCCAGCGCCGGCGCATCATTGATGCCGTCGCCCACGAAGGCCACGCGCTGGCCTGTGGATTTGAGGCGGCGGATCGCCTCCACCTTGCCCTCGGGCAGCACCTCCGCCACCACCTCGTCAATGCCAAGCTCTGCCGCAATCGCCTCCGCCGTGCGGAGGTTGTCACCGGTGATCATGGCAAACTTGAGGCCCATGGCGTGAAGGGCGCTAACCGCCGCGGCCGCCGTCTGCTTCACCGGGTCCGCGACGGCGATGATCGCGGCAAGCTGGCCCCCCACCGCCACATAGAGCGGCGTCTTGCCCTCCCGCGCCAGCCGTTCCGCACTGCTGGAGAACGCGGACACATCAAGCCTGAGCTTCGCCATGTAGCGATCAGCCCCCACGGCCACTTCCATGCCATTGATGCGGCCCGTGGCACCGTAGCCCGGCACGGCGTCAAATCCATTCACTTCGGGAACGATCAGCCCCCTGCCCTTTGCAGCGGCGAGGATCGCAGTAGCGATCGGATGCTCGGAATTTGCTTCCACCGCCGCGGCCAGCGCCAGCACGTGATCGGCCTCCATGCCGCCCGCCACCTCGAAGTCGGTGAGCTGCGGCCGCCCTTCCGTCAGCGTGCCGGTCTTGTCGACGGCGATGATCTGAACGTCGCGCAGGCTCTGCAGCGCCTCGCCCTTGCGGAACAGCACACCCAGCTCCGCCGCGCGGCCGGTGCCCACCATGATGGAGGTGGGTGTCGCCAGCCCCATGGCGCAGGGGCATGCGATGATGAGGACGGCCACGGCATTGACCAGGCCAAAGGTCAAGGCCGGTTCCGGACCGAAGACGAGCCACGCCAGAAAGGTCAGTGCGGCAACGCCCATCACTGCGGGCACGAACCAGGAGGTGATGCGGTCCACCAGCGTCTGGATCGGCAGCTTGGCGCCTTGCGCCTCCTCCACCATGCGGATGATCTGCGCCAGCAGCGTATCAGCGCCCACCTTGGTGGCGCGATAGGTGAAGCTCCCCGTCTTGTTGATGGTGCCGCCCACGACCTCATTGCCCTGGCCCTTCTCGACGGGCACCGGCTCACCGGTGATCATCGACTGGTCGACATAGGAACGGCCTGAGACGACCACGCCGTCAACCGGCAGCCTGTCGCCCGGCCGCACCTGCACGATGTCGCCCACCACCACATCGGCCAGCGGCACATCGGTCATCGCACCGTTCCGCTCCACGCGTGCGGTCTTGGCCTGAAGCCCCGCGAGCTTTGCCACCGCCGCACTGGTGCGCCCCTTGGCCCGCGCCTCAAGAAGCCGCCCAAGCAGGATCAGCGTCACGATCACCGCCGAGGCTTCATAATAAACATTGGCCGTTCCCGCGGGCAGCAGGCCAGGCCAGAAGGTCGCGACCACCGAATAGCCCCAGGCCGCTGTGGAGCCCAGCACCACCAGCGAGTTCATGTCAGGCGAAAGCCGCAGCAGCGCGGGAATGCCCTTCACATAAAAGCGAAGACCGGGCCCGAACTGCACCACGCTCGCCAGCACAAAGTAAAAGACATAGAGCGAGAAGCGGTCAACCCCATGCAGCCGGTGTGCAAGGGCTGGGACCAGATGCGCCCCCATTTCCAGCACAAACAACGGCAGGGTGAACACCGCGGCGATCCAGAAGTCGCGCCGGAGCCTGCGGTACTCCTCGTCCTTCGCCGCCTGATGCGCTTCGGCTGCGATTTGGCGCGGCGCATAGCCGGCCTTGCGGATCGCCGCCTCGATGGGCTGGAGCGGCATCCCCGCCTTTGCCACGATGCTCGCCCGCTCCGTGGCGAGGTTGACGGAGGCCGAAGAAACGCCCGGCACCGCCGCAATGGCCTTCTCCACGCGCCGAACGCAGGAGGCACAGGTCATACCGTCGATACCAAGATCGAAACGCCTGGAAGCTGGGATCATCTGATTCATGCTGCGGCCCTCATGCGTACCGCTTATGGACCTTCCAACGATGGGAGGGTCAAGCGGCCTTTTCAAGACGAAGGGCTCTTGACCTTCCCACGTTGGCAAGCTCCATCTCTCGGGGCAGGCACATCGTGAAGGAGACTCGCCAATGAAATTCACCGTACCGGACATGACCTGCGGCCACTGCGTTGCAACTGTCACACGCGCGATCAAGGATCTCGATGCCGCGGCCGAGGTGAAGGTTGATCTGGCCGCCAAAAGTCTTGCCGTGGAGACCAATCTGCCAGCAGCAGTTGTTTCCAAGGCCCTGGATGACGCGGGCTATCCGAACGCTGCGGCGGGTTGAGGCCTGGGGCTCTCCCGTCTAGTGTTGGCTGGCAGCCGGGATGGGCGAAGGGAACCAAAGAACACGTGACGCAGAATGATCTTGGCGAAGAGAAGAGCGGGCCGCAAAAGCCACACCGGCTGTCCGACATCATCCGCTCCATCGACACCCGGGAGGACATGACCATTGGGCAACTGGCCGATTCCCTCGGGGATCGGGCTTTCGGCGCCCTGATGTTCATCTTCGCGGTGCCGAACGCGCTTCCCATGCCGCCGGGAACCTCTGCCATTCTGGGCCTGCCGCTGGTCATCCTCACCTGGCAGGTGCTGGTTGGGCGGCATTCGCTGTGGCTTCCCAAGCTGGTGCGGGACCGGCGGATCTCGCGCGAGATGCTGGAGCGCTTCGTGAGCCGGGTCACGCCCATCATGGCCAGGCTCGAACGCATCCTGAAGCCGCGCCTGGGCTTTCTCGTCACCTCGGACGTGGCCGAGCGCGTCCTCGGCCTCGTCGCCTTTCCCCTGGCGCTGATCCTGTTCCTGCCCATTCCCTTCGGCAATATTCCCCCCGCCGCCGCCATTGCCTGCCTGGCGCTGGGCCTGGCGGAGCGGGACGGGCTTGCCGTTGCCGTGGGCTATGCATTGGCGCTGGCCTCGACCGCCATCCTCGCAGCCGTGTCATCAGCCCTCTATGTCGGGGTCGTCGCCTTTTTCCGGGCCCTGTTCGGCATGTAGGCTTCCTGCGCGGCCAAGCTTCCCCTCTCCGGCCAATCCTGCTATCGGGCCTCATCCCGCTTTGCTGACCGAAGGAATTCCCCCTTGTCCTCTCCCGTTCTGACCGTGATGACCGCCGCCGTCCGCAAGGCGGCCCGGACGCTGCAGCGTGACTATGGCGAGCTCGCCAATCTCCAGGTCTCCCAGAAGGGCCCCGGCGATTACGTGACCGCGGCGGACAAGCGCTGCGACAAGATCCTGCGCGAAGAGCTGGCCAAGGTACGCCCCGGCTATTCCTTCCTGACCGAGGAAACAGGTGCCGTCCCGGGCACGGACCCCGATCACCGCTTCATCATCGACCCGATCGACGGCACCACCAACTTCATGCACTCCGTGCCCTTCTTTGCGATCACCATTGCGCTCGAGCGCAAGAACGAGCTCGTGGCGGCGATCACCTACAACCCGATCACCGATGAAATGTATTCGGCCGAAAAGGGCGGCGGCGCCTTCCTCAACAACAAGCGCCTGCGCGTGGCCCAGCGCCGGGACATCCATGAATCGCTTGTGAGCTACGAGACGCCCCATCGCGGCGGCAAGGAACTGCCCCTGTCCAGGGCGGAAATCTCCGTGCTGCAGGCCCGCGTCATCGGCATCCGCGGCACGGGCTCGGCGGCCCTTTCCCTCGCCTATGTGGCGGGCGGCCGCTTCGATGCCATGGTCTGCCGCAACATCAATTCATGGGACATGGCTGCAGGCATCCTGCTGGTGCGCGAGGCGGGCGGCTTCATCGCCGATCCCGACTCGGACAAGAACCCGATGGAAACCGGCAACATCCTGGCCACCAACGCCGATCTCCTGCCCCAGTTCAAGGATGCGCTGAGCAAGGCGCGCGCGGCCTGATCGTCAAGGCGCGTCCGTCACATGCCGGGTTCGATGGGCTTCTCGATCGCACCGCCCGCTTCGGCCCAATCCTTGAAGGCCCCGAGATTATAGACGGCTTCATAGCCCAGCTGTTTCAGCGTCCGCCCGGCAAGGGCGGAACGGCCGCCCGAGGCGCAATAGACGATGATGGGCCGCGCGCGGTCGAACTTCTTGTCGTGATAGGGTGACTCAGGGTCGGCGCGGAATTCCAGCATGCCGCGCGAGACATGCAGTGCCCCTTCCACCTTGCCGCTCTTTTCCACTTCCGGCGCATCGCGCACATCGAGGATGAGGGCGCCCTTGCCGATCAGCGCGCGGGCCTCGTCCTGGCTGATCCGCGGCACGGCGGCATTCGCCTCTTCCATCATCTGCTTCACACTGGTTGCCATGGCATCCTCCCTGGAAGCCTCAGGCTATGCCCCTGCTCCGTTCAAGACAAAGCACGTTCTTGCATGAGGGTTCACCGCAGGCGGAATGCGGAAGATCAGCTGGCCTTCACGCAGCGATATTTCCGGTGGCCGGATTTGTTGGTGTACCAGACGGCGCGATAGGACCCGCAGGCATCCGTCCTCCGCGCCGAACTCACGCGCTTGCGGGGTGCGGGATCGGGCTTTGGCGTTGGCACCGCCACGTCAACCTCCTCGTCACCGGCAGGCAACACCTGCATCGCGGCCATGCGCGGCACGGCTCTGGGGACGGTGAGGCTCCCCGTCACATCGTCCGGCGCATCAGCGGCGCGCGGCTTCACCAGCATGGCGATCACATCGGGGTCGGTCGCGGCGGAACGGGGGATGATTTCAATATCGCCGGTCTCAGCATCCTGGCGGATCAGCACGGCACAGTGCACCTTGCCGGCATCCGTGATGCCGTCGCCGTGCTGGAGCGGGCTCAGGCACTGCGAGCCGACGAGAATGACGACTTCGACAAGCTTCATGGGACGTCCTCAAACACTTACTTACTGCCGCCCCACGGCTCTTCTTAGCAAGAACAAGGGGTTGGGTTCAATGCCCAAGAGTCAACCCCGGCAGTAAGCCTCAAAGTGCACATAAGGAGGTTTTGTTCCCGGCAGCTGGGGGCGCGGGATTCCGGCGGGAACCGCGCCCCCCGCCCCTGTCAGAGAACCCCGGCCAGAATGCCAATGCCCGCCAGAGACATGGCGCCGCCCGTATAGCGCACCACCCTGTCAAACCGCCCATGGGCCAGAGAACCGGTGGCAAGGCCCAGCCCGACGCCCAGGCCATGGAGCATGGCGGTGGCGATCATGAAGCCCGCCGCAAAGCTGAGGCCCGCCGCATCCGCTGGCATTTCCGCGCCATGGGCATGGCCGTGGAATATGGCGAAGAAGCCCACAAGCCCCAGCGCCGCCGCCGTGGGGAGCCGCACCTCGAAGGCAACCGCCGCACCCAGCACGATCACGGAAGCCGCAATGCCAAGCTCGACCAGGGGAAGGTTCACGCCATAAACCCCCAGCACGCCGCCCACCGCCATCATGCCCACGAAGGCCAGCGGCACCAGCCACAGGGCCCGGCCGCCGCGCTGCGCGGCATAGAGGCCCACCGCTACCATGGCGAGGATATGGTCAAGCCCGCTGAAAGGATGCGAGAAGCCATGCACGAACCCCGATGCATCACCCGCCCCCGTGTGGGCATGGGCCAGCCCCGTCATCACCAGCATCGCCCCTGCAAACGAAAGTGCCCGAATTGAATATCTTGCCATGTGCCGCTCCTGTTGCTCTTGCCGGGTGCACCATTGCACCACGTATGGCTGGCAGCAGACTACCGGCCCCGCGCGAAGTCGGGAAGGCACCGCAGCTGAGGGGAGACGTGAGTTTCGCGAATGGCGACCCCGGTTGGATTCGAACCAACGACCTAGTGCTTAGAAGGCACTTGCTCTAGTCCAGCTGAGCTACGGAGTCTTTGCCGTCAGTGGGTCCAGTTGGTGGACCGGCCGAACTTGAAATTGTCGGAATAGGATTTCTTGATGAATTTCGCCGCCGGGGCTTCGGGCAGCACGGTGAAGGCCAGGCCTTCGCGTTCGCAATAGGCGATGGCTTCTTCCTTGGTGTCGAAGCTCAGGGTCAATTGCTGGCGGGTGTCGGCAGACGAGGTCCAGCCCATCAGCGGGTCCACCGTGCGGGGCTCCCGTGCTTCGAACTGCAAGAGCCACTGATCATACTTCGCCTTGCCGGATTGCATGGCATTGCGGGAGGGCTTGAAGATGCGGACGGGCATGGGCTCTCTTCTCGTTTTCGCGTCACTGGCGGAAAGGCCGTGGTCGGGGTGGCCAGATTCGAACTGACGACCCCCTGCGCCCAAGGCAGGTGCGCTACCAGACTGCGCTACACCCCGATACCGGGCCTTCCGATCAGATGTGCCTCATATCCGATAAGCCCTGCCCGGGGCAAGGCTCAGGCTGAGGCCGGGAGGCACTCTATTGCGCGGTGCCGAAGAGCCGGTGATAAACCTTGTCGCCAGACCGGATGCCGAGCTTCTTGGTGGTGCCCCCGGCAAGCTCCAGCACACCCAGCACGGGCTCGGTGATCCCTACCGTGTCGAGCGATTTGGGCACGGTGTTCTCGGCGATATAGGCAATGGTGCCATCGGCCCGGATGAACAGCATGTCGAGGGGGATGTAGGTGTTCTTCATCCACATCGACACCGGGCGCGGTTCGCCGAAGTCGAACAGCATGCCGCGGTTTTCCGGCAGGCGCTGGCGGAACATCAGCCCGCGCTCGCGCGATTGCTCGGTATCGGCGATTTCCACCGTGAACATGGTGGCATCGTTTTCGGTCGCGATGGTCAGCGGCTCGATCTTGGTGAGGGGTGCTGCCTCGTCTGCCCACACCGGTGCAGGAGACAGAGCGAGCAAGGCAAAGATGACCAGGGTGAGGGCATAGCGGAGCATGGGTCCCGATCCTTCCCGCCGAAATGTTGCGAAACGATGGCCTATTGCGTGTGGGCGGGGCCGCCTTCGAGCGAGAGCCGCACTTCGGCCGCCATCTTGCCCTTCGGCCCATCCCCGAAGCGCACATAGATCCAGGTGTCCGGCAGCAGATCGGCAATGGCCGTCTTGCGCAGGGTTTCCATGTGGATGAAAATATCCGGCGCACCTTCGCCTTCAGAGGCGAAGCCGAAGCCACGGGCCCGGTTGAACCATTTGACCTTGGCCCGGATCCAGGCGCTCGACGGCGTCACATTGGTGTGGGTGCGCGGGCGGCGTTCCACCGGGTTGATGGCCGTCGAACTGTCGACCGTCAGCACGCGCAGGCACTGATAGCCCTTCTGGCGCGCCACCGCCTCGCAGATAATGCGGGTGCCTTCGAGCGGCGCGTCGAAACCGTCACGCTTCAGGCAGCTCAGATGCAGGAGAACATCCTGCATGCCGTTGTCCGGAATGATGAAGCCATAACCGCGGCCGACGTCGAACCACTTGACCAGCCCGCTGACCTGCACAATGCGAATATTGTTCTCAGGCGCGTCATTCAGTGTTGGACCCGTCTCGCCCTTGAATTCGCCGCTCACCGTCATGTCACCAACTCTGTCCCCGGTGCGGCCAAATCCAAGTCCTGCCGCCGTTCCGCCCCAATCTGCTCAAATCCAAAGGGTTTGTACAGTCCGCGCTGGCGGCCTCGTGTGGAAAACCGGAGGTCGCAATTCGCTATCATCCGGGATGTGGCAGAAAGGCCACGCGCTTTGCAGTCCAACACCCATGAAACACGATGCAATTGCCGCTCTTTGCACAATCGCAGGTGTTTTGCTGCAAAGGCGAAAGCTTGTACGCTTTCGGCGGACGCACTGCTTTCCGCAACCCAGACTCCGCGCCGGATTGCGGCAGCCGTGCCACGCCTTCAGCACATTGATTCGTTTTTCAGCCCGAATCGATCTGCGCCATCACGGCGCGCAGCACCGGCGCGCTGTCGGCGTGGATCACGAGGTCCGCCAGCCCGTCGAGACCCGTCTCCTCGCGGTTGAGGATGACGAGCGGCGTCCGGTTCTGCTTCGCCAGCACGGGAAAGCCCGCCGCCGGAAACACCTGCAGCGAAGATCCAATCGCAATGAAGAGATCGGCATTCAGCGTTGCCGCACGCGCATCCGCCATGTCCTGCTCGGGCATCGCCTGCCCGAAGGAGATGGTGGCCGATTTGACGATGCCGCCGCAGCTCACGCAATGCGGAGCCCGAGCTTTCGCGGCGATGTCCTCTGCCACCCAGGAGAGTTCATGGCGAAGCCCGCAGGAGAGGCATTTCGCATAGGTGCCATTGCCGTGGATCTCGATGATCTGCTCCGCCGGAACCCCCGAAGTCAGATGCAGGCCATCGATGTTCTGGGTGATCACATGGGACACATGCCCGCGCGCCACGAGGGAAGCGACGGCCTTGTGGCTTTCCCCAGGTTCGGCACGGGCAATCGTCTCGCGGATCATCAGGAAGCGCCGCCAGGCTTCGAGCCTGGTGTCCGGCGAGGCGAGGAAGGCGCTGAATTCGATGGGCTTGTATCTCGTCCAGAAGCCGCCGGGTGAACGAAAGTCCGGTATGCCGCATTCGGTGGAGATCCCCGCCCCGGTAAAGACCACTGCGCGCCGGGCGCGCTGGACCATGCCTGCCAGGTCTTCTATGTCTGTCTCATTCAAGAGGTGACACCATGAAATATCTCCACACCATGATCCGCGTTTCCAACCTGGAGCAGTCTCTCGACTTCTTCATCAACAAACTGGGCTTCGTCGAGCAGCGCCGCTACGAAAACGAGAAGGGCCGCTACACCCTCGCCTTCGTCGCCGCCCCCGAAAGCCCGGATGCACCCGTCGAGCTCACCTACAACTGGGATCCGGAAGTCTATACGGGTGGCCGCAACTTCGGCCATCTGGCCCTGGGCGTCGACAATATCTACGATTATTGCTCCAATCTCCAGAAGCACGGCATCACCATCAACCGCCCCCCGCGCGACGGCCGCATGGCCTTTGTGAAGACGCCGGACGGAATTTCGATCGAGCTCCTGCAGAAGGGCGATGCGCTGCCCGTGGCCGAGCCCTGGGCCTCGATGCAGAACACCGGCAGCTGGTAGGATTACGTTCATGATGCGCGCGCTCTTCGTCCTGGTGCTGGCGTCCCTCTTTGCCGTCCCTGCCCTGCCGGCAGCGGCGGCGGCGAAAGAGCCGCCCAACATCGTCTATATCGTGGCTGACGATCTGGGGTGGAAGGACGTGGGCTTCCACGGCTCCGACATCCAGAGTCCGATGCTCGATGCTTTGGCAAAGCAGGGCGCGCGCTTCAACCAGTTCTATGCCCAGCCCATGTGCACGCCCACCCGTGCAGCGTTGATGACCGGGCGCTATCCCTTCCGCTATGGCCTGCAGACCGGCGTCATCCCGTCGGGCGGCAGCTATGGCCTCGCGACCGATGAATATCTCCTGCCACAAATGCTCAAAGACCGCGGCTATGAGACGGCCCTCATCGGCAAGTGGCACCTGGGCCATGGCAAGCGCGAATACTGGCCCAGGCAGCGCGGCTTCGATCACTTCTATGGCGCGCTGGTGGGCGAGATCGACCATTTCAAGCACGCCTCGCATGGCGTGAAGGACTGGTATCGCGACAACACGCCGCTTGAAGAGGCGGGCTATGACAACACGCTGTTCGGCGAAGAGGCCGCACGGCTGATCAACGGCCTCTCGGGCGAAAAGCCCCTGTTCCTTTATCTCGCCTTCACCGCCCCGCATTCGCCCTTCCAGGCGCCGGAGAAGGACATCGCCCGCTATGCCGGGATCGCCGATGAGCAGCGGAAGCTCTATGCCGCCATGGTAAGCGCCATGGACGACTCGATCGGGCTGGTGCTCGCCGCGCTTGAGGCCAAGGGCATGCGCGAGAATACGGTGATCGTGTTCCAGAGCGACAATGGCGGCGTGCGCTCCGCGCTTTTCGCAGGCGAATCCAAGGTGGGTGACAAGCTGCCCGCCGACAACGGCCCCTACAGGGAGGGCAAGGGCACGCTCTATGAAGGCGGCACCCGCGTTGCGGCCCTCATCGACTGGCCGGGGCACATCAAGCCCGGCGTGATCGAGGGCATGGCGCATGTGGTCGACATGTATCCCACACTTGCCGCCATCGCCGGTGCCAAGCTGGAAAAGAACAAGCCGCTCGACGGCATCGATCTCTGGCCGTCGATCCGCGAGGGCAAGCCCACGCCGCGGAAGGAGGTGGTCTATAATGTCGATCCCACCGGTGGCGCCATCCGCGAAGGTGACATGAAGCTCGTGTGGTCCGCGGGCCTTCCCGGCAAGGTGGAGCTGTTCAACATCGCGAAGGACCCGGGCGAGGCGAGAAATATCGCGGCGGAAAACCCGAAGCGCGTCGCAGCCCTCAAGGAGCGGCTGATCGCGCTGTCACAGCAGATGGTGCCGCCGCTCCTCATCATGGAGGCGATCAAGCTCACCTTCGGCGCTCCGCCGATTGCGGCCGAACCCTCCACCATGTTCAACGAGATGGGGCCCTGAGGCCGCGGCACGCATTCTTGTGCATGGCCTTTCACCAGGGGCCCGTCACCTCATAGGCCTCATCCATGCCAGGCCACGGCGGCATGGTGACGCCCACGCAATGGAGCGGGCCATCGCCGTCATTGCGGAATTGGAAATGCGTGCCGGTCGGAATGGAAATGGAAAGGCCGGGGCGCAGCTCCACCACCTCCTCAGCCGCGCCAAGCTTCCGCCACATGCGGCCGGTGCCCTCGGTCACCAGCCACACTTCTTCAACGCTGCGGTGGGCCACCGCTTTGGAGATGGCCCCCGCTGGCAGCGTGAACTGCGCCATGCTGCCGCGCGCAGTGGCCGCCAGGATGCGCACCTCTGAGCCATCGGGCGCCATCACATCCGCCGCGAGGGAGCGCTGCTTGGTGACGAAGCTCATGCCATCAACTGCCCGCCATTCACCTCGATCACCTGACCCGTCACATAGCCAGATGCCTTGTCGCTTGCGAGGTAGAGGAAGGTTCCCGCGCAATCTTCCGCCGTCCCCAGGCGCTGCATGGGAATGGTCTTGCGCGTGGCCTCGCGCTTGGCCTCATCCGAGAACCGGTCATGAAACGAGGTGTGGATCGTACCGGGCGACACGCAGTTGACGCGGATGCCATGGCTCACCAGTTCCTTCGCCAGCGTCTTCGAGAACGCCGAGACGAAGGCCTTGGCCCCGGCATAGACGGCGCCGCCGGGGCTCGCACCATTGCGCGCGGCAATCGAGGTGACATTGATGATGTTGCCCGCCCCCTGCTCCTTCATCAGCTTCGCGGCAATGCGGCAGCAATGGATGAGCTGGCGGCAGTTCAGGTCGAACACCTTGTCGATGAAAGGATCATCGAGATCCGTCACCGGAATGCGGCCAACGAGGCTGCCGGCGTTGTTCAGCAGCACATCGATCCGCCCATGCTTCGCTATCGCTGCATCGATGAGCGTCTGGGGCGCGCCCTCCCCGGTCAGGTCGAGCTTCAGCGTGGTGATCCCCGCCTTCTCGATCGCCGCCAGCTCGGGCCCCCCACCCAGATATTGCGCGAAGACCTTTGCCCCGGCCGCCGCGAAGGCAAGCGACGCGGCCCCGCCAATGCCGGTGACACCGCCCGTGACCACCACGACTTTGTTTCTGAGATCTTCGTTCATGCTGGTCCCCCATGTCCCTTTGGTGGGCTTATGGCGCAATGGCCGCCAAATCAACAGGGGGCTCGATCAGCGGATGCGTGCAACGCCGCTCTTGCCATCATCGCGCACCCAGCGGATGCGGTTGTCTGCCATCTTCGTCACCGTGAAGCAGAAGGTGCGGCCATCATACCATTGCTGCCATTTCTGGCAGAGGCGTTTGCCATCCACCCACCAGCGCCCGCGGTCCTTAGGCGTCATGTATTTGCCAAGGCCTGCGGCTTCACCTGAGCCGTCCACCACGCCGCCGGGGCGGTAGGTGAGCGGAATTTCCCCCCCGAGCGGTACCGCCAGGTAAATGCGCTTGCCACTGACGAAGGATTTGAGCTGTTGGCCCGAGAGCGGCTCGGCCACGGCGGGCGCTGCCAGAACCGCGAGCGCCAGCAACACCATGGAGAACCGGAGCGGGTCCGGCTGCGTAAACCGAAGATGAAACTTCAACGGAAACCTCCCTGTCTGATCGGGCACATTACGCAGCTCTTCGTGCGGCGGACCGCATGACGGTACTTTTCGCGATCCTTCAGTTCCTGGCCTTCGATGCCGCCTGGTTTGCCTCCGTCTGGGGCGGGGCCAATGGCTGGCCGTGGCTGGGCCTGCTGCCGGCCCTTGGCGTTCTGGGCCTGCACCTCGCACTCAGCCGTGCCGTGCTGTGGGCGGAGGTGAAGCTCGCCTTCGCCATCGTGCTCTTCGGCATTCTGCTTGAAGCGGGGCTGATGGGTGCGGGCCTCATCCGCTACGCGGGCACGCAACCAGGGCAGATGCTGCCGCCGGTCTGGATCGTGGCGCTGTGGATCGGCTTTGCGAGCATCCCCAATGGCAGCCTCACCTGGCTCCGGGGGCGCATCAAACTGCAGATGCTGCTGGGCCTGCTCTTCGGCCCCCTCGCCTATTGGACCGGAGCCAAAATGGGTGCCGCCACCCTGGCGGACCCCACGGCCTTTGCCCTCCTCGGCATCGGCATCGCCTGGCTTCTGGCCTTCCCCACTCTCATGCTTCTGGCGGAAACCATCTCGCCGGGGCGTGTTTCACCCTCAGCGCCGTAACCCGAATTGTCGAAACCGCCTTCGCACCGTGGCCGCGTGTCTACCCATTTCAGCCGTCATCCCGGCGCAGGCCGGGATCCCGCTGCTGTCGCAACACCGGGTGATGCAAAGGCCGGTCTCCAGCAATTTTTGCGAGGCATGCTGAAGCAAAGCGGGTTTCCGGCCTTCGCCGGAATGACGGCAAGACAGGAACGCAAACATCGGCCTGATCACACTTGATGGCGCGTCTCTCTCGGCGCGCCTGCCCCTCACACCGCTGCGGCGGCTGGCGGGTCCTGCACCTTGTCGAGCGGGGCGGTGAGCGTCCAGTGCAGGCCATGCGGCGCAAAATCGAGCTTCGCCTCAGCTTCCAGCGATTGCGCGATGAGCCGCGTGAGAATGATGCCGCCGAGGCCCTGGCGCTGCGGTGGCGTCACGGGCGGGCCTCCCTCTTCCTGCCAATCCATGTCGAGGCGCGGGCCCTCGGGCCCCTCCTCCACCCGCCACGCCACCTTCACCTGGCCTTCGGCATTGGAAAGCGCCCCGAAGCGTCCGGCATTGGCGCAGAGCTCATGGATCGCCATGCCGATATTCTGAGCGGCGGCGGCATTGATGCGCAGCGGGGGGCCTGAAACCGCGATGCGCCATCCGACCAACTCCTTGAAGGGGGCCAGCTGCGCCAGCACGAGCTCGCGCAGGCTGATGCCCATCCACGCATCGCTGACCAGCAGATCATGGCTGGCGGAAAGGCCCTGCAGGCGCTCACTGAAACGCTGCGCGAAATCCGCGGGCTCGCCATAGGCCGCCGTCTGCCGCGCAACCGATTGGACGACGGCGAGCAGATTCTTGGAGCGGTGGTTCACCTCGCGCACCAGAAGCCTGATCTGCTCCTCCTGGCGCTTGCGCTCCGTCATGTCAGTGACGAGGGCCACAATGTTGACGGGCGTTCCAAGCCGGTCCCGCAGCAGCAGCACGAATTTGTGTACCCACACGCTGCGCCCGCTCTTGTGGACGGAGCGGTTGGAGATTTCGAAGAAGGGCACCTCCTGCGCCACCAGCCGTTTCACTTCGGCAAGATTGGCCGGGCGGTCATCCGGGTGAACAACCGTGGCGAAGGGCGCATTGCGCAGCTCCTCCAAGCTGTAGCCGAGGATCCGCTCATAGGCCGGATTGCACTGCAGGAAGTTGCCATTGATATCGGAGATCGAAATTCCGATGGGCGCATTCTCGAAGATGCCGCGGAAGCGCTCCTCGCTGGTCAGCAGCTGTTCCTCGAAGCGCTTGCGGGCGGAAATATCCGTTGCGGTGCCGAGGATCTTGCGGGGCTTGCCATCCGCCTTGCGTTCCAGCACGCGGTCACTGCTCAAGAGCCACACCCAGCTTCCGTCCTTCCGCCGCATCCGGTATTCGAGGTCAGGCGGGGCCACGTCCGGCTGGTCCAGCATCGCCTGAAAGCGTTCCGAAACGCGCGGAGCGTCATCAGGGTGCAGCAGCTCCACCATCATGCGGCTGCCCATCGCTGCGAACGCGTCAGGCTCATAGCCCAGCATGCTCCGGCATTGCGGGCTGATGAACACATTCTGCTCGGCTTCGAGATCATAGATGTATGTCAGTGCGGCCGCCGTCGAGATCAGCTGGTCGGTGAAGCGCTGCTGGCGCCGCAGATCTTCCGTGATGCGCTGGGATCTGGCGAGCGTCCGCTGCTGAATGTCGATTGCCGTGACGATGAAGGCACTGAATACCGCGAAGCTCAGCCAGGAGAGAACGTTGGTGGTGGTGAGCAGTGGCGGCGCAAAGAAGAAGAGCGATGTGGCGAGGCCCACGGCCAGTGCGATTGCGCCGAGCCTCCATCCTCCGGCGAGCGAACAGAAGAGCACCGCCGGGTAGAAGCTGATGAAAGGACCCGCGAGTGGGAAAAAGACCCGCACCGCCACGGCGGCCGCCATCACCAGGAGACAGGCGGCAACCGCCGCCGCTCCGTCAAGCCGCGGCAGCCGTGAGAGCCAGAGTTCGGGCGTCAAGCGTTACCTCAGGCCTTTTCCTTCCGCCGCCGTGCCAGGGCGCCGATGATGGAGGTGATGGCGGGCAGCACCAGTCCTGAAATCGCCGAACGGTCCAGCCCGCCCGAAAGCCCGCTGGCAAGGCCGCCCATCAACGGCGCGGACCGGATTTCGGTTTCAAGCGCGTCGGTTGCCATGTTGCGGATTTCTTCGGCAAGCGCCATCTCCGGCCCCGGCTTCAGCGTGGCGGCAAGCCCCAGGGCCGCGGCCGCAAGCGCGATGTTGATGAGGCCGAGGCCCACCGGCGTCCACACCGGTCCCCACAGCGGCCCCAGCCACGCGAACAGCCCGATGTTGACGAAGACCAATCCCAGCCCTGCGAACACCAGGGCGCAGGCCATGAAGGCGGTGCGCCGCATGGCGAAGGCGAGCTTCGCCTGGATCAGCAGCATTTCCCCCCGGATGATGAGGCGGATGTGGCGCGACAGATTGTTGAGATTCATGGTGTTCCGTTCCCTAATGTGACGTGAGGCGCCCGATCACGATGCCGAGCGCCAGCGCGCCGGCGACCGTGGCGACCGGATGGTCGGCAATCGTATCCTCGGCGTCTTCCAGCATCTGCTGCACCAGCCGGTTCAGATCGGCGATCTGCTCTCCGATGCCGGAGGAGGCCGCGGCCGCCGCCGGTTCACCTATGGGCGCTGCATGGGCCTGCCGGAGGCGTGACAGCTCCGCCTTGATCTCATCGAGTTCCGCCCGCAAGGTTTTTCCCGCCATTGCTATGTCCCTTCCGTATGTGCGTTGAACCATGGCGGGAATGGCACCGCCATTCCTTGACCTGCCGCAATTCGCACTGGGCAATGGTAATCGCTTTCACAACATTCGCCTGGAATTTAACGCGAAGCCATTGAAAACACTTTAACCCGCCTGTGGGAGGATCAATCATCGCAGGTGGCGGCCCGATCGGGGCCGAGGCATCACGCCGCCCCGCCCGGCCGGTTGAACCGGCATCTCCCCCCAAGGCTCCGCCAGGCGCTTGTGGCTGCGGCGCACCGCATCCCATCAGCGGCCGGCACGTTTCTCTGAACGAGGGCGGCATGACGGCACCCGTACAGACGGCAGCGCCTGCGCAGGCGGGCTTCAGGCCATCTTTTGTGGCAATGCCGGGGGACGGCCGCCTGCCACCCGGAAAGCTGACGGCCATTCTGAATTTCGCAACTGAGATCCATGGTTATCTCTCCGCCTGCACCGTGGGCGAGGGAAGCCCGCCGCAGCTTGCCGCCGCCTCCTCCCGTGCCGCCGCCCTGCTGGAGCTCACGCACTCGCTTCGCGCCGAGGAAGAGGCAGCCCTGGCCCGCGTGCCCGTCTGGGATCAGCACCGGCTCAAGGGGCTTCTCTCCGATGTGGGCACGAGCGGTGTCAAGGACCTGCTCCGCCTGTTCCAGGCAGACATGCCGCATCTCATTTCAGAAATCTCGTGCGCCCTGACGAATGGCGATGCCGGGGCGGCCGAGATCGGGCTTGCCGCCATCGAAGGTGCCGCCGCCAATCTCGGCCTCGCCGCCGTTGCAGCTGTGGCCGGGCATTTCCGCCAGCGCCCGCTGGACCCGTCCATTCCGCAGCGGCTCGCGCAGGAAATCGCGCGCGCCACATGCATTCCACCCACCAAGACGACCTCAAGGATCACTTGACCATGCAAGACAAGATCTCCGTCCTCATCGTCGATCACAACCGCACCAATCTGGCGCTCATGGACATGCTGCTGCGCAAGGTGCCGAACTGCTGCACCCAGCTTCAGACCGATCCCGCGGCCGTGATCGCCGGGCTCGGAGACCTCAGCTTCGACATCGCCATCTTCGCCGGCCACATGCCGCGGTTGAGCGGCTTCGAGTTGGCGCGGCAGGTGAAGGCCGAGGCGCAGTTCAAGTCCAAGCATATCCTGCTGACCGTGGACGATCCGGGAGATGCCACCAGGGCCGCGGCACTCGAGGCCGGCGCGTCGGACGTCATCCTGAGGCCGCTTGACCCCGTGGACTTCCGCTCGCGCATCAAGACCCTGGGCCGCATGGGCGATCTTCCGCCGCATCATGCTCAGGGGCATGAGGAGGCCGCCACGGCCTCGCCCGAAAGCTCGCCGCGCGAGGAAGAATTTCTGACCGTGCTGGTACACGTGGCAGGCCTCAAGGACCGTGAGACGCCGCTCCACAACGCCCGCGTGGCGCGCTACTGCACGATCCTCGCCAATCACTTGGGGATGCCCGAAAGCTTCTGCCGGGACATCCGCCTCGCGGCCCCGCTGCATGATGTCGGCAAGGCGGGCCTCAACGATGAACTGCTGCACAAGCGCGGCTTCCTCACGCCGGAGGAGCGCAAAGAGATGGAGCGGCACACCAAGCTGGGCCACGCCATGCTGTCATTGGGCAAATCGCCGATGTTCCGCATGGCAGCAGAGATTGCGCTCAGCCACCATGAACGATGGGATGGCGGCGGCTATCCGGACGGTCTCAAGGGCGATCAGATTCCGCTCGCCGCACGCATCGCCGCCGTGGCGGATGTGTTTGACGCGCTGACGAGCTTCCGCCCCTACAAGGCCTCATGGACCAAGACCAACGCCTTCAACTACCTGCGTGACAATGCCGGCGAGCAGTTCGACCCGAGTTGCGTTGCCGCCTTCACCAGCGGCCAGGACGAGGTTGAAGCCGTGCTCATGTCCATGCTGGACTTCGACGAGCAGGACTCGGCTGACGCCGCCTGAGCCTCAGGGCGCGGGTGCGAGGATGGTCTTCCAGTCCTTCTTCATGCTGATCACCTGCCAGCCCCGCGCCTTGGCCTCGTCCATGAGGGATTGCGAGAAGGCGCCGACATGCGTGTCCGGCAAGCCATTGGCCGGGCCATAGGCGAATTCGCGCACGGCATCGTCATGGAACACCAGAAGGCCCAGGCGCTTGCCGTCTCCCGCCGTCGTCCACTCCAGCATCTCGCGGTCGCCATCCGAATTGCCGAATGCGATCTGCGGGCGCTGGCCGATGAACAGGTTGATGCCCACGGCCTTCCCCGGGCCATCGTCCACAAAGAACACCTTTGGCTCACGGTAGAGCACGGGCTTCCCGTCTTCGATCTTGTAGGTGGTCACGATGCTGGACCCCACCACCTGTGACGGTGGGATTCCATAGGTGTCCTTGGCGAAATTGCGCACGAATTCCTGGCCGCCGCCCGTCACCAGATAGGTGCGGAAGCCATTGGCGCGCAGGTATTTCATGACCTCGAGGATCGGCACATAGGTGAGGGACGTGACAGGGCCACGCTTCAGCACCGGGTTCATCGAGCGGGGAAGCCAGTCCTGCACCAGCCTGTCGAATTCGGCGACGTCCATGGCGGAATGGGTGACGGCGATGATCTGCAGCCAGTCCTTTTCATCGAACTGGGCAATGGCCGTCCTGTCGCCCGCAAGCACGGATTTGAACGGCTCCTGGTCCTTCCATTCCGGGTGCTGCGGGGCCATGGCGGCGATGCGGTCGATGGCGAACAGCGCTTGCGGGTAGGCCGGGTGCTCAACCCAGCTTGTCCCGTCCTGATCGAAGGTCGCAACCCTGTCCTCAGGCGCCACGAAATCCGGCCCGCCCTCGGTCGTCACCGCGGTCACGAGATCGATCACCGCCTGCTTGGCCGGTCCGTCATTCCAGGCCGGCAGCGGGTCCTCGGCGCGGCACGTGCCGGCGCTCAAGACCAGGAAGCCAGCGGTTGCCAACACGGCGAGGCTGCGGATTGTCTTGTTCAACATGGTGTCACCTCTTCACAGGTGAGTAGCATGTTCCGGTGCGTCCGTGAACCGGGGGAGACCGGTTGCGCCGGATTGCAGATTGCTTGACAGGCCTTGGCCGCCGTTGTCTTGCTCTCCCGCAGCAATCACAGCCACCGGCAGGACATGAGCAAGTTTGGCGTTTCCCTATTGCACCGTTTCACGGCACCCTTGTCCGCAGCGGGGCTTGTGGCGGGTGCGCTGTTCTGGCTGGCGGCCCTCACACCGAGCCTCATCCCGCGCAACGGTTTGCTGCAGGGGGCTATTGCCGGGCTGTGTTTCGCCGTGGGTTATGGGCTGGCCGCAGGGGTCGCGCAGCTCTGGGTGTGGCTCGGACTTCCCGCGCCGGGCACGGGCCCGCTCCACTGGCTCCGGCGCGTCGCAGCGGTGGCGGCGGGTGTGATCGTCATCGCCGCGGCATTTTTCGCGGGCGGCTGGCAGAATGATGTGACGAAGGCCCTGGGGCTCCCCTCGGTTCCCGCCGGCTGGCCCTTTGTGCTACTGGCGGTCGGGGTGGCGCTGTTCATCGTGCTACTGATGATCGGCCGCTTCTTCGGAGCGCTGCGCGAGCTCTACCTGCTGCCCATGCGGCGGCTGCTGCCGATGCGCGCCGCCATCTTGCTGGCTTCGGTTCTGGCCCTGTGGAGCTTCTGGGCCATCGGCAATGGCGTGCTGCTGCAAGCGCTGCTGCGCGGCCTCGATTCGGCCTACCGCACGGTTGACGCCGTCATTCCAGCGGATGAGGCGCCGCCGAAGGATCCGCTGAAAACCGGAAGTGCCGCCTCCCTCCTCTCCTGGGAGGAGCTGGGCCGCGAAGGCCGCAGGCGCGTTCTCGCAGCACCCGATGCAGCCCAGATTACCGGGATCACCGGCAAACCCGCGGCCGAGCCTTTGCGCATCTATGTGGGCCTCAATTCCGCCCGCACACCGGAAGAGCGCGCCGCGCTGGCGCTGGCGGAAATGGAGCGCGTCGGCGCCTTCAGCCGCAAGCTCCTCGTCATCGCCACGCCCACCGGCACGGGCTGGGTGGATGAAGCCGCTATGATGCCGCTGGAAGTGATGCAGGGTGGCGATCTCGCCTCTGTCTCGGTCCAGTATTCCTATCTGCCGAGCTGGCTCACGCTGTTTGTGGACCCCGTCTATGGCGAGGACACGGCCCGCGCCGTGTTCGACGCGATCTACGGCCACTGGCGCAGCCTGCCAAAGGACAGCCGCCCGCGACTGTTCCTCTTCGGCCTCAGCCTGGGCTCCCTCAACTCGGATCTCGCGAGCGATGCCTTCGCCCTGCTGGGCGATCCCTTCGAAGGCGCCTTCTGGACCGGCCCGCCCTTTGCCAGCCGCACCTGGCCGCAGGTCACCGCCACGCGCCAGCAGGGCTCGCCTGCCTGGCTGCCGGTGGCGCGCAACAATTCCGTCTTCCGCTTCTTCACCGCGCAGGACCAGAGCCAGCTGCAGCAGCCCGGCTGGGGCCCCGTCAAGGTGCTCTATCTGCAATATCCGTCAGACCCCATCACCTTCTTCAAAACCGACATGTGGCGGCGCGAGCCGGACTGGATGAAGTCCCCGCGCGGGCCGGACGTGTCCCCCGCCCTCACCTGGATGCCGGCGATCAGCTTCATCCAGCTCGCCTTTGACCTGATGACCGCCACCACCGTTCCAAAGGGCCGCGGCCATGTGTTCGCCGCGAAAGACTACGCCGCAGGCTGGCAGGCCATCACCCAGCCCGAAGGCTTCGGCGAGGCCGAGATGAAAAAGCTCGAGGTGTGGCTGGATGGCCTGGGTCTTTGAGCGGGAGGTTGTAACTTGACCTCAACTCTGCGTGGTGCAAGATTGCAGCATTAGCGCAGGCATGGTGCTGCCCAGAGAATGAGTATGGTCAACGCTGCATCGTCAACGCACCCGCAGCCGTCACAAGTGGTGCAGCACCCCGGAATGGCTTTCGTCCCCGGCGGCGAGTTCCTCATGGGCTCGGACCACCACTACCCGGAGGAGAAGCCGGCGCATCCTGCGAAGGTTGATGGCTTCTGGATGGACATCAAGCCCGTTACCAACCGGGAGTTTCAGCGCTTCGTGGATGAGACGGGCTATGTGACCTTCGCCGAAATCCCGCCGGACCCGAAGGATTACCCCGGCATCTTGCCCGAAATGCTGCAGCCGGGCTCGCTGGTGTTCTCGCCCCCTTCCCATGCCGTTGACCTCCGGAACAACGCCAATTGGTGGGCCTTCCTGTTCGGCGCCAGCTGGCGCCATCCCTACGGCGCCGAAAGTTCAATCGAGGGCATTGAAGATCACCCCGCCGTCCACATCGTGCTGCGCGATGCGGAGGCCTATGCCGCATGGGCCGGCAAGTCCCTCCCGACGGAAGCCGAATGGGAGCGCGCGGCGCGTGGC